>JBDLJE010000060.1:0-14589 GCA_039714575.1 Campylobacterota bacterium | reverse complement strand
TTTTCCAATAGGCTCACGATCATCTTGTTCTTACCCAGGTAGGCAGCTGTAAAGATAGCGGTCTGTCCATTGTTCATCTCAATATTGGTCTTAGCACCTTTTCTAAGAAGAAGCTCGACCATGTCAAGATGTTCATTATAGACAGCTAATATCAGAGCTGTCTGACCATGTTTGTTCTGAAGATTAATATCAATGCCGTCAAAAAGCTCAAACTTCACAGCTCTGATATTGCCATCTGCCGCCGCTTTATGAATCGGCGCAGAATAAAGTGTGACCGCTGCAAAAAGTGATATAACTAAAAGTTTAAACATGCTCTACTCCATCCTGATATTATGATTTATTATGGATTGTAGCATTTTTTACTGAATTTTAGAGGAAGTTTCAGGAGAATTCTCTGTATGGGAAAAAACAGCTCAAAGCTGTTTTTTTATGGTTAGTCGATCTCAGCGTCGATGACATCGTCATCAGCTTTTTTAGCGCCTTGATCAGCCGCTTCGCCGCCCTGCTCTTTTTGGTACATACGCTCTGCCATTTTGTGGCTCGCTTCTGTAAGTGCTTTGACTTTCTCTTCAATTGTCTCTTTCGTAGCAGACTCATCTTTTAGTGTCTCTTTCAAGTCAGCGATTGCTGCTTCAATAGCTGCTTTCTCTTCTGCATCAATATCTTCACCAGCCTCACCAAGAGTCTTCTCAGTCTGAGCAACAAGTGCATCTGCCTGGTTGCGCAGGTCGACTAGCTCTTTACGCTTTCCATCTTCTGCTTTATGGCTCTCAGCATCTTGAACCATCTTCTCGATCTCTTCTTCACTCAGTCCAGATGAACCGGAGATAGTGATAGACTGAGACTTGCCGGTACCTTTGTCAGTAGAACTTACTGTCAAGATACCATTGGCATCGATGTCAAATGTCACTTCGATCTGCGGCACACCGCGTGGTGCAGCCGGAATGTCACCAAGCTCAAACAGTCCAAGAGACTTGTTGTCTTTAGCGAACTCGCGCTCACCTTGACCTACAGAGATAGATACTGCAGGCTGGTTGTCTTCTGCTGTTGAGAAGACCTGAGATTTCTTAACAGGAATAGTCGTACCCTTTTCAATGATCTTAGTCATAACACCGCCAAGTGTCTCGATACCAAGTGAAAGCGGTGTAACGTCAAGAAGAAGAACGTCTTTGACATCACCACGAAGAACACCACCCTGAATAGCAGCACCTGCAGCAACAACCTCATCCGGGTTAACACCACGGTTAAGATCTTTGCCGCCGAAGTACTTGCTGACCGCTTCTTGCGCCATAGGAACACGCGTAGAACCACCAACCATGATGATCTCTCTGATCTCATTGTTATCAAGATCAGACTCTTTCATTGCAACTTTGATATGATCGATCGTCTCTTCTACAAGATCGGCGATCATACCTTCGAACTTGGCACGAGTAAGCTTTACCACAAGGTGTTGTGGCCCCGCTTCTGTCATCGTGATAAACGGCAGGTTGATCTCCGTCTCAGTTGCGCTTGAAAGCTCTTTTTTAGCGTTTTCAGCAGCATCTTTAAGACGCTGAAGTGCCATCTTGTCGTTTTTAAGCTCGATACCGTGAGAGTTTTTGAACTCTTCATTCAGATAGTCAACGATCTTGTTGTCAAAGTCGTCACCACCCAGGAATGCATTACCGTCTGTTGAAAGAACTTCAAATGTACCATCAGAGATCTCAAGTACCGTAACGTCGAACGTACCACCGCCCAGGTCATAGACAAGTACGTTCTCTTCAGCCTTAGACTCAAGACCGTACGCCAGTGCAGAAGCAGTCGGCTCATTGATAATACGAAGAACGTTAAGACCGGCGATCGTACCTGCATCTTTAGTCGCTTTACGCTGTGCATCATTGAAGTATGCAGGAACGGTAATAACCGCGTCAGTTACTGTAGAGCCGATGTACGCTTCAGCATCCTCTTTTAGTTTAGTAAGGATCTTTGCAGAGATCTCTTGTGGCGTGTAGACCTTACCGGCAACATCGACCGCTGCTGAACCATCTTTATTGACAATGTTGTATGTTACCTTGTCATGTGCCTCTTTAGCTGTCTCTTCGTCCATCATAAGACCCATGATTCTCTTAATAGAAGAGATCGTCTTTTCCGGGTTAGTGATCGCCTGACGTTTTGCCGGGTCACCTATAAGTACCTCGCCTTTGTCCGTGAATGCGACTACTGACGGTGTTGTGTTCTTACCTTCGCTGTTAGGGATGATCTTCGCTTCACCACCCTCATAAACTGCGACACATGAATTTGTTGTTCCTAAATCTATCCCGATTACTTTGCTCATAATTTAATTCCTTAATTTTATTTCATAAAATGAAGGGAACCCCTTCATCTATTTTATTACGGCGCCGGAAGTAATTCCGTCACCTGCGCTAACGCTGAATTTCCTTCGGCAGGAAGCCCGCGAAACCTTGTTTCTTTAATTGATTGCGAACTAGTTCGCAATTACGACCATTGCATCGCGCAAGGTTCGTTCTTTGTATTTGTACCCTTTTTGGAAGGTACTGACGATCTGACCACTCTCGTGATCAGGGCTGTCAATCTGCTGGACCGCGTGGTGAATATTCGGATCAAACGGTTCGTCTTCGTTTACCGCTGTCACACCGTGTTTTTCAAGTACGCTTAAAAATTGTTTCATAGTCAGCTCAACGCCTTCACTCACTTTTTCAAGCAGTGTCTCGGGGTCAGCTTCCATATCTTTGGCTTTAATTGCCCCATCAAGTGCATCTAATACCGGGATGATGTCTTTTGCAAATTTCTCGTTTGCATAGTCAAGTGCCTGATACTTCTCACGTTCAAGACGCTTCTTGATGTTGTCAAAGTCAGCATGTACCCGTGCATACTTATCTTGCAGCGCAGTTACTTCGTTTTGTAAAGTGACTAACTCATCTTCGACCTCTTCGACTTCAGACTCTTCGTGAGCTTCTAGCTGCTCTTCGAGTTCCTCTTCTATCGATTGTGTCTCTTCATTCTTTTTCTCTTCAGACATAATGTATTAGTGACTCCTTTCTTGAATTCTGGACAAATTATAACACATGAGTCATTTACTGTCAAGTAATACCTTACAGCAATAGACTAATTATGCTTTAGTCTATTAGACTCATATCTATCGCAGCCCTATAAATAGGGAAATAATTGGATTGTTTCACTCTGTACCCTATCAATGTATCGCTCTTTTTGCACATATACAGACCAAGAACATAGACAAAACAGATCAATCCATTTACTTTTTCACTTTCTTAATCCATCTTGCTATAAATTCTTTTCAAGTGCCGTTTCACCTCACTCGGGTAACATAAGGAGATGAATAACAGCGCTACCGTTTTTGACTATCACCAACGTACCAAGCATCACCCAAAGCGCTACGCAGCATCTTTAGGGTATATGGACTGGGCAACACAGCCTGACCCGTTTCGACGTTACGAAGGGGCACGGCTGATCAAGCTGCCTCTGGCTTTCGATAATCCGACGATGAGCTACAACGCTGTTATGAGCGAAGCACACATTCCTTCAGCACCGCTTACACTCGAGTCCATCGCACAACTCTTTCAATTCTCGCTCGGTATTGCAGCATGGAAATGTATGGGCAGTGACTGCTGGGCACTGCGTTGCAACGCGTCTAGCGGCAACCTGCAGCCCACTGAAGCCACTATCATCATACCACCGCTAAAAGGTGTCTCAGACAGAAGTGTCATCGCACACTACGCTGTTAAAGAGCACGCCTTGGAGGTATTGGCTGAATTTGACACCAACTACTGGAGAGAACAGAAACAGCACGGTTACTTTGTCGCTCTCAGCTCCATCACCTGGCGAGAGATGTGGAAGTATGGCGAACGCTGTTTTCGCTATGTCAACTTAGACCTCGGACATGCTCTCAAAGCGGTTAAAGTGAGTGCAAAGATCTTGGGCCTTCAAACGTCTAAGGTTGAGACCTTGGCGATCAGTGAGCTTGAAAGGGTGGTCGGTCTTGACCAACATAACCGTTACCATGAAAGTGAACCGGAGATAGCACAGACACTCCTGCATATCGGTGGATCCGCAAAAAACAGACATGACCTATCGCAACTGCTCAACGATATTCCCCTGCAGTATCAAGGCAAGGCAAATCTCTTAAGCCGTGCCCACCACCCTTGGGAAGCGGTCGATCTTGCCATAAAAGCAGTTCAGGTCAATACAGCCTCTATACCCAGACTTGACATTCAGACATCTACTCTTGAGCGTACGGCGAACGATAAAAGTGTTAAAGAGGTGATCTTAAAGCGCCGCAGTGCACAGGCAATGGACTTTGCCCGAACACACATCTCCCTAGAGCAGTTTACGCAGATATTAAACGCTGTCAAAGCACCGGTCGACACCTATAGAGAACGTGTACATTTTGTTATATTTGTGCATGATGTAGAGACCCTAGAGTCAGGACTGTACTTCTATATTCGCAACAACGAACACCGAAGTGCCCTTAAACGCCTGACACGAAACGATTTTCTCTGGCAAAAGCAAGAGATAAGAAACCTCTATCTTCTTGAGAAGGGGGACTTCCGTTCCCAAGCCAAGTTTATCTCCTGTTCACAGGACATTGCCGGCGACAGTGCCTTCTCTTTAGGCATGATCACTCAGTTCAAAGAACCCATAGAGACCTATGGTGCACATGAGTATAAAGAGCTCTATTGGGAGTGCGGTGAATTAGGTCAACAGCTCTACCTCGAAGCAACAGCCCTCGGTCTGGATGCTACAGGTATAGGCTGTTACCTTGATGATGTGATGCACCGTATGTTAGGCTTTGAGGATGACACTTTTCAGACGATGTACCACTTTACCATCGGACATGCTATTATCGATACACGTATGAGTATGCGAGAACCTTACCCAAACCGGACCTGAGTCTATTTTCGCAGTGTCGCAATAAGCCGTTTCTCGCTAAGCAGCAGTTTCAGGGCATCGTCTATAGAACTGCAGATGATGTCACTGTTTAGCAGGGTCTGCGTACTGCACCCCTCGTCGCCTATCAAGGCGATGCCAAGTTCTGCTTTTTTAAGCATCTGCACATCATTGTTGCCATTACCTACCGCAGCGCAGTGTTTACTGCCAAGCTCGTTGATGTACGACGCTTTTTCAGCAGTGTGATCATCACTTTCCAAGACCCTGATCGTAACGTCAAAACTGTCCAACTGCTCTTTGACACTGCCAAAGGTGTCCGAGGTGATGACATGGACTTCATAATGCAAGACCAGGTCATTAAGCAGCAGTTTTGCCTCTTCTTTGAGCTCACCGTCTTCAGCCAGTGTCCCGTTATAATCCACAACGACATGCCGTAACGCAAGTGTTTTATAGTGAGGAACAGTAACCTTTAGCTCTTTCATAATGCATCCTTGCAAAGTATTTCTATAAATCATACCATTATCGTATTAATACAGTGCCCTTTTAGTGAAGCAGGATTATGATTAGCCTACTAATAAATCAACTATAAAGAGTCCTCATGGAAGAAGTCAAACTAACCCAATACAGTCACGGTGCAGGATGCGGATGCAAGATCTCACCTAAACTGCTTGAACAGATCCTTGAGACATCTAGAGAGACCATCGAACACCCGGAACTGCTGGTAGGAAATGCTACTAACGATGATGCTGCCGCTTTTGACCTTGGTAACGGAACTTCTGTTCTCAGTACCACTGACTTCTTTATGCCCATCGTGGATGACCCTTTTACCTTCGGGCGTATCGCTGCGACCAATGCCATCAGTGACATCTATGCCATGGGCGGTAAGCCGCTGATGGCTATCTCCATCTTTGGCTGGCCGATCGACAAACTGGACGCTGATGTGGCACAAAAGGTCATTGACGGTGGTCGCGCGGTCTGTGAAGATGCGGGAGTTCCTCTTGCCGGCGGTCACAGCATCGACTCGCCGGAGCCTATCTTCGGTCTTGCGGTCACCGGGATCGCGGAGAACAAGAACATCAAACGTAACGACACTGCTGAAGCAGATTGTGAACTCTTTTTGACCAAACCACTGGGTATCGGTATCTTGACCACCGCACAAAAACAGGACAAGATCTCAGAAAGTGACATCCAAGTCGCTATTGATGCGATGTGTACACTTAACAAGATCGGGGCAGAGATATCACAACTTGAAGGTGTAACGGCATTGACAGATGTAACAGGGTTTGGACTGCTTGGACACTTGACTGAGATCTGCGAAGGAAGTGACATAAGTGCACTCGTCCGTTTTGGTGACGTCCCTCTTTTAAACAACGTTGAGAAGTACTTAGCGATGGAGTGTGTACCTGGCGGAACACGTCGTAACTTTGAGAGTTATGGTCACAAGATAGCTCCGATGACAGCAACACAGCAGGACATCCTCTGTGATGCACAGACCTCCGGCGGTCTTCTTTGTGCTGTTCGTAAAGAGAGTGTGGAAGAGTTTTTAAAGATCACTAAATCTGCCGGACTTGTGCTAAACTCAATTGGTCATACAAAACAGCGTTCAGAACATTACGTAGAGGTTGTCTAAATTGTCACTGCCTCTGACAGATGACTTTCGTACTATCGTTTTAGAGAGACGTCCACTCATCGATGTTCGTGCTCCAGTAGAGTTTGAAAAGGGAGCATTTCCTACCGCGACAAATCTACCTCTTATGAACGATGAAGAGCGCCATCTAATCGGTATTCGGTACAAAGAGGCAGGTAATGATGAGGCTGTAAAACTCGGTCATGAGCTTATTCAGGGAAAGGTCAAAGAGGGGCGTGTACAAGCCTGGCAGGAGTTTATGCATCAGTATCCTGATGCCTATCTCTACTGTTTTCGCGGGGGACAGCGTTCCAAGATATCTCAGGAGTGGCTGGCAGAAGCCGGCATCACCCTCCCTCGTCTAAAAGGCGGCTACAAAGCCTTTCGCCGCTTTCTTATAGAGGAGTCGGAACGTATCAGTGACGAAGCAGAGACCATCATCATCGGCGGCACCACCGGTACAGGCAAGACACTGCTTATCCATAAGCTCAACAACGCCATCGACCTCGAAGAACTTGCCAACCACAGAGGCTCCTCTTTTGGCCGTTTCACAACGCCACAACCCACACAGATAGACTTTGAAGACCGTCTTGCCTACGAACTTATCCGTCATGAAAATGAAGGCCACAAGCAACTCGTCATTGAGCATGAAAGTCATAATATCGGTAAAGTCTTCATCCCAAAGCCTGTCTTTGAGAACATGCAACAGGCAAGTCTTGTCATCTTGGAAGCCCCTATTGAGACCCGTGTACAGATCACCTTTAATGAGTATGTCACCGCCTCTTTAGTCGAGTATAACAGACACTACCATGAAGAAGGCGATGAGAAGTGGTTTGAAGAGATGCACGGCAACCTCAGCCGTATTCAAAGGCGACTCGGCAGTGAACGCTACCTGCACCTAAAGAGAGTGCTTGACAACGCCTTTAAAGTTCAGCAAGTAAGCGGCAAGACCGAAGCCCACAAAGAGTGGGTACAGCTGCTTCTCGAAGAGTACTACGACCCTATGTATTACTACCAGATAGAGAAGAGTCCTATCCCCATCATCTTTCGAGGAAGCGAAGAGGAGATACTCGCCTTTTTACAGGCCTGATATATCACTTCTTCTCAGCATCCGCAATAGTCAGGCAGAAGAGAACCTCTTTGTCCTCCTGTTCCAGTGCTTCAACAGCCTGTGTCAATGTCATCCCTGTAGTGACTATGTCATCTACCAAGATAACAAACTGCTCTTTAAAAGGCTTGACTTGAAACTTGCGCGGATGCAGAAGACGGTACTGAAAACTTTTGCCTGAGTAGGTATCTTTGCTCCCCGCTACGACCTTGTTGTAATGCGGATGGATATGTTCAGACTTCAGTGCTTTATTTAAAACAGCGGTATGCGAGTAGCCATGTTTTACGTGTTCATCAACACCCAATGAAGCGACATCCTCTTCAAAATCAAAGTTCATTGCAAAACGGCTAAAAGCTATCTTCGCCAAAATGGAATAGATATAGTGACCAAGGTCAGTGTGTTTGGTGTGGAGCAGTTTTTCAATGTCTCTGTATTTGTAAAAAGAGTAGACGTTGATGTTTCCGCGGATCTTGCGTTTATAGAACGAGGGCTCGAGGTTTTCAGCCTGACAGGCTTTACAGATATGAAGTAATGACCAAGAAGCACATAGCAGACATTTCATTTTATGACAATGTTTCTTTTAAATATGTATTCATCAATTATAACTTTTTTACACTATTATAACAGAAATATCAATTATAAGTTTAAAACTTTCAGATTTGGTGTAAGTTGTGCTGAAGTGATCCCGAAGGCGTACATCGGTACGTCGAGAGGTGAACTGAAGTGCAAATTGCACCGAAGCTGGAAGTTTTGGTTAGTCCATCTTGAGGACGGACATGAACGCCTCTTGCGGCAGGTTGACCTTACCGATAGACTTCATGCGCTTTTTACCCGCCTTCTGTTTCTCAAGAAGTTTACGTTTACGGGTGATATCACCACCGTAACATTTAGCCGTAACATTTTTACCCATAGACTTGACCGTCTCACGCGCAATAATACGGCTTCCTAAAGAGGCTTGGATCGCCACTTCAAAAAGCTGACGGGGTACGATCTCTTTCATGTTTTTGACCAAGGCTCGACCGCGAATATCTGCTGATGTTCTTGGAACGATAACAGAGAGTGCATCGACAACATCGCCGGCGACTTTAACGTCCAGTTTGACTAGATCACCCTCTTTAAAACCGATCGGATCATAGTCAAATGACGCATACCCTTTAGAGATCGACTTCAAGGTGTCATAAAACCCGACTACGATCTCATTCATTGGTACAGAATACTCCAGTAAAACACGCTCTTCATTCAAGTAGTCCATCTTCTCTTGTGTACCGCGTTTAGAGACAAGGAGATTCATCACATTACCCAGGTACTCTGAGGGAGTAATGACCGTTGCACGGACATAAGGCTCTTCAATATGATCAATATGGTTCACCTCTGGCAGTTCAGAAGGGTTTTGAACCTCTATCATATCACCGTTGTTCATATGGACATGGTAGACAACCGACGGTGCCGTTGCAATAAGGTCGAGACCGAACTCTCGTTCCAGACGCTCTTTAATGACCTCCATATGGAGCATACCCAGAAAACCGACACGGAAACCAAAACCAAGTGCTACCGACGTCTCCGGTTCATACGACAATGAAGAGTCATTGAGTTTAAGCTTGTCGAGTGCATCACGCAGCTCTTCAAACTTATCTGTGTCAATCGGGTACATTCCGGCAAAGACAAATGGCTTAGCCGGCTCATAATCACCTACCGGCGAAGCCGTCGGCTCTTTCATATCGGTAATCGTATCACCTACATTGACAGAGCCAACATCTTTTAGACCAAGGACAACGATCCCGATCTCACCTGTCTTGATCGCTTTTGTCTTTTGACGTTTAAGCGGGTGCGGGTACATCAGGTCGAGTACCTGATGGTGATCTTTTGTACTCATCAGCAAGACATCTTGGTTTTTAGTGATCTGACCGTCAAAAACACGTACCAGTGCCAAAGCACCCAGATACGGATCAAACCAAGAGTCATAGATGATCGCCTTAGTCGGTGCATCAGGGTCGCCTTCAGGCGCCGGAACGCGGTCAACAATAGCTTCAAGCAGTTCGGGGATACCGATGCCTGACTTGGCCGAGATCATCAACGCATCTGTTGCATCGATACCGATACTTGTCTCGATCTCTTCCGCCACACGTTCTGGTTCAGCAGCGGGAAGATCGATCTTGTTGATGACCGGCAGTAGTTCAAGATCATTGTCCAGTGCCAGATAGACATTTGCAATCGTCTGTGCTTCAACACCCTGCGCCGCATCTACGATCAACAGTGCACCGTCAGACGAAGCAAGAGACTTGCTTACTTCGTAAGAGAAGTCAACGTGGCCCGGTGTGTCAATAAGGTTAAGGTTGTAATGCTTGCCATCTTTGACGTAGTCAAGGCGAACAGACTGTGCTTTAATGGTGATACCGCGCTCTTGTTCGATGTCCATCGTGTCCATCATCTGAGAGGTCATCTCTCTATCACTGACAGAGCCACACTCTTGGATAATACGGTCCGCCAGGGTCGATTTACCGTGGTCGATGTGGGCAATGATGGAGAAGTTTCTAATGTGTTCTATTTTCATATGTTTCCGAAGAGACGGCCAAGGCCGTCAAGATTTGTAGTTTTATGCAAAAAGTGAGTTGACACTCTCGTTGTGGTAAACACGACGGATAACCTCGGCAAAAAGAGGTGCAACACTAAGTACTGTAATACTGTCATGCGGCTTAGTCACAAGTGTATCTGAGATACACAGTTCATCCAAAGCCTCATTATCAAGATTGCTGTAGGCTTTCCCGCTTAAGACACCGTGAGTAGCGATCGCCATGACTGACGTTGCACCCTTGCCTTTTAACGCTGCTGCTGCTTTGACCATTGTCCCGGCTGTATCGACCATATCGTCCACGATGATGACATCTTTGCCTTCAACATCGCCGATGATGTTCATCACCTCTGACTCGTTCGCTTTTTCACGACGTTTATCAACGATGACCATCTCAAGGCCCAACTGTTTTGCAAAGTAACGTGCACGTGCTACACCACCGATGTCCGGTGAAGCGACAATAGGATTTGGAAGGTTTTTAGACTGAACATACTCTTTAAAAATAATAGAGCCGTAAAGGTTGTCAACCGGGATGTTAAAGAAACCCTGGATCTGACCGGCGTGAAGGTCGATCGTGACAACACGGTCGATCCCTGCAGTCTCATACAGGTCAGCGACAAGCTTGGCTGTGATCGGAACACGGGGTGCCGCTTTACGATCTTGACGCGCATAACCGTAGTAAGGGACAACAGCCGTTATAGAGCTGGCAGAAGAACGGCGAAGAGCGTCCGTCATGATAAGCAGTTCCATCAGGTTGTCGTTAGACGGTGCGCCTGTAGACTGAACGATAAACACGTCGCGTCCACGAACGCTTTCAGCGATCTGAACAGAGATCTCTCCATCAGAAAAACGTTTAACGTCAGCCTTGGCTACAGGAACATCAAGTGTCTCACAGATCGCTTGAGCAAAGTCAACAGAAGAAGTACCGGCAAAAATCTTATATCCGCGCATAGGTCACCTTTTAGGGTAATATAATATAGTATTGGAATTATATCGTATGAGTCTGAGGGGTGGTTAAAGAAAAAGGAGTATCAATACAAAGTACCTAAAACAGTACGGATTAGAATTATGGATCAGACGATCCAGCCGCCGCCGATGAGTCTGTTGTCATCGTAAAAGACTGCGGCCTGTCCAGAGGCAACACCAAGCACCGGCTCTTCCAGTTTGATAACAGCCCTCTCTCCCGCGATCTCGACATGGCACGGCACTGCATGAGTGCGGTATCGCAGTTTTACGGTGGTGTCGAAACTGGTACGGTCGTCAAACATGTTAATGTTTTTAAGCTCAACGTCAAAACACTCAAGTTCCGGTTTCAGACCGACAACGATCTGGTTTTTCTCAGGAATGATCTTGGTCACATAGTGCGGTTCATGCGCCCCTTTGACCGTAAACCCTTTTCGTTTACCGATGGTGTAGTGCATGTAGCCCTTATGCTCTCCGACCACATTGCCCTCGGCATCAAGGACTTCACCCACCTTATCGACCTCGACATAATCTTTCAGCACATCCGTGTAGGTCGTCTCGACAAAACAGATCTCGCTCGACTCTGCCTGTGATGCGAACGACTCCAGCCCTTCTATCTTGGCGGCATAGGCTTTAATATCTTTTTTATGGCGTGTTCCCAGAGGAAAGAGAAGACGCGGTACGATAGCTTTGTCAATGTAAAAGAGAAAATACGACTGGTCTTTAGTGTCATCTTCGGCCTGCAACAAGTAGGTACCGTCATGCTGGATGTAGTGTCCCGTTGCCAAAAGGTCCGCACCGATCTTATCAGCGAACTTCATCATCTCGCCAAACTTCAGACTGCGGTTGCAAAGTGCACACGGGTTTGGTGTCTTGCCCTCTTTGTAGGTCTCGATAAAGGGGTTGATGACCTTCTCTTTAAAGGTCTCTTCCAGGTCCAGAACATGAAGTTTGACACCCGCGAAGTCTGCTGCTTTTTGCGCGCGTGCCTGATGGACTTCATGGTAACCCGGTTTTGAGTGAAGACGCATATAGAGGCCTTCTACCTCATAGCCGTCCTCTTGCAACAACATCGTTGAGACGGTCGAATCCACCCCGCCGCTCATTCCGATCAATACTCTTTTTTTTGCCATCTTGTCTGCTCTCGACTCACCGATATGTGAGTTTTATAAATTATTGTCTGTAATAATATCAAAAAGAGACTAATCGTGAGGCTATCCTTACTATTTAGCTCGTTTAGCAAAGGAATACAAGAGCAAGAGCAGCCGTTTACTGATCACATTTATGCTTTTAAACGAGTGTTACGAATCTTTCCCCGACTTGATCTTGCGATCATCAAAGTACTTGGAAAGCATCTTGTAGTATTTAGTGTTGGCGAGTCCCTCTTCTTTCAGGCCTTCGATCTGAACTTCAAGCGACTTTTCGATCTCGCTCACTATGTAGTTCAGGTCATCACTGATGGTCATCAGTGCAACATCTTCGGCGTCGATCATGTCATGGGAGATCAGGCACTCTTCAACAAAGTCGATCAGCGGGTTATAAAAGTCTTCACCCACAAGAAAGATACGCACCCCCTCGACTTTACGGGTCTGTACCAGGGTCAGAGCTTCAAAAAGCTCATCGAGTGTACCGAAGCCGCCGGGGAAGATGACATAAGCCAGAGAGTATTTGACCAGCATCACCTTGCGTGAGAAGAAGTAGTCAAAGGTCTCCTCTTTCGTGGTGTAGGGGTTTTGGGTCTGTTCAAACGGCAGATCGATGTTCAGACCGATGGACTCGACCCCGCCGTGCTCAAATGCACCGCGGTTCGCCGCTTCCATAATGCCCTTGCCGCCGCCGGTCAATACACTGAACTTCCTGGAAGCAAGCTTCTTTCCGAGTTCAACCGCCATTTCATAGTACTTGCTATCTTCTTTTAACCTGGCGCTTCCAAAAACAGTGACCGCAGGACCAAGCTCTCCCAGTTCGTCAAAGCCTTTGACAAAGTCAGCCATGATCTTGAACATACTCCAGGCATCAGCAGACTTAATGTCGCGAACATACCGTTTGACGACCTCTTTGGAGACATGTTTGTTGTTACCCATAGCATCACCTTTGACTGCTTATTACCGGTCTTTAAGGCAAAGCACTTCGTCTTTGCCTTAGGTCTTGGTTCAAACTCATTGTATCGTAATAACGGCACTCCGGCAGAAAAGTCTTATCTGCTTCATCTTTGAATACATATCTCCTGTATCTTGCTGGAAGTACTAAATGACATAAGAGTAAGGTCCTGTTATGGCTTTTATGCATCCATTCTTAACGCATACAAGGTTTCAACCCGAGGGTCAGGGTATTAACCCAAGGAGAATAAAACGGGTCTTTTTACCACGATTGTTTTAATGTATCAGCCTTTCCCCAGCAGTTTAAGGGGGATCACCACGCTTTCGCGCTCAGACCAATACGGGTGCGGAAGTGTCAGTCTCGGGGTGTTCATCTTTACTCTGTCAAAAAAAATGAGATCGAGGTCGAGCGTGCGTGGTGCATTGGCGAAGCTGCGTTTTCGCCCAAAACGTTTTTCGCTGCGAAGCAGAAACTCCAACAGTTCTCTGGGGCGCATGGAGGTACTTACTTCTATGACCGAGTTTAAAAAATCATCCTGATCGGTGTAACCGAATGGCGGGTTTTGTAAAATCGGTGCAGTATGCAACACGGCAATATTAGGTTGGCGTCTGAGAAAAAGAAGAAGATGCTGAAAACGCCGTTTTACGTCACCTACGTTGCCGCCGATGCCGATAATGGCGCGGTGGCGAAAGTGCGTAGCGGTTTTGTACGATGCAGGAAAGCCTGCCACTTTATAAAGTGTAAGCGTCGAAGAGAGCTTTCGTACAGTCCCCACAGAGTTACGCTTGCGGCTGTTGTGCCGCTGCTTGTTGTGCCTGCATTGCCTGAACTTCTTGCATGATCTGGCTCATGCCGAGCATTGCAAGGTGGTATCCGAATGGACCGAAACCGACAATAGACGATGCACATACAGGTGCTATCATGTTCTCTTTTCTAAACTCTTCACGACGGTGGATGTTGGAGATGTGAACCTCGATCGTCGGGATCGCAACAGCAGAGATCGCATCGCGGATCGCAATAGAAGTGTGTGTGTATGCTGCAGCATTGATAATAATACCCTTCGCGTCGCCGTAACACTCCTGTATCTTGTCAACGATCTCACCCTCTAGGTTTGACTGAAAGAACTCAACTTCCATGTTGTTCTTATCACCAAAATCTTTCATCTGCGCGTGGATCTGCTCTAACTTCATTGGTCCGTAGATCGACTGTTCACGAACACCTAACATATTAAGATTTGGACCTTGGATTACGACAATTTTCATTGTATACCTTTGTTTTATATAATTGCCATGCATTATAGGTAAAGATTTATTTTAA
>JBDLJE010000059.1:0-15252 GCA_039714575.1 Campylobacterota bacterium | reverse complement strand
ATCAATTCGTAAAATGTGTAAAAGCGCCTTCTACACTCAAAGCACTTCTATAACGTGTTTGCGTCAGGTGTACACTCTTCGTCTTCAGGTCGCAGACGGCTATACGAAAGTTTGAGCCCATAAACGGCTCGACAATGCAGATGATCTTATCATCAAGTTGCCGCGTTGCATGAATATTGCCTTGGAGGTTGTGAAAGAAATACTTCGGAAAGCTCAACGGTGTGATCTCAACGATCTCAACACTCGTTCTTTGATCAAAGCTCTCAGCGATCATGTTGGCATCTTCGTAGTTGTCAAACTGCACACACCAGTCGTCAAACGTTTTGTTAAAATGTTCCAAGTCTTCATCCAAAAAGCCGCCCGCAGGCGATTGTAAAGCAAAGATACTCATAGAACAGGCCTTAAATAAGTTTGGAAGATAAAGGGTATGGTAACGTAATATTCGTGATCTTTCTCGAATTATATTCCTTGACTAATACGTATTATGATGCATCTGTATTAGATCAGTATAGTCACTCCGGTCAGCTTTTTTCAGAGCTTGAATATACTCGTCTCGCTTAGGGTTTTCCTGCGCAAGAAGATCTTCTTGCCACTTCACCGGCATTAGGCTGTTTTGTCGTAAATAGATGTTAGCCAACATCCTGGACCACCTTCCATTGCCATTTTGAAAAGGGTGTATCTGTACTGCCCTATGATGGATCCGTGCAGCCGTTTCATAAACATCAAACATCTTATGCAGGTTCCAATAAGCGATATCATCTGCCAACTTCTTTAGTTCACTGTTAACCATATAGGCTTTCACACCTATAGAGAGTTCGACCTGCCTCAGAACACCTGCCCATTCCCAAACGTCACTGAACATCTCTTCATGGAGTGTTAACAACCAAGTATAGGTAAATGGTGCCTCTCTTTTACTTGGTGGCGCAGAGAGATACTTTAAAATAGCCATAGCAATATTCTCAGCTTCTTTGACATCGATCTCTTTGAGTGTATACGATCTTCCCGCCGGTAATTTCAACCCGGACATATCATCTAGCGGTGTGGCATCGTCTATTGGTTTTGTACTGTCTATCATCAGGCTACCCACAACCTGTTTTTATATGCACCCGTTAAAAATTCCTGCTCGAATTTACGAATGATTTTCTCTAAACTGCTTTTCTCTAATCCCTGCATCTCAAGAGCAGAGGTTCCTTGAACAAGAGACGCCATAAACTGCGCTTTCTCTTTAGCACGTTTTTTACGCAGCTCTTTTAAAGTGATTGTCTCATTTCCGGCAAAGTCCAGACCCAAAAGGTTAGTTATATGTTCTACCGTACTGAGCTTGACATCTTCACCGGCAAAAAAGCGGTTGACCGTTCGAACACCAAGATCACTCAAGATAGCAATGTTTTCTAATGTAATGTTTAGCTGCTGTTTTCTAAAGTTGGTTTTTTTAATCAGTTCTAACCTACTCATAACTTGTCCTTTAATATATTATGCCATAAATGGCAGTATAAATCAAACACAACATGTCATATATGGCATACAAAAGATATCTTTCAGCTAATTATGTCTCATATTTGACACACTCTTTTTTAGAATTGATGGAGTCAAAATACAATATTGGTGTATTGGAAAAAAGGGGAAAGAAACAGCACCCTGTACACAGGCACTATTTTGAGTAGTAGATCTTCTCTACATTATGAAATAACTTACAGTAGGTAGATCAAAGTCGGTAGTACAAATTACATATTTATAGTTACTAAGAAAATCTTTTATTGACAATGGTAAAATTTTTAAGGATTAAGTGTGTGGGAAATAATTCTTGAAGTTTTAAATGGTGCGCCCGACACGATTCGAACGTGTGACCGCTGGTACCGCAAACCAGTACTCTATCCAGCTGAGCTACGAGCGCACACCATCTCTGTTAAGAGGCCGAAATTATAGCAGTTTATTCTTAGACGAAGCTAAGAATAAAGGCATCTTTTAAAATGTCATGTGGTCAAAAATAATGAGGGCCAAAAAGACGATGCCAAGATAACCGTTGATCGTAAAAAAGGCACGGTCGATCTTGGTAAAATCTTTGCGTACAAGGTAGTGCTCATACGAGAGCATCGCTGTGCTCAGCACGATCGCCAGCCAGGCAAAACCGCCCAAGCCGGCGCTCCAGACGAACATCGCCCAGAAGATGATGGTAACGAGGTGGAAGATGGTTGAGATAAGCAGTGTCGCTTCAGCACCGTACTTCGAAGGGATGGAGTGCAGACCGTGTTTGACATCAAAGTCTATGTCTTGAAGCGAGTAGAGCAAGTCAAACCCGGCGACCCAGAACATCACACCAAGGCTGAGAAGCACCGTCCATTGCGGAATAGCCGCTTCTACCGCGATCGAACCTGCGATCGGGGCAAGTCCAAGCGAGAGACCGAGTATGATGTGTGCCATAGAGCTGAAACGTTTAAAGTATGAGTATGATCCTAAGACAAAAAGCATCGGTATACTCAGATAAAAAGCAAGGTCATTGATCATGTAGGCAACCGCGACAAATACAACGGCATTGACAACGGTAAAGATAAAGATCGAACTTGCATCCAGACGCCCGTCAACACTCGGACGATTTGCTGTTCTCGGGTTCGCTGCATCGAACTCTCTGTCCGCATAGCGGTTAAGCCCCATAGCAAAGTTACGTGCACTGATCGCTGCCAGAACACCCAAAAAGAGCAGACCGAAACCAAACCACCCTTTAGCAGAGACGATCATCGCGATAAAGATAAACGGGAGTGAGAAGATGGAGTGCTGGAACATCACCAGCTCATTAAAATATTTAAGTCGTTGAAACATTCTTTGCAACTGTACAGTCCTTAATAGTTCTTCATTTTTTTTTTGATATTCTAGCGTAACTTGTGACCTTATTACCGCACTGACTCTAAAGGTATACTCATATTGTTTTCATAATAACGGGTATCACAGACAAAACTGGATTGGCCTTTCAAAGCTTCCTCTATGACCAAGGCAAGATCTGCTTTGACTTGCTCATGATGAATACTGTTAACATGTTCTGCCTCTTCGACAACCCATAAGGCTTTAGGCTCTTTCGCTTTTACAAACAGTTCTGCCGAATGTTCCGGAGGGATAATACTGTCGTTCAACCCCACCATGAACAGTGTCGGGGTCTCTGTTTTGTCCACAAAGTCTATGGAGTCAACACCCTCTGGCGTTATGGTAGAAGGTATCCACATGAGCGGCCACAGCAGTACGTACTGTTCCATCAACGCCTCGGCTGCAGCGGCAAAACCTGTCATCGTCGAGTCGATCACCAGCAGTTTGACATACGGATAACTCTTTTTTGCAACCGCATCGACAACAAAAGAGCCTCCCATAGACTGCCCTACGACCACCATGGAGAGATCTTCGTTCAAGCTGTGCGCATACGCTATCGCCGAAGCGACATCATCAACAAAGCCGAACATGTCGACCTCGCCCATCGACTCCCCGTAACCCCGGTAGTCAAAGATAAAAAGGTCGAACCCCTTCTCTAAAAGCCATGTCCACTCCTGAAACCGCGAAGACATGTTGTACTTCATACCATTGGCAACAACGACCATACCTTGAGAGGGTCCTTTTGCTTTGAACCACCACCCCTTTAAGAGTGACTCGTTCGAACTCTTAAAATAGAACTCCTCGTAACTGTACGCATAGTTCAGGGGTGAGTCATAGACCTTGTTATCGGTAGGGAACATGGCATTTTTACTGCAGCCGCCAAAAAACAGTATGACGACAAAAAAAGATAAAAGATGTTTAAACATGCACCATTCTATCAAAAAGCGTATATGAGTTATAATTTCGACATGAAACAGATAGCGATCATCGGCCCTACTGCCTCAGGCAAAAGTGACCTTGCCATTGAGATGGCACTCAAACACAATGCTTACATCCTCTCTATCGACTCATTGAGTATCTATAAAGAGATCGATGTCACCTCGGCAAAACCGTCCAGAGATGAGTTGGAACAGGTACCGCATTACGGGGTTAATGAGATCTATCTTGATGTCCATTTCAGCGTTGCACTGTTTATAGACCTCTATAAACAGGTCGTTGGGGAGGCAAAAAGAGATGGCAAAAATCTTATCATTGTAGGCGGTACTAGTTTTTACCTGAAAAGCCTGACTTCCGGCTTGAGTGAACTGCCGACCTACTCGCAAACAACAAAAGAACAGGTGGCCAAGATGCTGCTTGATCTGCCATCCGCCTATGCTTACCTGGTCAATATTGACAGTGACTATATGCAGGCCATAGAGCCGACTGATGCCTATCGCATAGAGAAGATGCTGCTTCTTGTCGTGGAGAGTGGAGTGAGCCCGACAGAGTGGTTCAGAACACACCCTCCGGTGCCGATCATCGAAGCGTTGGAGATCTTTAACATCGACGTCGAACGTGCCCTGCTTCGCGAACGCATTGTCAAACGTACCGACAAGATGGCAGATGCCGGACTGATCGATGAAGTGGCCATGCTGGAACATAAATATGGCCGTGACCATAATGCCATGAAGGCCATCGGCATCATCGAGGTCCTGGAGTATCTTGACGGCAGCTGTTCAAAAGAGGCGATGATCGAGAACATCATCACCCACACCGCCCAGCTGGCAAAACGTCAGCAGACCTTTAACCGAACACAGTTTGAAGAGGCTGTGACAGCTGACCTTGACTCTTTGCCGCAACTTATTTCAAAAGTTTTTCTATAATAAGAGCAGATCGTCCACGAATTAGGGCAAAAGAACAAAAAACAATTCGTGAAATCAGTGTAATTCGTGGACAAAAAATGCGCTCTGCTCACTTATAACGATACTTACTGTATTATTACGCTATTAAAATAGAGGAAAACCGTTGGGCGAGACCATTGCGAAAAACAAAAAAGCTTATCACGATTACACCATCGAAGAGAAGTTTGAAGCCGGTATTGTCTTAAAAGGGAGCGAGATCAAAGCGATCCGCGCCGGCCGGGTCAACCTCAAAGACAGTTTTATCCGCATCGATGACGGTGAGGTCGTTCTCTTTAATGCCCACATCGGCCTGCTCTCGACAACCCACCACTACTACCGCCATGAAGAGCGCGGCTCACGCAAACTGCTGCTGCATAAAAAAGAGATCGTCAAACTGGAACGTGCGGTCCAGCGTGACGGCATGACCATTGTCCCGCTCATTTTGTACTACAACCATAAAAACATCGTCAAACTTCAGATCGGGATAGCCAAAGGTAAAAAACTGCATGACAAACGTCAGGACCTCAAAGAGAAAGACCAGAAACGCGATATAGCTAGAGCGATGAAAGAGTTCTAGCTATTTATCACATAGTGATAACTTTAGTGCCCTAGCGGCTAGCGTAGTAAAATGGGCTTTGCTCATTTTGCGTTCAAATGATAGTGAGCGATGAAAGATTATTAGTTTATTGCGTTAAAGTGATCGCTTGAAAGAGTGTTATTCCAACGGCTGAAAGTGCCAAAGCGATCGCAGCATAATCAGCCATCTTGATCTTTTTATAGATACTTGCCAACTCCGGATCATTCAACTCTTCAAACTTTTTTGAGCGAATATATTTAAGACCGTCTCTGAAGGCATCATCCGCCAGCTGGATCTTCCATCTCGGCCTGTCCATCTGCATATAAAGTTCATTGTGCCCTTTTTTAAGCCGGTTAAAAAAAGCTTGTATTGCCATGATCTGCACAAGCATAGCGACGATAAACAACAGTGCCGAAATCGTAAATAGTGTATTAAGCATCAGTTCTCGATATTGTACGGCAGTACCGCCGGTTCCGAGAAGTTCGGCACCTCATCATAGGCAAAGACCGCATAGTATTTGGCAACGTCTTTGTCTCCAAAGTTATCGAAGGTATACGAATCCATACCCCCGTAGAGTTTCTGTCCGTCATAAGGCGTGGACGGTACATGGAACGGATTTTTCACGACGATCACCCCTTTGAAGCCTTCATCATCAGGTTTTTTCCAGTCTAGACGGATCATGCCGTTTTCCTCACTGCTTCTGAAATTTGTAACAGGTGCAACCCCGCTGCGGCGTTTTTTGATGTAGTTCAAAATTAGACGCGGACGGTGCTCGCGTTTGGCATCGAGCCAGTTCACCGACTCATTTTTGGCAAAGGCTTTCGGTGACGAGGCTTTAATGACAAAGACGATCTTCTCATTGGCCTGAATGGTGTCGACCATCTCTCTGATAGCAAGGGAGTCAAAGACAAAACGCTGTGAGCGGTCTTCACGAAGGTCTGCTACACTCACCTCATATCCAACTCGTTCGATCACTTCACGTTCACGCAGCTTTTCATAACTCTTATCAGCATCACCCATCTTTACCATCTCTATGTGATAGCGGATGTTACCGCTTGCATTAATACCTTTGGCATCCAGTTCAAGATAAGCTTCAGAGACGACCGTATTTTTCATGTCAAGGATCTGTGTCATATCAAACTCGATACAGCCGTAAATACGCTTGGCATTTTTATCAAAACCGGCGACCAGACTCTCCTCTTTAATATCCGACTCTGTAATCGTATACTCATGTTGAGAGTGCAGCTCCAGCTTGGCCTCTTCAAGAGTATAGGTGATCTCTAACTTAGGACGGAATGTCAGACCGCCGCTGAATCTACCGTAACCAATGTCCCACTGCATGAGCTGAGAACCTCTGCTGAGCGGCAACTTGGTCGGTCCCTCCATACGGAACAGGACTCTACGGCGCTTTAATGCATCTTGGAGAACGTTACGCTCCTGTTTTGTAAAACGGTAGGTACGCCAGATACCTTGAGAGAGCTGTGATGACTTAGTCGCTGTACCGACATAACCGAGGACCTTAGCATTTTTTACCTCGTCAAAACTGGCGACACTGTCAATCGTACGTTCATCAACAATACCCACACGCCACTCGCCGAACTTCTCAACTTGCACACTGACACGGTTCATCGGGTAGTAGGAGATTCGGGCACGTTTTATAATGGCATTTTCAGGAACACTCTCCAAAGAGAAGCCGCTCATACCAAAACATTCACCCTTATTTTCAGAGATACCTACAAACAGAGAGTTCTCACCAAAGTGTTCTTTGTTCTTCGTGGTCTTCTCACCGACATAACCCACTTCACTTTTAAGCGGAAAGAGTATCTTTGAGAACATCGTTGTATCCGGATCAGTACGGGCGCCGATAACAGGGGCAAACGGAGACTTGATATAACGCACCTTGCAGACCGCTCTTACAAAGTAATAATAGGTTGTAGAAGCATCCAACTGTTTATCTGTAAAAGTGTGTGCCATAGTCGTTCCGACACGGTTAGAGGCCTGTGTGAAACTCTTTACTTTCTCAGAACGATAGATCTCAAAATAGACGGTCTCATCTGCAGGATAATCCCAGCTAAGCTCGATCTCTCTACTCCCAACCGATGCAACAATAAAATCATCTACGCGAGAAAGATGTTTCTCTTTTTGGTAGTTTGGTACTTCGGAAAGAGCATAGGTAAGACCGGCAATGTTCTCATTGATATGTTCAAGCATGTTCTCCTGATAATCGGAGATATTACGAGAACCGACCTCTACCGTCAAAGCAAGCGCCCCCTGAGAGTAGTAAAACTCACGACCGCTGCCTGAGATAAGATGGGTCGGCGGTTTACCCATATGTACCCCATACTCACGGCCGGAGACCTTTCGTATCTCCTCAGCCATATTTGCCGAGAGTGTGTTCAGGTCGGTCGCATCGATAGCATCTTCGTGGATAAAGTTATGTGCCGGGAAAAAGACATTACCCTGAGAGTGGTAATCCAATGCTATCGAGATATTTGGATGTGCCAACACAAAGTCTCTGAGTGCCGCTGTCTCCGGTTCAGAAAATGGCTGAGGGCCAGAGTAGACATTTGACGAGGTGTTTTTGCTTGGTGCGTAACCTATGGAGAAGTTACGGTTCAGGTCGACCCCGAAAGAGCCGTCTGCGTTTTGACGGCGGTTCTTACGCCAGAAAGAGAAGTGGTTTCGTGAGTACTCAAAACCGTCCGGATTGGCACACGGTACGACGTAAAATGTTGAACGCTCCAACATCTGGTTGAGCTGCGGATCAAAATCGATATGTTCTAAAAGATGGCGGCCGTAACCGACAGCCAGTTCGATACCGACCCACTCGCGGGCGTGGATACTGCCCGTATAGAAGAGTGCCGGGTTGGTGTCGGCATTTTCCATATCTTTAGAGACAGTGACAACGATCATGTCACGCTCTTCCCAGGTCTTGCCTATGGTGGTGACTCTGAAAAGATCAGGGTGAGACTTCTCAGCCTCACGGAAAAAATCGACACATTCTTGATAAGAGATATATTGTTGACGCACGGTGTTCCTTGAAAATTATTAAGTTTTTTAAACAAATATACTATTTACTCAAAAAATCCAATATACCCCGTAAAAGCTACGGGATAAGAGGGATTATACAATATGCAGCTCTTTGGGTTATTTACCTGTTAGTTTGGCAAAGAGTTTTGACCAGATGCCGGACTGCTCCGGTGTAATGACCTCTTTCTCTTCCAGCTCTTCGATGCTCTCGACCTCTTTCTCATCGATCATCTTTTTAATCTCGACGGCGGTCTCCTCTTCCATAGAGTAAAGTGACATTAACTCTGTTAAAGTAGCATCTTTAAATTTGGTCTTGTCACCCTTTTGTACTGACGATTTTTGATCTTCACTGTTTTCAAAAGCCTCTTTGACCACAGCCGGAAGTTTGTCTTCTGCCAATGGTGCAATAGAGTCAGGAATATCACTCTCTACAGACTCTTCAGTCATCTCCATGTCAAAGTTTCCTTTGTCTGCCAGCCAGTAGGCACCGTCTGCAGACGGCTCATACTTGGCAAAGTAGAGGTGACGAAGTGTACGTAGAACCGATGGGTCCATCTTGCCAAGCTCTTCCCAAGAGAAAAGAGGTATGTGTGGCATTCTGAATTTTCCGCCGCTCAGGTCCCACATCGTGTACTGACCGATCCAGTCACGGATGTACGGGAAGGCCGCAAAGGCTGTTGCACACTCCAGGATATACGGCTCGTCAGTGTTTTCATCGATAGCGATGTCACATGCCCAGTACTCAGCCTTAGCTGCTTTAGAGGCTTTAACGGCAAGTTCAAGTGCGTTCATAGGGACATTTTCATAACTCATAGAACCGCCCTGAGAGGTGTTAGTGATCCACTCACCCTCACCTGAAAAACGCCAGAATGCACAAACTGGTTTGTGACCGATCAACATAACACGAAGATCGCCACTGTATTTAAGAGGGATCGCATCTTGCGAATAGATAGGGTTGTACTTTTTCTCGTCTAAAAGCTCTTTGGCTTCAGCAAATGAGTCCGCTTTGTGTACGAAGTATCCACCATAGTTAGACGGTCCGTAAGAACGTTTGATGATCTGAGGATACTTTGCTTTTTTAAGATACGCATACCCCTCATCTTTGTCATAAAAGATACCTGTTTTAGGCTGCTGAATATCATGCTTGGTACAAAAAAGTGTGACATTCTCTTTAGATTTATTTGGAAACTGTGTCTCAAGAGATGGGATAAAACGGACATGCGGAAGTGCGTCAGCGATCTCTCTAAACGTCTCATACGCTGTTGCCGGAATATTACCAATAAGAACATCAATATTTTTGCGACGTACTTCATTGATAAAACGTGTCTTGTCATTTTTCCAGTGATACGTTACTGTCTCTATCTTGTCCGGCCACCCCTTAAAGTTGCTTTTGTCAAAAAAGCGAAGGACATAGTCCATGTATAGTAAACCCAATTTTGGTAGTTTTCGATTCGTCATTTAGTGCCTCTCTGTATTGAACTGTTGGTTCTTATCTGCTTTGCCATTGTATTCTCCCTTTTATTTTTTAGTTATACGATCGATCATGTTGACGATCAACTCTATTTTTCTATCGTTAAAATTAAGACCCATCGCCTCTTGTTCCGGAGTCGCAAAAGCTGGGATGCCGTTGACTTCAAGTACAACATACTCTTCGCGCTCTTCATCGTACAAGATGTCCACACCGCCGATCTCAAGACCTAGTGCTTTGGTTGCTTTTTTAGCTATAGCGATGATCTCATCATTGGCCTCACGCATGATGACACTACCGCCGGAGGTGATGTTGGTACGCCAGTCACGCCCATTGGCTCTACGCCCGTAACAGGCTACAAATTCACCGTCAACGATGTCAACACGAAAGTCAGAGTAGTCATTTTTAATAAAACGTTCGACATAGACATTACGCGCGTCACTCTTGTTGATAAACGGCATCAAGGTGTCAAACATCAGTTGGCTCTCTATAAGCGCCATACCGTTTCCGCCCCAGCCGTCGATCGGCTTGTAGACCATTTTGTTGCTCCACTTGTCAAACTGCTTTGTAACACCATCCATATCCTCTTTGTGACAGAGATAGAAGTCCGATGTTCGGACACCGGCCTTTGCCAAGACCATGTTGGACTGGAACTTGTCTTCCGCAAGTGCAAATGACTTATAGTTGTTCAGTGTCGGAATAAACTCGCTTAACGTGCTGTACATGTAGGTCTGTGCAACTGTCTGCTCACCTGCATTATAAGAGAAAAAAGCATCAAGATCAGTCATATTGATGTTTTTACAAAAGATCCCGTTTTTAGAGCCCTCTGCAAAACGAAGGTCAAGCCCTGTTACCGAGTTGATACCTCGATCAAGAAGCTGCAAGATGATCTTCTGTTCTATCTCAGAACCACCACTGTTTTGGTACATCCATATACCAACCGTACGATCACAATCTTTTACTGCCATTGCTGCTACTCCTTAAATCCAGAATTTTTTATAAAGTACGCTATCAACTCTTTTGAGAACACAATACGCTCTTCAAAGCTTTTTTTGTTGGCACGCTCATGAACCGTATGGTCGCCATCACCAAAAGGACCAAGACCGTCTAAGGTGATAACGCCGCAAGAGCTGACGATGTTTGCATCACTCACACCACCGCGCTCTTCCGTCGGCAGTTTATGACCGGTGATACGTTCGATATCATCAACAAAACCAAAAGAGGCATCCGAACTCATCATCACGTCACGCTGAATACCGCCGCTCAACGTCGAATGTGTTCCTTTGACATACGACGTTGCAATGATCGTATCGATCGCCGAGAGTACACGGTCACGTTCGGCTGTCGTCTTATATCGCAGTTCAAATGTAAGGTGGGCATGCGGCGAGATGGTGTTCGCACCTATACCACCTTCAAGCTTACCGACATTGACCGTTGTCCCTTTGTTAAGGTCCGTCAACGCAACCAGTTTTTGCAGCTTATAGGCCGCTTCCAAATTGGCATCCACACCATCAGCGTAAAAGTTCCCGGCATGTTTGGCCATACCTGTGATATCAACAAAAAAGGTACCAACCCCCTTGCGCCCGGTTACCACTTCGCCAAACTCGCCTGCAGCTTCATAGACCAGACAGTAGTCATACTCCGGTGCCAGCTTCGCCGTCAGCAGTTTAGAGTCATCACTGCCCGTCTCTTCGTCACTGACGAACAGAATGTCAACATTAGTGATCTCGGTGCCCTCACCTTTAAGAAGACGAAGTGCTTCGAGAGCAACGATGTTGCCCCCTTTCATGTCACAGACACCCGGCCCATAGACCCACTCTTCATCTTCACTGTAGTGCTCAAATTTTCCCTCAGGAAAAACAGTGTCTAAATGTCCAAGAAGAAGAAGCTTTTTACCCTCTGTACATTTGGAGCGGTAAAGTCGGTGCTCACCGATAAGTTCACGTTGATAAACTGTAACTTCGAACCCCAATTCAGCGAGCCATTGATCAAACACCTTACCAACCTGGTCAACCCCATGTTTATTTTTCGTAAAAGAGTTAATGTTTACAACTTTTTTGAGGTCGAGAAGGTAAGACAAAGTAATCCTTTACATACTGTATTAGGTGAATATACAGACGGCCAAGTGCGTGTATTCGGTTTACTCATTGATCTGCTACATACTGAATAATCTACAGATAATATTTTAGTAAAAGTTTATTACAAAGATGTAACAAAATAAGTAGATAATTATACTAAGAAAAGTTTAAAGAAAAGGGATGTTTCCAGATGTCGAAAAGAGAAGAGATAACTGCCGAGAAGGCAGTTAAAAAGAGAACTACTTGCGCAGCTCTTTGATACGTGCTTTTTTACCTGCAAGATCACGAAGGTAGAAAAGTTTAGCACGACGAACGCGACCGCGACGAAGTACTTTGATCTCACTGATAGAGTCAGTGTAGATCGGGAAGATACGCTCGATACCGACACCGTTAGCGCCGATTTTACGTACAGTAACAGTTTGACCTGTACCTTGACCGCGTTTAGCGATACATACACCCTCGTAGCTCTGAACACGAGACTTGTCGCCTTCTTTAATAGTTACAGCTAGACGTAGAGTATCACCGGCACGGAATTCAGGAATAGTTTTCGATGCAACTTGTGCGTTTTCGAAATTTTCAATGTACTTATTTCTCATAAGATGTCCTTTTTTTGTGCTTTATAAGCTGCTCAGGTCTGAAAAACGAGGTCTTCGCTTCAGACATGGCAAATTTTAGTGCGGCTATTTTACTGTGATTTCCCTTTACATATTCTGATGGGACCGCACGTCCCTCATATAAAGCTGGTTTTGAGAAGCTAGGTGCTTCCAAAAGTGGCGTTTCAAAACTCTCGATGTCGAGAGATTCGCTGTTTCCAAGAACACCGTCGATGTTTCGAGCGATCGCATCACTCATCACCAACGACGGCAGTTCGCCACCTGTCAAAACATAATCACCAATGCTAAAGAGCTCATCCGCAAATGTCTCGATAACACGTTCGTCAATCCCTTCGTAACGACCACTTACAAAGGCAATATGACCTTTTGATGCCAATCGCTTGGCATCGTTTTGCCTAAACGGCTTACCAACCGGCGTGGTAAAGATGATATGGACATCGCCCTGCTCTCTGAGTGCACTGAGTGCATCAAAAAGCGGTTGCGGTGTCATCACCATACCGGCGCCCCCACCTGTAGCCGTATCATCGACTTTTTGGTGTTTGTTGGTTGTATAGTCACGCGGGTTCAGGTAATCGACTGAAAAGAGCTCTTTATCTTGAGCCCGTTTGAGGATCGAATCCTGAAAATACCCCTCTATCAGATTTTGAAAGAGTGTGACATAGGTAAAACGCATCTTCTGCTCTTTATGAAGCGTCTAAGATGTCGGTCGCGTCACGTACATCAATACGCTTCTTCTCTACATCTGTCTTCACAACAAAAGCTTCTCCATACGGGAGCAAAAAGCTTTTGGCTGCACCACTCTTTACAAGGGCATCGTCAGTAACGATACTCAAGTAGTTTGTAATAGAGATACGCTCTACCTCTTTCACGACACCAAGCTTTTTGTCATCTTCATAGACGTCACAGCCTATGATGTCAAACCAAAAGTACTCACCCTCTTCCAACTCACACTGCTCGCGGGTTGCTTGCATCGTTGTGTAGAGTTTGACGTTGGTCAGTTTCTTGGCACTCTCTAAACTTTCAAAGCCCTGGATCTTAATCGTTCCTCTGGCTTCGTTAATGTCAAGAATGGTCAGTGGTTTTCCGTCACCTTTTAAAAAGGTGGCCCCAGCTATAAACTGCTCTGGAAAATCACTTTTGTCGTGAAACTTCATGTCGCCGTATAGACCGACAGTGCGGCCTAAGGTAGCGATATGAAGCAGGTCTTTAGTTGATTGCTTCGACATTGATACGGTAACTCTTACCATCTTTAGCTTTACAGCCAGAAATAAGTGTCTTGATCGCACCAATCATCTTGCCCTCTTTACCGATGAGCTTACCTACATCGGCCTGGTTAGCATGTAAAACGATCTCGATCATCTCATCACCCTCATGCGCTTCAACCTGAACATCTTCAGGGTAGTTAGCGATCATTTTGGCGAATTGTTCTACGAAATCAGTGACCATGACTATCTACCAGTGATTTTTTTAACGCGGCTGCTCATCTGAGCACCAACGCTTAACCAGTAGTCAAGACGTTCGTTGTCTACTACTAGTGTCTTCTCATCGTTCATTGGGTTGTAGTGACCGATAAGTTCGATCCAACCACCATCACGACGTTTGCGAGAATCTGTTACCGCGATACGGTAGAAAGGCTGTTTTTTACGACCCATACGAGTTAGTCTGATAACTGTCATGTAAGTTCCTGTTTTTGATATACCAATTGCTGGTTACATCTGTCGTCAAGTCAAATAAAGATTAGGGGGAAAGTTGCTAAGAAGAGTGCCAAAAATGACAATAAACCAATTACTTTCCTCTAATCGCCATTATGTGGACGTACACATGTAACCGGCACAAAAGGTTAAAACCAACCGCAGATTGCGACTCGTTTTAAGCTTTTTGTACCTGTTACTCATTTTCAAATCACAGAGGGATTGTTTAAGAAAATGTCTTTCGTGGCGGAATTATAGCGAAATAATTTTCTTATTTCAAATTTATCTATCGCCAACATAAACAAAGAAGAGATGTCAGTAATGATATCTGCATGCGATCACCGTTAGGTAGGTATCATCAACAGCATAAACCAACCTATTAGTATCATCGATCCGACGTGAATAAAAGCCGCTTAGGTTCTCTTTTAGGGCTTCAGGTTTACCAATACCCTCAAACGGGTCACGCTTTGTTGCCTCGATAAGTTTATTAATACGCTTCAGTGTCTTTTTGTCTTGGGTTTGCCAATAAAGATAGTCTTTCCATGCAGCATCTGTCCAAGCAAGCTGTCTATCAGCCATTCACCGTCTCTTTTACACTCACTTTTCCTTGCTTATACTGCTTGATCGACTCAGAAAGATGTGTGGCATTGGCAGGTGACTTTAAGAGATGTACTGTCTCCATCAAGCCCGTAAAGTACTCTAACGACATCACAACAGCATCTTCACTGTCACGACGTGTTATCACGGTGTAATCAGCATCATTAGCAACATTATCCAAAACACTTTTAAAATGGTTCCGCGCTTCGCTATAGGATAGAACAGTCATATCTTCTCCTTGTTCAATTCATTGTACAAGTATAGCTATTTCTCTATCATTGTGTCAATCTGCAATACAGTAATCTACTTACTCTATTAGAATTGGTAAGGTGGTTGAATACTTTGGTCATCTAGCGGTGGAACGGAGTTGATTGGCTATTTGAATTGCAGTATGGGTCACCCATCAGGGATGATGGGAACCAGTGAGAAAAAGTAAACTTTCATCACCCGACCCGTATTTT
>JBDLJE010000058.1:0-15351 GCA_039714575.1 Campylobacterota bacterium | reverse complement strand
AATATCACTGACACCGTGCAGTGGCAGGTTGCAAATGCGCAGATAGCAACCGTCGATGCAAACGGGAGCTTGTCAGCATTGCAAGAAGGTATAACAACCGTAGTGGCAACACTGCAAGGGGTTGAAGCCAGTATGGAGTTAACTGTCTACAAAGAGATGCACGGGCACCGTCTGCCGCCTGAGCCAGACCCGGCTGTCAACAACGCGACACTGCTTGGTGTGGACAGTAACAACAATGGCGTACGTGACGATGTGGAACGGTGGATATATACGACCTACAATACGCATATACCTTGTACGAAAGAGATAGTAGATGAAACCTTAGCTGACGGGACTGTACTTCGAGGTGTTGTAAAAAGAACCTGTGAAGATGAAGCAGTACCGTACCACCAGATCGTCAGAGAGATCGCGATGCAGGGGGCGAGAGCGGCACAGATCATTATTCAGGAACCGGAGAAGGCTCGGGAGACGACTAAGTTGATGGATGCGGCACAAGGATGTAACACTTATTTTAGTAATAGAGCCAAGTCATATAATGAACCAATTTTACTTGACCATACTATACTTATTGATGATGACTTTAATAATATTCAATTTAATACGGTACAACGGGCACGTGCTTATGGAAAATATAATTTTACTCTGAGTGGAGGTGTATACCGTATGCCTTCTAATAAAGAAATGCGTCAAGGATGTGACTTTGACGTTGATAAGCTACTAGGTAAATAGTAATGAAAAAAATCATTATTGTTCTTTTATTCCTATCTAGTGTGCTGTTTGCTGTAGTAGATGAACGTAAAAGTGATATCTATTATGGCAATGGGATTATGACAACAAAAAAAACGGGTCAGGTGATGAAAGTTTACTTTTGTGATACAATTTAAAGTAAGAAAAAACGGGTCAGGTGATGAAAGTTTACTTTTGTGATACAATTTAAAGTAAAAGAGATGCAAAAGGGGAGAGTATGCCAAGACGTCCAAGATTAGATTTTGCAGGGTTTCACCATGTTGTGAACAGAGGGGTTGCCCAAACAGACATCTTTCTCTGTCGAGCAGATAAAGAGACATTCTTGACGATACTTTGTAAGGCGTGTAGAGTCTATAAGGTAAATGTTCATGATTATTGCCTTATGGACAACCACTATCACATCATCGTTGAGACAACGGGTGAAAACCTTTCTCTTTTTATGCGCCATATTAACAGTAACTATGCCATCTATTTTAACAAGCGCTATAAGCGAACAGGACACTTGTGGCAAGGACGGTTCAAGTCGTGGTATATCCTTGATAATGCCTATTTATATACACTGTTTCGCTATATCGAACATAACCCCATAAAAGCAAAGATGTCAGAACATGTAGGTGAATATGAATATACGCTTCTGGCAACACTGCTTAACCCTGATCTAGCGACACCAGTGTGTGCTCAACACTCTCAGCTAAAAAAAGAGATACATCATGAAGGTATCTTGGAGTCTTTAGAGATCGCTCTGAATGATGGAGAGTTAGAGAATCTACTTAAAGAACAGAAAAAGAAGATCGTACAGATTGAACATGAGTACAAGACGGAGGAATTATGTGACCTTGATGTCTACTTTTCTGACAAACTCAGTAGACAAGAACGAGATGAAAAGATACTGGTGGCATTGGAAGAGGGACATACTCAAGCAAGCATCGCACGTCATCTGAAACTATCTCCATCGACGATAGTTAAGATCAAAAATAGAGTGACTAAAAAGTAAACTTTCATCACCTGACCCTATTTACAAAAAGCAAATAATTTAAATATCTACACAAAATCCTCATTTTATTAGTATAGGATTTCCCTATGGCTTACTAAAAAGGTTCAGTGTTGATCTTTTCTGCTGTTTATACAGATATCGCGTAAATGTGTAACGTAGTCCTTAAATCCTTTATGTAGTAGAAAGAATTGGGTAAAACTGCAGTGAATTTATGGTCTAATTGTGAGTTATATTACAGATTGTTATGATCATACTTAAGTATAATACATAAAGCAGGGGTTAAAAGCCCCGCTTGACCGGTTTTGTCGTCAGCTGCTATTGCACTTGAGGCAGAAACCACCTACAAGGATATAGATGAAGAAAATTATTACTTTACTTCTAATGACGCTCTCTCTTTTTGCAGAGACGAAGTTCTTAATGCCGGATGAGGCATTTATGCCATCTGCAAAAGTCGTTAACGGCTCTACGGTTGAGGCGACCATGAAGTTGGGTGATGAGATCTATATCTATCAAAAGCAGTTCGGTTTTACGATCAAAGGCGACTCAGCGCTGCAGATCGCCGATACGGATATAGCCAATAAAGCTGTCGACCATGACGGTGAGATAGTCTATCTCGAAGATGTCAAAGCGGTGATCAGTTTCTCAAAAAGTGCTGATGCCGCAGCACAGGAGACGATCACGCTTGTGATGAAGTATCAAGGGTGTTCAGAGATGGGACTCTGTTATGAACCGTCTGAAAAAGAGTTCACACTGAAGATCGATACGGCGGTACTCCCTGTCAGCAGTGCTGCTTCTCTTGTAGAAATATTGAAAAAAGACGAGAAGGTCATTGAAGAGAGTGCTGCTCCAAGTAAAGATGATGCCTTTGGCACGTCAGAGACAGATGAGATCGTCGAGGCACTTAAGGGCGGTTCAGTCTGGTCGATCCTGGCGATCTTCTTTGGTATCGGTGTGGTACTTTCACTTACACCGTGTATCTTCCCTATGATCCCGATACTTTCATCGATCATCGTCTCTCAAGGCGAAGACATAAGTGCTAAACGCGGGTTTATGCTTTCGTTGGTCTATGTCGTTGCGATGGCGGTTGCTTACTCTATAGCGGGCGTCCTGGCAGGTGTCTTCGGAGAGAACCTTCAGGTCTTGCTTCAAAACCAGTGGGCGATCGGCGGATTTGCCTTGGTGTTCATCGCCTTGGCCCTTTCGATGTTCGGCTTTTATGAGATCGGTCTTCCGGCCTCTTGGCAGTCAAAGCTCTCATCAGCTTCGGACAGTGCAAGCTCTAAAGGCGGTTTTGTCGGTGTGGCCGTGATGGGCTTTTTGTCAGCACTGATCGTTGGACCGTGTGTTGCACCGGGACTGGCAGGTGCACTGATCTACATCGGTCAGACAGGCAATGCTGTTCTTGGCGGGGCAGCTCTTTTCGTCATGAGTATCGGTATGGGACTCCCTCTGCTGCTGATCGGTGCGGGTGCCGGCAAATTCATGCCTCGTCCGGGCGGCTGGATGGATACATTGACACACGTCTTCGGTGCAGTTATGCTGGCGATCGCCATCTGGATGTTAGGCCGTATCCTGCCTGACGTAGCGACGATGATACTCTGGGCGATGTTCTTTATGTTCTCAGCGGTCTATATGGGAGCACTCGAGCCGTTAGAAGCGGGTAAACGCGGTTGGCATGCACTGGTCAAAGCGATCGGTGTTCTCTTCCTTGTCTATGGCGCACTGCTTTTTACAGGTGCCTTAAGCGGGTCGACCTCTATGTTTACGCCGCTGGACCAGTTCACGAACAAGGGTACTACTGTTGTTCAGGGTGCAGCTGCAGCACAGAGCAGCTCAAGCCTCTGGAATGTTATCCACAGCAGCGCAGAGTTAGATGCGATCCTGGCTGCCAATAAAGAGAAGATAGTGATGCTGGACTTTTCAGCAGAGTGGTGCAGCTCATGTAAAGAGATGGAACACATTACTTTTGCCGATGCCGGTGTCAAAGCGAAGATGTCGGAATTTGTCTTAGTACAGGCCGACGTAACGGCAAACAGTGAAGATGAGAGAGCATTGACAAAACGTTTTGGACTGTTCGGCCCTCCGGGTATACTCTTTTTTAAAGATGGAGAAGAGATCAAGAATGCACGTATCATCGGTTATCAACCGCCCGAAGAGTTTTTAGCGCACCTTAACAAGTTCTAAAACGTAATGAGACTTTTTGTAGCTTTTTGTCTATTGGGAACCGTATCACTTTTTGGTGATCCCAACTGGGTCTCCAGTTATACAAAGGCTTTTGAAAAGGCAAAAGAGCAAGAGAAGGGCGTAATGATCATGCTCTCTAAAGACAACTGCGATGCCTGTTGGTATATGGAGAACATCGTTCTTGAAGATGACATCTTGGTAGAGAAGATAGAGAAGGGTTTTATACCGCTTTCACTCGATGTCAATGATGACGATATACACGGTCTCAGTTTTAGTGAGACACCGACCTTCTATTTTCTAGACAGCAGCGAAGGGACGATCAAACGCTTGGACGGTGTTTTCAATATAAAAGAGTTGACAGCGGCCTTGCTCAAGATAGAACCGGCTGAAGAAGGTCGTTAAGACCTATAAAATATCATAGTTGTTGAGAAGGTTATCAATAGTTGTAGGTATAGGTCAGTTGCAGTTTACTCTCATAGCGACTGTTGGCATGATCTTCAGAGCGACTTCCTTCTGCAAGCAGGAGCGATCTCTTGCTCATATCATATTTCATACCGACTGCTGCAGCATAATAGGCACCAATGCTATTAAGAGGGATGCCAAAACCGTTCTCAGTAATGTACTCTTCTTGTACAAGCCCCATTTTAGCGCCATAAAAAAAGTGCAGATCTTTATCTTCTGTAGCCAATTGATGTTTGGCAAAAAGAAGTGAGTAGGTATTGCATTTACCGTATCCTAGCTCATGCGTGGTCTTTTTGACATCTTTGTCTATCAAAAAATCAGAACCCTCATGTTTCTGCTCGGCAAAAAGAGTTGATACTAATAACGATATAAATATTATTCTTTTCATTGCTATCATTATAGTTTATATGTGTTTAAGGGTTGCTTTAGGGCTTTTATAATACCTGTATCGATATGTTCGTGACACCGTACGCTGATTCATGGTCAAGTGCAAAGTTTTCGCTCTCAAGCACCAGTTTTGATCTTACAGAATCAGATTCGGCGTGTAGAAATGTTGTGATCAGCATGAACACGAAAGAGCCTTTTCAGCTCTTATCTATAAGAAGTTTATGAAAAAATAGTGTGAGGAAAGTGTGGATCAGCGTTCAAGGATCAAGGAGATGATCTTGTTCTGCTCATCTTCCGTCATATAAGCATTCAGCGGCAGTAATAACAGCTCATCTGCCATCTCTTCACTCACCGGAAAGTCACCCGCAACATAACGCATAAACGAGAAAGCCTCTTCCAGGTGCAGCGGCTTGTTAAAAGGAGTTTTTGTCTGGACATCGGCTTGTTCCAGTTTTTCAATAACAGCTTGGCGGTTGCTAAGACGGATAGGGTAGAAGGCATAGTTGCTTTCACTGTTGATATCCGGCAGTGTCATGTCACACTCTTGCAGCTTTTCGGTGTAGTTTTCTGCTAAAGACTTGCGTTTCGCGATCTCTTCGTCAAAGATCGAGAGTTTAAAGTCTACAACTGCTGCCTGTGCTTCATCTATACATGCTTCGATGCCGATGGCAGTGTAGTTACCGTTCTCTCTGCCTTGTGAACGCAGTACTCTGGCTTTGCTGCGCAGACCGTCGTCGGCAATGAAGAGAGCTGCACCGTTTCCGAAGCCGTGCAGAGGCATGTCAGGGTAAAATGAGGTGACAGCAAGTTTGGAGAGCTGACAGGAGTGTCTGGTGTTCTTGCGTGAGCCAAAGCTTTCAGCTGCGTCTTCAATGACACAGAGGTCATGCTGCTCCGCAAGGGCGTTGACAGCACTCATATCGGCAATATTCCCAAATAGTGAGATGGGAATGACAAGTTTGGTACGTTCGGTAATGGCATCTTCAACCTGCTCGATATCAAGCGTGTAGTCATTTTTGTTAACATCGGCAAAGATCACTCTGGCACCCATAAAGAGTGCTGCTTGTACGGCAATGCCGGAACCGAGCGGTGACGTGATGACTTCGTCACCTGCTTTAAGATCCAAGACCATAAAGAGCAGGACAAAAGCGTTGAATTGAGTATTACAGACGATGGCATCGTTGCTGCCGACATAAGCGGCGATATCTTTTTCCAGCTGCAGCGTGTTGCTGGTGCAGGTTGCTTTCTCTTGCGTGAGGCTTTTGAGCAGCAGCTCGTCTATCGCCTCTTTATGTGCTTCGTACTGTCGCTGTTTTGCATTGAAATTAATTGTCATTTGTACCCTCTATGATTTGAGCTACACGTTTTGAACTGCCGTGTTTCAGATAACCTCTGAGATGCAGTGCATCGTCAAAGAACCTCTCTTGATCCATCTCTATATAGGTCTGCATAAGGTTTTTCAAGGTTACTTCGTCTTGTATGAGTTCAGGATGCATGGCACGATGTTCAAACTTGTCAAACATGATGTTGCCGAGACCGATGTACTCAACGTTTAGCAGTCTTGAAGCGATAAAGTAGTCCAGCTTTTTGGCGATAAAACTTAAGATAAAAGGTGTACCGATCAACGAAGCTTCCAAGGTTGCCGTACCGCTGCATATAAAGGCAAAATCACTCTCATAGAGTGTCTTATGTGCATCGTGAGCGATCGTAAAGTCGGAGACATCGCCATACAGCTCATCGACCTTCTCTTTGAAGTGTTCGGGGATGATCAAGGTCGCTTCACAGTCCAGCTCTTTTTGCAGGGCGATATAGTGCGGCATAAGCGTTGCTATCTCATGTTTTCGGCTTCCCGGCATAAAGGCGATCTTCTTACCGATGGAGCGTTTCTCTTTTAGTCGCGGTATCTCATCAAGCAGAGGGTGCCCCACATATTCGATCGGTGCATTGTCCGGATAATAGGACGGTTCAAACGGCAAGATGGAAGCCAGATGATCGATCGTCTCGGCTAAGACAGGGATCCGTTTTTTCTTCCATGCCCACGCCTGCGGCAGGATGTAGTAGATGATCTCTTTGTCGGGGTACTTCTTTTTGATCTTTTTTGCCAGAGGGAGGTTGAAGCCGCTGGAGTCGATGAGAAGGACTTTGTCGACCTCAGGTACCAGTGCCAGCATCTGCCTGCTGAGGCCTAAAAAGAAGGGGAGCTTTTTCAGTGCATCAACGATGCCCATAACCGCAAGAGCACGCAGGTCGATGATGGGTTTGCCGAGTCTTGGGTTGAAGACACCGACCAGCTCTACATCAGTGGCAAACTCTTTTGTGACCGCTTCAAGATGGACATTTGCCGAGTGTTCAAAAGCAGAGACTAATATCTTCATGAACCGCCATCTCCTTCTGTTGCATAATCCATATGGTAACGTTCTGTCTGCTCATCTACATACTCATTTAAAAAGGTACACAGTTGATCGATCTCTTTGTCGCTCAGACCTATAGCAAAAGGGATCATCATCTCCTGGATCTGTTTGTCGGAGATCTCTGAGCGATAACGTTTGAGTTTATAGGCCAGAAAACCTTTTGCCCGGTTGGCAAGGGCGGGGTAGGTGTTCATCCCTTCCGCCTTTGTGCCGTGACAGCCGTTGCACCCTTTTTCAAAATAGAGTTTTTTGCCTGCTTCGTAGTCAGAAGAGATGGCCATAAGCGTTGTGAATGTCATAAAAAACAGAACAAGTATTCGCAAGTTAAACCTTACATAGTATAATAGAACCCTCTGATCTGTTCAGAGGGTTCAATAAGAGCTATTATAGCAAAAGAGAGAGTGTATGCTGATTACCAATGCCGTAGTTTGTGATGTAAATGGTGAACGTAGAGAAGATGTCCTGGTTGAAGACGGTAAGGTCGTTGCTGTCGGTGATGGTCTTGAAAGTGATGTAGTGATCGATGCCAAGGGGGCCTACCTTCTCCCTGGTCTAGTTGACACCAATGTTCGACTGAAAGATGCTCAACTTAATGCCGCGACCCTTGCAAAGGTGGCGAATGAGGCACAAAAAGGCGGTGTTACACGTCTGGTCTTGGCACCTGACTGTACACCGAGTATCAATGACAGCATTGTTTTGGAGTTTGTTCAGGCACATCAGAAACGTGAGAACCGTGTAGACCTGATGAGCACGATCGCAACGGTTGATGAAGACGAACGTCTAAGCAACATCGCGATACTTTTAAAAAACGGGGCCAAGGCGCCTTATATGACAACAGCGGTCAGCAACAACACCGCTTGTCGTATTGCGGAGTATGTCAAGATGCATAACACAACGCTCTTTTGCAAGGCACAAGACACCAGCCTTTCGTCTGTCGGTGTCATGGTCGAGGGTGCTATAGCGACCAGCCTCGGTCTGGTGGGCATTCCGCCTTTTGGCGAAGTAGTACACGTGGCGCGTATGATCGAGATCGCACGAAAATATGAGATCAGTATTGTCTTCAAAAGCGTCGCTTCTCCGCGCTCTATTGAACTTATATCCAAGGCAAAAGAGGAGGGGGTCGATGTTTCGTGCGAGGTAAGTCTTCACCACCTTATGCAGTGTGATGAGGCCTGTAAAGACTTTAACACCACGGCTAAGCTCAACCCGCCTCTGCCGCAAAAAGAGGCGAGGTCAGCACTCCAGAAAGCGCTAACAGAGGGGAAGATCGACACTCTGACACTTCTGCATCAACCCAGCTCTCCTGTCAACAAAGAGGTGGCGTTTGCCGAGGCGGCTTATGGTTGTGAAGCGTTGGCAGATGCCTATAGTCTTTACTATACCAAACTGGTGAAAAGCGGCATGATAGAGTTTTCCCAACTTATAAAACTGGCGGTGCAGAACCCCGCCAGGTCTATTGGTCAAGATGCAGGAGAGATAGGTGTCGGACAAAGTGCCGATCTTGTTCTTTTCGATCCTAAAGCAGGTTATACGTTAGAGAACAGTCTCTCACTTTACAACACTGAAACACTCTTTGGTGCAGTGTCCCCGTTAAAACATCTGAACAGTTAACCTAGAGGTTTCAATGCAACAGATCACCTGGTCGGCACTTCTTGATGAGACAAGACCTTACCGTACTAAGGTTGTTATTGCACAGTTCGTCGCACTTTTTGCCGTTTTAGTCTCTCTGCCGATACCGCTTCTTTTCCCCCTTTTGATCGACCAGATCATTTTAGACAAACCGGCTGAACTTGTTGCGGCGATGAAGACGCTTTTCGATCCGAGCCAACCCTACTATTACATCTTGATCATATTGGCGGTGACACTGTTTCTGCGTATGCTGTACGTGGTCTTGAACGTTATTCAGCTGCGCCTTTTTATAGGCCTTTCAAAGGCCATTGTCTATACCATTCGCAAACGTCTGTTGTCGCATCTGGAAAAGGTCTCTGTTTCGGAGTATGAGGCACTCGGCGGCGGCGGTGTCAGTGCCAAGATGGTAACGGACATCGACACGGTCGATGCCTTTATCGGGGTAAGCATCTCCAAGTTCGCGGTCTCTCTGTTCTCTCTTTTCGGTATTGCTGCTATTTTGCTCTATATCAACTGGAAGCTCGGTTTGATCATCTTGATCATCAACCCTGCCGTTTTACTTCTGACCGTCTTTTTGGGACGCCGCGTTCGAAAGCTCAAGGCGACGGAAAACAAAAAGGTAGAGTTATTTCAAAACGACCTGAGCGAGACGCTGGACCTTTTCGTCCAGATTCGTGCTTTTAACCAGGAGAAGCATTACATCAAAAAGATGATCGCCAACGCCAAAGCCATCAAAGACGCTTCAACAGCCTTTGGCTGGAAAAGCGAGGCAGCCGGACAGCTTTCAGGTTTTGTCTTTCTTTCAGGTTTTGAGTTCTTCCGCGCCACTTCGATGATCATGGTGCTTTTTTCAGACCTCTCTCTGGGCGAGATGTTCGCCGTACTGGGGTACTTATGGTTTATGGTGACACCGCTGCAGGACTTTTTACAGATCATCTTCTCGTACCAAAATGCCAACAGCGCACTGGAGCGTCTGAATGCACTGCTGGCACTGAAACAAGAGCCGCAATATGCGCACAGACACAACCCTTTTAAAGAGAGTGAGACCAACACGCTTCGTCTGGAAAACGTCTCTTTCTCTTATGGCAGCAAAGAGGTCTTGCATGACATCTCCATGGAGATACCAAAAGGAAAGACCGTCGCATTGCTGGGTTCGAGCGGCAGCGGTAAAAGCACCTTGGCTCAGATCATCCTCGGACTCTATGCCAACGATAAAGGCAGGGTGTATGTTGATGATATCCCTATCGACGAGATCGGGCTCGACCAACTGCGTGAGCACATCGCATTGGTCTTGCAGTCGCCGCGTATGTTTAACGATACCCTGCGACAAAACCTCACCTTGGGCAGAGAGGTTGAAGAGAAGACGCTTTATCAGGCTATATCTATTGCACAGCTTGACACGGTCTTAGAGAAGTTGGATAAAGGTCTTGACACGATGATCGGAAAAGAGGGGGTACGCCTCTCCGGCGGTGAGCGTCAGCGTCTGGCCATTGCAAGAATGCTGGTACACCGTCCTAATCTTGTCATCTTGGATGAGTCCACTTCGGCGCTTGATGTTCATACGGAGAAGAACCTCTTTACCTCTCTATGTGACTTTTTAGAGGGGAAAAGTATGTTGATCATCGCCCACCGTCTAAGCAGTGTCGAGCATGCTGATTATATCTATGTGATGCATGAAGGGCGTATTGTAGAGTCCGGCAGACCCAAAGAGCTGTTGTCTCAAGAGGGGCATTATCACCGGTTCGTAAAAGAGCAGCGTTGAGATCCTCTTTTGTCGCCATGAAGGGCTTTGCGAATCCCCATTTTCAAACGACCCTGCCGTCACTGTTGAACAGACATAGAAACCCCCGTTTTATTCACCGGCAGTTTGAACTTGATGACGGTGACTTTCTGGATTTGGCCTGGTCTGCGCTGCCGGCTGTAGATACCCGTCCCATCATCATCCTCTTTCACGGCCTCGAAGGCTCTGTGCATTCGCCGTATGCATTCAGGATGATGGAATCACTGGACAGAAAAGGGTTCAACTCGGTGGTGATGCACTTTCGCGGCTGTTTCAGTGAACAAAACCGTCTTGAACGTGCCTATCACAGCGGAGAGACAGGCGATGGAACAGCGTTTATTCAACACCTTGCGCAGGCGTACCCAAACAGACCTCTCGGTGCTGTCGGTTTTTCACTGGGTGGAAATATGTTGATGAAACTGCAGGGTGAGCTTGGTGACCGTTCGCCGTTGTTCGCAGCAGTCAGTGTCTCCGCTCCGCTTAGACTGGAACAGGCCGCAGACCATATAAACAGCGGCTCTTCGCGTTTTTACCAATGGGTCTTGATGGAGAGTCTGAGAGCGAACCTGTTGAAAAAGTTTGAGAGACACGATTATGAGAAGATCATTGGACTGAGAAAAGAGGATGTTCCCCACCTAAGGAATTTTTGGGAATATGACGACCTTTTTACGGGGCCGATCCACGGGTTCCAGGGGGCAAAAGATTATTATACACGTTCGAGTGCACAGCAGTACATCAAACACATTACAAAAACGACATTGATCATCCATGCAAAAGATGATCCGTTTATGCCCGTAAGTGTGCTGCCTGACGAGGAGACTTTACCGGCTAATGTCTCACTGGAAGTGAGTGAACATGGCGGACATGTCGGCTTCGTGAGCGGGACACTTTTGAAACCAGGTTATTGGCTTGAAGAGCGTGTTCCTGAATTCTTTCACTTAAACCTTACAAAAGGCACCTCTAAATGTTATAAGATGCCTATAAATCAAATATGTTTATAATGGCGCATGGTAAAAGCATAACTGTTTAAAGGAACATATTGAAGTATATTTATCCTATTTTCGTTTTATTGGTGTCATTGATATTTTTATTGGTAGAAGGCAGTTTCGTTGCGGAACATGAGGAGATCAACTACTTTGGATTCGCTGTATACGGCAGTATCTCTGCTATGATGCTGCTCTCACTTTTTATCGTGCAGAAGATCATTGATATTAAAGATGTCTACTATTACCTTTTAGCCGGATTCAGCTTTATCTATGTCTCTCTGTTAACCGGTACCGTTGAAACGATCTACGCTTATCCTATAGAGAGAATAAACATAATAGAAGACCTTTTCCGTCTTGTCGGTTTTGGTTTTGTGATCGTAGCGATCATCAAATGGATAAAACATGATGAAGAGATCAAAGTAAAGCTGCTTGAACTGGCCAGTATTGACGACCTGACCGGTATTATGAACCGTCGCGTTTTCGATATTGAGGTCAAACGTGATTTTGCCAACGCAAAGCGTTACAATAAAACACTTTCTCTTCTCATAATAGATATTGACAACTTTAGAGCGATCAATGATAAACATGGCCATTTTTTTGGTGACTTGCTACTAAAGATGTTTGCTAAAGAGGTCTCTTCTCTTCTGCGTGAAGGTGATATCTTCAGTCGATGGGGCGGGGACGAGTTTTGTATTGTACTTCCTGAGACGAGTGCGACCAACGCGATGAAAGTAGCGGAGAAGGTACGTTTTGCCGTGAAAAACGTTCACGTCAAGACAGACACGGCACCTATCTACTTCACCATTAGTCTGGGTGTCACTGAGATCAGTGTTGAAGATAAAGATGTGATGACCATGATAGACCGTGCAGACAAAGCGCTGTTTGCCGCAAAAGAGGCGGGTCGCGATAAAACCTTACGTCAGTAAGCGTTTTTTGGCGAAGCGAGGTGCTCTAAAAGACGCTGGCGTTTCTAAACTCTGCGATCTCTGATTCAACCATCTCATCGATCATAATAGTATAGATCTCTTCAAGAAGATTGGCGGACATACCCAAGGTCAATGCCTTGTGGCGTACTTTTGCAATGATCTCATTAATACGCTCCGGCGCTTTCACTTCGTCCACAGTGTTTTTAAATTGTGCCGCCTGCTTGATATAGCTGTTTCGCGCACCGATAAGCTCAACGATCCGGTCGTCGAGAGCATCGATCTCTGTACGGACCTCTTCTAATGTTTTGCACTCTTTTAATTCCATAATTGTTGCCTTGAATATAATTACCCTATTATAGTGTTTATGGGTAAATAGCAGCCCAAATGGGCTGAATAGAAGTTTCAATTTTATTCTGAAGGCTGTCTATACTGTATTTTTTGGCTGTCAAGACGTTTTAACCCTTCACCGAACGCGCGGACTTCAAAGTCAGCCCGGTTTTTTTGTTTTTTTGTGCTCCAGGCAATTTCGGAAAGTGCGAACATTCTCGGCCAGGCCAGGTAATCTGCTATCTGTTCGTCTAAAGCTGTTTCAGACCAAAGAGTGCCGTGAACCCCTTGAATATTATGCGCTTGTTTTACAGACAGTCTATTGGATACAGGCCGGTAACTGTAGACCTCTTTTGTGTCGGTAGGTCCTGCCCAGGTGTGACCAGGCTCCTCTTTGCTTTTGACGTACTGCTGATCAAAATAGAGGTACTGTGCCGGTGACATAATGACCTTATGACCATTTTTGGCCGCTTTTATGCCGGCTCCATCGCTTCGCCATGCCATAATGATGGTACTGTCACGCAGTGCACTGTTGTGTTTTCGGACCTCTTGCCAGGCGATCATCTTCCGGTTGTGTTTAGCCAAGACCTTGTCCATCTTTGCAAAGAAGTAGGCCTGTACCTCTTTGGTCTCTTTCAGATGTTCTTTTTGCATCAATTTGGCAACGGCCGGTGACTTTTGCCATGCCCCTTTCGGTATCTCGTCACCGCCGAGATGGATGTACTCAAAAGGAAAGAGAGTGACCACCTCTTCAATAATATTTTCGAGAAAGAGATAGGTACTCTCAAGGCCTGCATCCATGGTGTTGTTATCCACCTTTTGAACAGAGGTGTATCGGCTTTTGTCTTTGGGGTCTTGCAGGAGTTCAGGGTAGGCCGTAACAGCTGCTTTTGCATGGGCGGGAACATCGATCTCCGGTAAGATGTTGACACTGCGTTTTGCTGCATAGGCCACGATCTCTCTGATGTCGTCTTGGGTGTAGTACCCCTCTTGCATTTTGTCTTTAGGTCCCCGCATAGCCGGGTAGAGAGAGAAGGGGAGCTTGGTGCCGGGCCCGCGCTTGGCACCTACTTTGGTCAGCAGAGGGTACTTCTTGATCTCAATGCGCCACCCTTCATCATCGGTCAGATGCCAGTGAAAGACGTTAAGTTTATGCTGTGCCATACGGTCGATAAACTTTTTGACATAAGCAACGCTGAAAAAGTTGCGTGAACTGTCGAGCATCATGCCGCGCCACTTGAAACGGGGAGAGTCCTCGACATAGCAAGCCGGTACCGTCCAGCTTTTTTGAGGGTTTTTACTCTTTTGCAGTGTCCATATCCTGGCATCCATAAGCTGCATTAGACTCATGGTCGCATAAAAAAAGCCGGACTGGCTGTTGGACTTGATTACGATAACTTGTGATGTTATCTGGAGGGTATAGGCTTCTTCTTTGAGTGTGTGGTCGAGTTTGTATGAGATCACATCATCAGGAGAGGTCTCAGCTTTTTTTATCGTATAGTCTGCATTTACTTGTAACTGCTGTTGAAGATAGTCTATGGCATTGGAAGCCAGAGGTGTTTGCGTACTGTAATGCGTTTGAGCTGTTATGATAAACCTGCCCTCAAGCAGTTGGAACATCTGTGGTTTAGGGATGATGACATTAACATTTGTCTCTGCCATTAGCGATGAGAAAGATAAAAAGATAAAGATGAAAAATGTGCCTGTTGCTTTCATGAAATGATTGTATCATAGAGATTAGCTTCTTTTAAATGAGGACGCTTTATACTGAACAAGTATAGGAGTAATGAATGCAGATAGAGTTGATAGTGATGGTTATCATTTTTGCTTACCTTCTAGGCTCGATCTCGACTGCCATTGTCACCTGTAAAGCGATGGGAATGCCTGACCCGCGCAGAGTGGGTTCAGAAAATCCGGGTGCGACAAATGTACATAAGATCTGCGGTAAAAAAGCTGCAGCCATCACTCTGGCCGGTGACTCGTTAAAAGGAGTTGCCCCTGTTGTGTTGGGCGCTTCACTCGGCGCCGATGAAGTAACACTTTCACTTATTGCTTTGGCTGCTTTTTTAGGCCATCTTTACCCCGTCTTTTTTAACTTTAAAGGCGGAAAAGGTGTGGCAACGGCTTTTGGTGTTATCCTTGGTCTAAGTCTGCCGGTCGCGGTAGCTATGCTCATTATGTGGCTCAGTGTCTATTTCCTCTTTAAACTCTCATCGTTAGGAGCATTGAGCACTGCAACGGTAACGCCGCTGTTTTTCTTTTTTCTCGACGGCTCTATTATCTATGCCATTATGTCGGGTCTGCTCTCTATAATGTTGATCTGGCGGCACCGAAGCAATATTAAGAAGATCATTGACGGTACGGAAGATTAAAACGTCTAATAGATATGCTGCATAACTCCAGCCCTGTTTTACTGACTTTCAAACACAGCAAACGCTTCGTTGATCTCTTGAGCGGTGTACTCTATGGTGTTGCTGGAGACATAGTGTTGTACCGTTGTCACTTTGTCAGGTGAATA
>JBDLJE010000057.1:0-15368 GCA_039714575.1 Campylobacterota bacterium | reverse complement strand
GTATGCAAAATGATCTTTATCATAATAGTAAGCGGAATAGAGAGCAGCATCCCTATAGGCCCAAAGAGCCATCCCCAGAAGATCAACGACAAAAAGACGACCAGTGTCGAGATGCCAAGTCCCTGTCCCATAATACGCGGTTCAATGATCGAACCGATAAGCACATTGGTCGCGAGATAGACGATAGCGACCTCTATGGCACCAAGGGTCCCAAGTTGCACTAACGCTAACAACACGGCCGGTACTGCTGCAAGAATGGAACCGATGTTAGGTATAAAGTTAAACAGAAAAACGACCAATCCCCAGAGTACCGCATAGTCCAGACCGATCATCATCAGGACGATTGTCACGATCACACCTGTTACCAAAGAGATAACCGCTTTAAGTGCCATGTAGCGTTTTATCTTTGTCAGCACCTCATTGACATGCTTCATCGTCTCTCTCTCACCATCGGCGATGTCAAGCTTCTTGGCAAACTGCGTCGACTCCATCAGCATAAAGATAATGATCAAAAAGATCATAAAACTGTTGGTCAGCACCGAGCCTGCACCTTTCAAAACAGTAGCCGAGTACTGCATCAACCTTGCCGGGTTGAACATCGAAGTCAGATCACCCTTGATCAGACCGTAATCGCTCAGGGTAGTGGTCAACGAACTCAGCTGTGTCTGCAGTTTGGCTTCATAAACAGGCATGTTTGCTGTAAAACTCTGAACAGAGCTGCCGACCAGAACACCTAAAAGACTGAAAATGACCACAAGTCCGCCGACAACCGTCAAAAGAGCCAAGATCGTCGGAACCTTTTTGTTTATCAACCAGCTGTATAACGGTGCAATAATAGTTACAATAAAGGTAGCAAGTAAAAAAGGCACCACAATAGCAGCTGCCATTTTCAATGCACCTAAAACAATAATGATCGCGGCTATTACTACAATGACATTTCCAGTCGATTTTACTTGTTCCATTATCTTCGCTTATGATAGTATTAGGACAATTTTAACACAATTGAGGGAAAAATGGTTCAAGATCAAGGTTCATTGGAAAAAGCGGTTAACGGTGAGTATCAATTCAGTGTCGGAGAGATCCTTTCAGAAGCGTGGGAGAGGGTAAGCGGCGCCAAACTTAAGATCGTCGGTGCGATGCTTGTCTATGTCATTATCGCCACATTGGCAACAGCTGTTATCAGCCTGTTTTTAGACTCTCAACCCTATCATGATACAGGTGACACACTCAGAGGTGTCATAACCGACATGGTCGTCGGTTGGATCGCCTCACCCATCACTGTACCTCTTTTTGTAGGTCTTCTTCTGCTCGGCTATGCACGCGCTAACGACGAGGAACTGCGTATCGATGCCATCTTTAACTACTACGTTTTGGTCTGGCCGCTCGTTTTCGCCTCGATCCTGATCACGATCTTGACCTACATAGGCATACTGCTGCTGGTACTGCCGGGGATATACCTCTCTGTCGCCTACAGTTTTACCTTGCCGCTTATGGTCGATAAAAAGCTGGACATCTGGGGTGCGATGGAGGTCTCTCGACAAGCCGTGACAAAACATTGGTTCACGATCTTTGGTATCAACCTCAGCTTGATGTTGCTGGTCATCGTAAGTGCCATACCGATGGGGGTCGGACTTATCTGGACCATCCCTCTTCTTATGATAGCGCAAGGTGTTATGTACCGTAAGATCTTTGGATGGAAAGTTCATGACCCTCTTAATACAGAGATAGAAGAAGAGCCTCATTTAAGAGACCATACAAACTAACCTGTATAGTTATAAAAATTTCTGTCCACGAATTACACTAATTTCACAGATTTTTAATTCGTGGACCAATACTCTTACTCTTTTTAATCAACAGATTACACAGATTGTCTATTAGTCACCTAATACATCTGTTCTTTACTTTAAAAAAAATCTATTTAATCTGCGTAATCTGTTGACTAAGACTCTTGCTCTTAATTCTGTATATCCTTACTGCTGTTTAGATGCTGCAGGTAGTTGGCGATATTCATCAACGAAAAGGTCACTAAAAAGATCATAAGTCCCGGAAAGAAACTGACCCACCAGGCGATGTCCAATACCTCTTTTCCATTACTCAGTATCGTTCCCCAGCTCATCTGCGGCGCGACGATACCAAGTCCGAGATAACTCAACCCCGACTCCGCCAAGATCGCGCCCCCTACCCCAAACGTAAAACTGACAAAGAAGATAGGGGCTAAAAGCGGTGCATAGTACTTTAGAAGGACCTTAGGCTTTGAAACATTGGCGATGTTCAAGATCTTGATAAAAGGCTGTGAAGTGATAGCAAAGCTTTCAGAACGGATCAATCTGGCGGTTGTCATCCACCCTGTCACGGAGATGATGAGTATAAGTACCCAGATCGAAGCGTTGATGTAACTCACTAAAGCCAGCAGCAAGAAGAAGGTCGGAAAGGTCAAAAACAGATCGACCATAACAACAAAAGCTTTGTCGATCTGCCCTCTAAAATACCCGGCAGTCGCTCCCAGCATCAGACCGACAAACGAGGCGATAAAGGCACTGCCTATCCCAATGAGAAGAGAGACCTTGCCCCCTTCGATAAGACGGGCCAGAATGTCCCGGCCCAAACGGTCTGTACCAAGAGGAAACAGCGAAGACGGTGCAACAAGAATCGCCTCTTTATGCAGCTCAAAAGGACTCTGAATATAGAAGAACTGCCCTAAAAAGACAAAGATAAAAAGAAGCGAAAGTGTTATGACACTCAGATAAGGTAAACGAGACAAGTCAAAACCTTTTATTGTTCATCTGAAAAATAGCTCAAAGAGGTCTTGCCGAATTTCTTTGACTTTGTTTTCTCAAACACGCCTATCGAATCCGGCAGTTCCAGTCCCGTCATATGCTCGATGATGATCAACTTTACCACTTCCCCTGGCAGCTTCTCGATCAGGCTTATCATCTTCATGTAGATATCTTCGTGCCCTTCACGGATCGAAAACGGCGGGTCGATATAGAAGTAGGCATCTTCATCCAGACTTTTGAGCCGTTTGACGACAGCACCGATGTTTTCAAAGGTATCACCGCGATAGATCTCGCAAGTAGAAGGGTCGGTCTGAGCGATATTGTCTGCGAGCACCTTCAACGCGTTACGGTCTCTCTCCATAAAGTAGATATGTTTGGCACCACGGCTCAGCGCTTCAAGACCGATAGAACCGCTGCCTGAAAAGAGCTCCACAAAGTTGGCATCGATGATGTCGAACTGAATCGTGTTGTAAAAAGACTCCAGGACAATACTTTTAGAGCTGCGTGTTGTGGTCATAGAGGGAAGGTGCAGCGTCTTGCCTTTGTACTTTCCCGAGATGATCTTTTTAGTGATAGGTTTTGCCATAAATCATAATCCTTTTAGAAGTGGCCTAAATAGTGTTTTATACTGTACTCAAGATCTTCATCTATCTGCTGCTCTAACATCCAGTTTAGATAACCTGCATCGTTCATCGCCACCTCTTCAAGGTAGTGGTCTCTGTATTTTCCGAAGACAAATTTTTTGATCAACACCGGTTCAACGGTCAGCTCCATCAAGGTCTCATCATCCGCCATCTCTTTAAGATAGTGGTGCAGAAGCCTAACATGGAAGGCATCGCTGAGTGCACTGTGCGCTTTGATCTCCAGACCCAGTTTTTCAGCCTCTTTCTCTTCACTGCGATAAAGCCCCAGTTCATAACGCAGGTACTGTAGAGAGAACCTCTCTGTCTCCTCGATGAGATGCCGTGAACACTTAAGCGTGTCGATAACACCCCCTCTCCAGAAAAAGCCCTCTTTTGCCAACATGGCCAGATCAAAACTGATGTTATGTGCCACCAGTATGTTCTCCTCGCTGTTGTTTGCTTGTAAAAGTTTTACGATCTCTGCGTCACTAAAAGATGGCGCTTCTTTCACCGTCTCGTTGGTGATGTGGTGCACCGCCATCGCTTCAGGTCTGATCTTGCGGGCAGGCTTTATAAGCGCTTCTTCTGTCTGAGCAGTACTTTCATCGACAATGATAAGACCAAGTGAGCAGATGCGGTCCGCCTCCTCCAGGCCTGTCGTCTCAAGGTCAAGATAGATCAGCACGGCTCTCTTCACCTTTTGGAAGTTTTTCCAGCATCGTATAGTAGTGTTCCAGCGTACGGAAACTCTTTTCAAAGCGCCAGGCGATGATAAAGTTGACGATCGTGTTGCGAACATTGACATCGACTTTTTCGACACGGCCGTAATAGCCCAATGAGATGTTCCTGTTTTTGACCTTCGCCTCTCTGTCATACTTGATACCGATGATCTGCAGGTATTTGCCCTCTTTGATCGTACCGATGTCCTCTTCGGCTAACGATATACCGGAGAGATTAATAGCTTTGAACTCAAAAACATCATGAAAGTCGCCAACCTTTTCACCGAGTTCCAACGTGTTGAAAAGTTTTTCCAATCTGCGCAGATTCTCTTTACGGGCAAGTTCATAACTCGATATCTTGGATGTCAGTTCTTTTAATCTCTCTAATGGTGAGCTCAAAGCTGTCCTTTTGACATATGCTGGTTTATTATTACTATTATTATACTCTTAATATATAAAAATATCATATGCATAAACCGATGTTTTACCTGCGATAAACCTATTGTGTTTTATACTTCCATCATCATAAAGGGCACCTCCAAAAACCCTAAAAAGAGAGTAAGATGGACTACCTAGAAATTACCGGCCCGGCCAAACTTCAAGGCAATGTAAAGATCTCAGGCGCAAAAAATGCTGCCTTACCGATCATCGCGATGACACTGCTGGCCAACAACACGGTCAAGATCGGTAATATGCCTTCTGTCGTTGACATCAAGACACTGTTAAAACTCATTGAAAACCTGGGCGGAACATTCTCATTCACTGATGAGAACACGGTAGAGATCAACACCTGCTGTCTGACCAACACGACAGCGACCTATGACATTGTCAAGACGATGCGCGCTTCCATCCTTGTTCTTGGTCCGCTCCTTTCACGTTTCGGCCACTGTGAAGTCTCGCTGCCCGGCGGCTGCGCCATCGGTCAGCGTCCGATAGACCTGCATCTTAAAGCCCTGGAGCAGATGGGTGCCAATATCACCATTCATGCCGGTTACGTCCAGGCCGAAGCACCTAACGGTCTACAGGGTGCCCACATCATCTTCGACAAGATCACCGTAACAGGTACTGCTAACGTCGTAATGGCTGCTGCTCTTGCTAACGGCACCACCAACATCACGAATGCAGCGCGAGAGCCTGAAGTGGTACAGCTTTGTGAGATCCTGCGAGACAGCGACGTCGCTATTACCGGGATCGGTACAGCTGAACTTGTTATCGAAGGCACAGGCGGAAAATTGATAGACATCGTCCCTTTTGACGTTATTCCTGACCGTATTGAAGCCGGGACCTACCTCTGTGCTGCCGGTATCAGCAACTCGACGGTAACATTGGAAAATGTTCGACCTGACCACCTGGAAGCCGTAACCGGTAAACTGGAGGAGATGGGTTTTACTTTAGACATCACCGAAAACACGATGACGATCCACCCTGCAGAGACGATCAAACCTGTCACTATCATCACCCAGGAGTACCCTGCCTTTCCAACGGACATGCAAGCCCAGTTTATGGCCTTGGCAACACAGGCAGAGGGGACATCGACCATCGAAGAGCGTCTCTTTGAAAACCGTTTTATGCACGTCAGTGAGCTTCAGCGCCTCGGTGCCGACATCAAACTAAACGGCCACACCGCAACCGTCATCGGCCCCTCAGAACTTTCAGGGACCGACGTAATGGCAACCGACCTCCGCGCATCCAGTGCCATGGTCATAGCCGCCAACATCGCAGATGGAATAACCCAGGTCCACCGTATCTATCACTTGGACAGAGGGTATGAGAACTTAGAGAAAAAGTTAGGGAATTTGGGCGCCAAGATCGAGCGCCTTAGCGAATAGCGTTACGAGTTACGCGAACATCATATCGTTAGTTTTAATCCACGAATTACGCTAATTTCACAAATTTTTTAATAAGATGGCGTAGCTCATCGAAATCAAACTAAACAAGAAATACAAACTCGTGAATTCCTGCCTTCGCAGGAATGACAAAAAAGAACACGTAAAAGTTTCAGATTTGGTGTAGATTGTGCTGGATGTGAGTCCGAAGGCGTACATCGGTACGTCGAGAGGCGAACTCCAGTGCAAGATGCGCCGAAGCTGGAACTTTTAATCGTCGGTGAAAATTATTAGGTCGTATTGACTTCGCGTTGTCACCAACGACTTATCCGGCGCAACAGACCCCTTGTTCTTGGCAACCGCAAGTGCGTGACGAAGGTCGGCGATCTCTTTCTCCATCTCCTCCATCTGCTCTTTCAGACGCAGAGCGACATCCACACCGGCCAGGTTGACACCCAGTTCACGGGTCAGACGAAGTATCATCTTGATACGGTCGATGTCACGCTGTGAGTAGAGACGAATACGCCCGTCAGAACGCGACGGCGTGACCAAGTTCTCACGCTCATATTGACGCAGGGTCTGTGGATGGATCTCCAATATCTTCGCAACGATACTAATGAGGTAAACAGGTTCATCGTAGGTGTGCATCATCATAAACTCCTTACTCAGCTGTGGCTAGTTTCTCTTTCATTATAGTGACTAGCTCTTCGTCCATATCTTCTACCTGAGGCAGCACAATGTTCGCTCTAAGGTAGAGGTCGCCTTTTTGTTTGGTCTTGCGGTTCATCGCACCCATCTCTTTAACACGGAAACGCTGTCCGTTCCTCGTGTTTTGAGGAACCTTGAGGTTGATCTCTTTTTCCAGAGTCTCGATAGCGATCTTGTCACCAAAGAGTGCCGCATAAAGCGGTACGTCAAATGTCTTAATAAGATTATCGCCGTCTCTCTCATAATCGGGTGTAGTAGCGATCTTGATGTTTAAAATAAGATTACCGCGTTGACCCTGCATGCTTTGGCCTTTGCCTTTAACACGCATCTTTTCACCGTCTTTTATACCGGCAGGGATCTTAATGTCAAAGCTCTCACCTTGCACAGAGACGTTATGTTTTCCACCCAGCATAGCGGTAGCAAAAGGAACAGTGACATTGGCCTCGATATCAAGATTGACCTGCTGCTGGTGTCCGCCGCCGAAACCGCCGAAGCCGCCTCCGCCAAAACCGCCGCTTTGACCGCCAAAGCCGCCAAAACCACCACCGCCGCCGCCTTGACCGAACATCTGACGCAAGATCTCATCAAGGTCAGCACCGCCGCCTTGTCCTTGTGCAAAGTCATGAAAGTTCTGACCGCCGAACATCTGGTCGCCGTGCATGTCGTATTGTGCTTTTTTATTTTTGTCACTTAAGACCTCGTAAGCGGCATTGATCTCTTTGAACTTCTCTTCAGCATCAGGGTCTTTGTTGACGTCAGGATGATACTGACGTGCTAATTTACGGTACGATTTTTTGATCTCCGCTTCCGTCGCACTGTCGCTTACACCTAATGTCTCATACAGACTTTTACTCATAAATATTTCCTCTAAATTGTTAAAAATGTATTATTTATCATTATATCAAAAAGGTTGAGTCTATGTCAATCAAGGTTTGTCATTTCAGGGGAGGGAGAGTTCTGAGGCTGACTAGGTTTTTAGAGGTGCATTTAAGTTGTTTCAACTGCTTTTTATAATGTGATTTGTATAATGCCGCTTGTTGTCGGGGCGTAGCTCAGTCTGGTTAGAGTACCTGGTTTGGGACCAGGGGGTCGAAGGTTCGAGTCCTTTCGCCCCGACCACTTTTTTCTTCTTTTAAAACTTCTATTTTGAACTATTTACTTCACTGTTTTTTGTACTGTTCACATCTGTTTTCACTGTTTTTGCACTAACATTATCAACAACCGGCTCAAGCTTTGAGACATTGGCATCTGCTGTTTGCGGGAGAACAATAGTCACATTACCATCTGCTGACGTTGCGTTCGCATCAGACACACTTTCACTGTCTTCCTCACTCTCAGCGACCTGCTCTTGACAATCTTCCAGATCAAACTCAAGCTCTTCGAGCTTATCTTCAAGCAGCTGCTGTGAAGCAACATTGGCACCATGTTCATAGACAAGTTCACCGCCCTCTTTCCCCTGATAGAATGTAAAGGCGACTAAAGCCACTAAAGCCACTGAGTAGAGCGCACGGCTCCACCCTTTGTTGACAAATACACTCATTACTTTTAGAGCCACTGGCAACAGTGCAAAGTAGATCAGGTAGATACCCAGAAGCTTATGTTCTTTCAGTGCTGCCACCCCTTCATCATTCAAAAGCGGCCCCGCCTCTCTACCGTCAGTCACACCTGTCATATAGGCAGCAACATAAACGACCACCAACAGTACAAACAGTGCATAGACAGAGACAGTCAATGACTTACGCTTTGTAAACAAGTTGATAAGCTCGATGATAAGGATCACCAAAGGCAGTACAACAGCAAAGTGGACAACAGCAGGGTGCAGCAACAGCGGAAGTGTTTCAGGAACCTGTACAGGAAGTGAGATAAGAGGTAAATTCATAGATAGCCTTTCTAGATACTATTATATGTGAGAAAGGGTTAGGTGCGCCTTTGGCGATAGAAAATCAAAAGAGCAAGAGCCTTCTCCACGAATTACACTAATTAGACAAATTAAAAATGAGTTAAAAATAAAAAAAGATGGCGAAAAGCTCATCTAAAAAGTAACTATGGTGTCTAAAATTTCAGCTGTGCTGCAGATTGTGCCAAACATCTGACCGATAGCGCACTCAAGTGTGCGTAGAGTGTCAGATTTTGGTGCAAGCTGTGGTGCAGCTGGAACTTCAGACTAGTGGAGGAAGTGACGGATGCCGCTGAAGTATAGTGCCATACCATGCTCATTCGCCGCATCAATGATCTCTTCATCACGAATCGAACCGCCAGGCTGAATAACCGTCTTGACACCCGCCTCAGCAGCCGCGTCTATAGAGTCACGGAACGGGAAGAACGCTTCAGACGCAAGTGCTGCACCGGTAACGTCAAGACCCATCTCTTTCGCTTTTTTCAGGGCACACTGTGCAGCGTCAACACGAGATGTCATACCCATACCGACTGCGACCATGACCGAGTTTTTAACATAGACAACACAGTTTGACTTCGTCAATGAAGCGACTTTCCATGCGATAGCGGCATCTTTAAGCTCCTGCTCACTGGCAACACGTGTTGTTTTAAGCTCAGAGTTCTTGACCTCGTCAGGGTTAACAATATCTGCATCCTGAAATACAAAACCGCCGTCAATGTGTTTAAAGTCTTTAGTGTCGTTAGAGAGTACGATCGTGTCTGCACCGTACTCAAACAGTTTAATGCGTTTTTTCTTGGCAAACACCTCTTGTGCTTCCGGTGTAATACGTCCGGCAATAACCACTTCCAGGAAGATCTCATTCATCTTTTCAGCAAGTTCTGCATCAACCACACCGTTAACCGCGACAACACCGCCAAATGCAGATACCGGGTCACACTTAAGTGCCTCAACATATGCTTCAGTCAGGTTCTCGCGGATAGCGAAACCACACGGATTCCCGTGTTTGGAGATACAGACTGCACCTTCACTGCCAAAGCCTGCTGCGATCTTTACGGCACCGTTGATGTCGTTTAGGTTGTTGAAACTTGCTTCACCTTTCAGTGTCGTGAAGTTTTTGGAGAAGTAACTATCGAACTCATAAAGCGCACCGTCTTGGTGCGGGTTCTCACCGTAACGTGTGTCCATCACCTTTGAACCGACGATGAACTGTTTTGCGCCGAAGCCTCTGTTGAAACGGCTGTTCATGTAGTTGGCGATCATGCTGTCATACGCTGCCGTATGCTCATACGCTTTGATCATCAGGTCACGACGAAACTCAACCGTGTTGGTATCGTTTTCTAGTGCGTTCAGGACAAGAGAGTAGTCACTGACGTCCGTGACGATCATGACGCTGTCAAAGTTCTTTGCAGCTGAACGTACCATTGCCGGGCCGCCGATGTCGATGTTCTCGATGATATCTTCAAAGTCATCTGTCTTTTCGATGGTCTCTTTGAACGGGTAGAGGTTGACACATACAAGGTCGATCGCCTCAACACCCAGCTCTTTGGCCTGGTCAAGATGAGACTGCTTGTCACGACGATGAAGGATACCCCCGTGGACATACGGGTTCAATGTTTTGACACGCCCCTCAAAACACTCCGGAAACTTTGTTACCTCATCGATCTCGATCGCAGCAACACCGGCTTCTTTCAACATCTTGTACGTACCACCTGTTGAGATGATCTCAAAATCGTTCGCTACAAGAGACTTGGCAAACTCAACAATATTACTTTTATCACTGACACTTATAAGGGCGCGTTTCATACTCTACCTCGAAGAAATTATTTGCCGAATTTTAGCGAAGTTGTTATTAGGACTGGGTAAAAAAAGTGTCTATGCCGTAGAGTGTCTTTTGAGAGTAATGTTATTGAATAATAAGCTTGATAGAGATTAGGAAGATGGTTAAAAACGTAGAAGCTCTTCCAAGCTAAAAAGCTTGGAGTGCTGACTTAACAGCAGGGTTTGGCATTCTCTTCTTTAAGAACTTTTTGAAAAAACCAAAGTGACGGGCAGAAATCGAAGATCGCCCAAATAAAGATCATCGCGACCACAAAAGCCAAGAGACTAAATGCAACCGTCGATTCACCCAGATAAAAAAGTGCCCAGATGAAACTGAGCATCGTCCCCGTCAGGAGACGTTGTAGTCTATGGCTGTGCATCATAATCCTTTTAAGTTGACGACTGATAGTTCTCTGGAATACTCCAGAGAGACATTTACTACTCTGTAATTGCCAAACCTAAACCGTGTACAGCAACAGCACCTTTATCTTGAACAGCAGAGTCAACGATCATACGCAGGTCACCAAATACTACGTCAGCCAATGTAGAGTACTCAACCACTTGAGTTTTATTCAAGTCACCATTCATATAAGCATTCTCTACAGCACCTTGGAACATTGTTCCAAACATAAAGTTCGGGTTCAGGAAGCTGATCGCAATAGTGTTGTTAGTGTCATCTGTCTCATCAACATATACAGTAAACTCACACGGAAGTGCAGTGATATATTCGTTTCCTAGTGCCGTTGCTTTTTTAGCATATTTCGGTGAACACGCTTCTACAACCTGAACATTCGGGATTGCAATCGGCTCTGGACGACCTGAACGCCATGCAGAAAGTGCTGACAGACCACCTAAGCCTTGTGACTGGTCTGCTGTAGCTACATCAGTACCTAGTACATCGATGATTACCTCAGCAAGCGCTTTATCATCTACACCTTTTACGAAACTACCATCTAAAGCTGTTCCGGTTCCACTATATTTATAAACAATATACGGGCTGCGGAATGCAATATCATTTTCGATCTGACTTTGTGTAAACTCCGGTCCCATCTCCAACGTTGATTCTGTATACGGAACAGCAGGTGTAGCTGTATCTTCAAGACCGCCTTTGATCATTTGGCGCAGTTCGCTTTTAACATCTGCAGCCATCACAGCAAATGCAGCATTCTCTTCTGGCGTGAAGTTATCTGCAGCATCGGTAAAGAAGATGTTAAAGATCGCTTCAGCATCCAGCATATCAACATAGATATTTGTCCCGTCACTGTGAACAGAGACTTCACATGGAAGTGCCGAACCGTGGAAACGGCCTGTACCTATTGCCTGAAGAGCATATGCTTTATTACAGAACTCGATAACACGGCTTGTACCTGTAACCTCAGCACCCATACCCGGGATTGGCAATAAATCTTCCGGTTCCCAAGTTTCAGGACCGCTTATACCGTCAAGACCACCGTTAGCACCTGCGATCACCCAGTTTGTTGGAAGACCAAGCGTAACAGTTTCATCATTGAAAACAACGTACTCTGCGATCTTCTCTGCAACTGCCGGTACGTCAGCCCATCCACCTGAAATCACGGCAACACGTGTATAAGGTGTAACAGTCGGTGCTGCTACAACAGCATCATCATCGCTCCCACATCCTGTAATACCACCAATCAATAGTGCGCTAAGTGCCAATGAACCTAAAAGTTTTGTTTGCATTTTCATAAATGCCTCCTGAATTTAAAATTTCTGAGTGCAGTGTAATTAAATCAGTGTGAAAAAATCATAACTATTTCAACAAATAATTTTCATGATTTTTTCATATTGCCCTATTTATGTGGCATATACGCCTTGTTTGGCTTATAGTATTTGACAATGACGTATCTCTCTTTATTGAAAGAGTGTATACATAAACATATCATTTGTGATATTTTCTTAGCATTCATATCGGCAGCTGTCATGATGTTCAGCGGCTATAAGTTCAAAAGAGGCGACATCCGGTTATAGGGGGGAGGTCTGCTGAAGTCAGTACGGATGATGTCAAGTCTAAAATAGTGCCGACTTTGGCACTGTCACTCTTTTCTACTTTCTATGCCTCACTCTTCTGATCAGACGAATTAAACACGATGGTCGTATAAAACAGCCCGTCTTTCTCTTCGACCTCATACGTATAGTCCAGCTTGTCTGCCAGTCTGGCGATCATCTTCGAACCGATGAACGAGCTGAAAAGCGTCTCGTCACTTTTACTTCCCATCTCATTGACAATATACAGACGACGCGTTTTGGTGTCCACATGGTTGGTGATGGTCGAGTTGTTCTTTGTGTGCATAAAAATGTTCTCAAAGACCGCCTGCATCACCTTCTGCATCGCCTCTTTGTGAACAGAGAGCGTAAAGTCCTCTCCCCAGTTAGAGACCATCGTCAACCCTTTCTTCTCCAAGATAGGTTTAAACGCCATCTGCATCATCGAACACTGCTCCTGCATCGAAATAGACTCTTTCTTTTTTTGCATGTCCCATTCGATCTCTTTTAAGAAGAGGAGTTCACGCAGTTTGTTGCTGATGGTCTTAATGTCATCTTCACTCTCTTGGACAAAGGTCGCTTTATCAATGTTGTCATTTTGTTTAAACAGTGCTAAACGCGCTTTCAAGATAGCGATAGGCGACTTGATCTCGTGTGCCGCCTCTTTAAAGATGTCCTGTTTCTGTTGACAAAGCGTCTGGTTCGACTCAAGCAGGTCGATGATCGCCTTTTTAAGGTTGTCGACCTCACTGCTGCCGCTGCACAACGGCATGACCGCCTCTTTAGAAGATGAGTCGTTACAGAAACGGACAAGACATCTCAACGGTGTAAACAGACGGTCAAGAAAATAGGTAAAGATCAAGATGAACAGCAACAAGACCGTACCGAAAACCAACAGCAGTTTTACAACAAATTCCAGCATCTTGCTCTTCACGGCATCACGACCGGAAGTGACTGCAAGGTAACGGTTGTCCGGAAGTTTTTTAATGACACTGCAGAGCTCTTTGATGAGAGGCTTTTCATCATGAATCGAGAAAGTCAGATGATCAAAAAGAGCAACGAACGGTGAATCATGATACTCCTCTAAAAAATGGAAATTGGCTTTTATGGTCTCGGGGTCATTTTTATACAGTTCATGTCGCACCACATCTTCAGCCATAACAGACAAGGAGTTCTCCAGGCTGGTACTTAACTGTTTGTGATAACTATAGACGATGTAAGATCCCAGCATCAAAAAGGTGACGATCGTACTGAGTACAAAGAAGAGGATGATCGAGACCTGCAGGCTTCTAGGCTTATTCAATGATGTACCCTCGCGTTTTAACAGTCTTAATGACCTCTACAGGCAGCTTTTTTCGAATGTGGCCTATCGTCACATTGATCGTGTTTGACGAGATGTTCTGCGGGTTCAGGTAGAGGGCGTCGAGCAGCTCCTCTTTTGAGACGATCGAACCCTGTTTTTTCAGCAGATAAAAGAGGAGATCGCTCTCTTTGCGTGTCAGGACTATCGACTCGCCCTTATATTCAAGGTGCTTGCCTGCGATGTCGCATTTCAAGCCGTTTAGATCGATCTCTGTCGATTTTTGGTTACGTCTGGCAAGGGCATGTATCCGTGCCAGCAGCTCATCATTGTCAAAAGGTTTATCAAGGTAGTCATCTGCCCCAAGGTTCAGACCGCTGATCTTGTCGGCGATGGTATCATAGGCGCTGATCACGATGATACCTGTCTGACTGTTTTTCTCTTTGATCTTTTTAATTAATGACATCCCGATATCGATCCCGTTAATATCCCTATCTAACAAAACAACATCATAAGAGAGCTGGTCAATATAATCATTTGCTTCTTCTATCGTGGAGAGAGCATCAACAACAAAATGCTGACTCAAATAGGCACTCACCAACTTGGAGAGTTCCAGGTTGTCTTCTAACATTAAAATTCGCATTACTTTACTCCTGCAGCACTATAGCTAAAGTGTGTTTGAGATGCGTTTAATCAGCAGTTGCGCACCTGATTTCGCAAGCTTTATATCACTAAAATAACACAGCAGATCTATGACAATGACACCGTATAAACCATACCTGAGCACTTAGTGGCGTAATATGCTAAAATTACACTAATGAAACGACAAATAAACGCGCTCTTGGCACTGGTTTTTATCATCAGCACATTAACAACCAGTCTGCATGAGTTGCTGCCGCATCACCACAGCAGTGAGTGTCAGGTCTGTACACTGGTGAAGCATAACAGTGCATTAATACCTGAACACACTGTTGTCCACCATCTAAAAGCCCCTGTTTATGAACCTATTTTATCGTTAGAGAACCAACATGTTCAGCACTATAAAACAACATTAGGTTCTCGGGCACCGCCTCTTTTTTCATAATACCAACCCCTATCAACTAAAATTATTACAGCACATACGTATGCTTTTATGCCTACCGACATCTGTGCTTATTATGGAAAAAAACATGAAAAAAACTATACTATTATCGACTCTTGTCGTCTCTTCACTCTTTGCAGAGATACCGCCGCTCAAGCCGGTTGAAGAGAGAACCTTCTCACAATCACAATACATGCCGGACATCTCACTGATCACCGACTTCTCTTACGTCTACCGCAATATGGATAATTCTGAATTAGGTCACCTTGAGATACCCGGTGTCGCACACGGCATCTTGGGTTCACATGCCCATGATGAACATTCGCATGCAACCTACAACGCCAACAACGGCTTTAACTTCAACTATGCCGAACTCATTTTGTCAAGCAACGTCGACCCTTATTTCAGTATGGATGCCGTCTTTCACTTCAGTGAACACGGTGTCGAGATCGAAGAGGCCTACTTTACTACTTCTGCCCTGCCGGCAGGTCTGCGTCTTCGCGGCGGTAAACTCTTGTCCGAGTTTGGCCGCCTGAACAGTCAGCACCACCACTACTGGGACTTTGGCGATATGCCGCTGGTCTATGAAGCCTTTCTCGGCAGCCACGGCATCAA
>JBDLJE010000056.1:0-15774 GCA_039714575.1 Campylobacterota bacterium | reverse complement strand
ACCAAACCCGAACTGTAAAAACTTCAGATTTGGTGCAGATTGTGCAAAATGTTTGCCCAATAGCGTACTACTGTACGTGGAGAGGCAAACTTTTGTGCAAGATGTGCCGAAGCTGGAGTTTTTACTTGAGGGTTGCTATTGTTTGGGCATATGATATCTTATCGCCCTGCAGTATCGCACGCTCCATCATCCCCGTCTCAGCCAGAATAATGATCGTCGAACCCATCTCAAAACAGCCCAAGTCATCATTTTTAGAGAGCTTGACACCCTCTGGATAGTCATAGACAGAGACTTCCGTACTTGACGCATTGGTCTGAATAGCCGGTTCAAACGCCACCTGCATAACACCGACGTTCAAGGCACCGACAAGTACCATGTAAAAGAGTTTTCCTTCGCCTGACTCACACTCGATGACAACGCGTTCGTTTTCAATAAAAAGGTTTGGCTGCTTGTTCAGATAAGGGATATTGACCGGATACAGTTTGCCCGGAATATGAACGGCTTTTTTGACCGTCAAATCACACGGAATGTGGTAACGGTGATAATCTTTTGGCGAGAGGTAACAGTTGATATACTCGCCGTCGATCAACTTGTCCTTGTTCTCATCACTGATCTCGTCACCCAAAAAGTGGTTAATATCGTAGTGCATCCCTTTGATCTGCATCGCAATGTTTTCGCGAATACGGCCGCACTCTGTTATATATGAGTCACATGGAGAGATAAAATCTTTCGGGTCTTCCGAGAACACACGAGGTGTCTCCAAATGACGTGTAAAAAGAGCATTAAGCGTCTCATATGTTGTCGGGTCGCGAAACTCGCTCATGTCGAGCCCCATCAGCTTAACATACCCCTTATTGATAAGGTCTTGAACCGGTTTTGGGAAATGGGCGTTTGCCAGCTTGCCAAAGCCTTGTGAAAACAGACTTGTCATGTGTCGCATTTATGAATCCTTGCTAAATTTTTCTTCTTGAAGCGGGCGTTTTGCCAACTCTTCGATCAGTACCGTTGCATAACACCCTTTTGGCAGTGTAAAGTGCATCTCGAACCACGCTTCGTTCTCTTTGTATTCGTATTCTACATCTTCAGGATAAACCCATGCATAACGACGGTCGCCATCGACCTGCTTATAGTCCATGTCGTACTCTTTTTCGATCTCACCGGCAAGACCGCTCGCACGGCGTGAACGTTTTCCAAGTAAGAGACCGGTAGGAACAACATCTTTCTCATTAAGACGCTCCATATCTCTCTCTTCACCTTCGTACTCAAACGGTGAACCGTGAGGATAGTGCTTCAGAACGTCACCCTTAAAGATCTTGAACGGGTGTTCCTGCACTTTGAGTGCTGCGATGACATCTTCAGGCATATTTAACACATCACAAAGTGCTGCAGGTTCAAAGCTGGAGACAAGAGAGTTGATCTCAAGACGGCGGCTCAACCACAGGTTGAACATGTGGCTCTGAAAAGCGTTGATGTAGAGACGCTTAAGTTTAACATTGCGCTCTTTTCGCTTCCCTTTTAAGATCGCCTCGCCCACTTTGTAGTTGTTACCGTCAGCACCGAAACGCTGATAGCCAAAAAAGTTCGGCATCCCCTCTTTCTTGATCATCTTAAGCGCTTCAGAGAGCTTCTTGGCGGCTGTCGGGTTCACCTTTTTAAGACGAATAAAAAAACGGTTGCCTTTCAGATGCCCCAAACGGATCTTATTATTATGGTACGTTCGCTCGAGAAACTTGATGTTCTCATGTTCAAAACTCTCCAGTTTCTCTTCATGCTTTTTTAAGATCGAGATATACTGTTTTGTCAAGGCATTTTTATCTTTGAGACCGGCATAACCGATCTCTCGCGCGTTGATACCGAGATGGTTGGCTATCATGCCTATTGCGTCCCAGGTAGCAAGGTTCTTCTTGCGCATATGCAGTACAAGATGCTCGCCTTCACCGCTGAACTCGTACAAAGGCACTTCGTCTACAACGAAGTCGCGAGGGTTCTGTCTAAAGTGAAATGAGATGGGAGTGTGGGAAAGTGCGTAAAATCTGTTCATAGTGTCCTAACTTAAAAATTGTATATGTTTGTGTCTAAAAATGGTGTGCTTTACAGCGGTTTTTATAGTGTCCGCGTTTAGCTTTGGCAAAGATCTGCAAAGGTGTACGGTTCTTAGCGGCCAGGCGAATAAGTTTTTTACGTTGGCGTGGGTTGAAACCGACCAGCATCTCATACTCTTCACCGCTGCAAAATAGCTTTTTATCTATCGGTTTATTAAAGCGGAATCCTACCCTATTTAAGCTATAAAGCCGCTCAAGATCGCTGCCAAGGCCATCAGAGACATCCATACCGCAAGAGAGAGAACTTGCAGCATCTGCAATAAACCCTCTACGCAGACCAAAACGGACAAAGGTAGATCTTGAGTGGACCCTGCCGCCACTCAAGAGATAACGCAGGTCTCTGGCACTTTTACCCAAAGTACCTGTATACGCCATGAGGTCACCGTTTTTCAGACCCTTTCGATGAAGAGGTCTCTGCGTCTTGGAGATAATGGTAATGGAGATGTCCAGCTTGCTGTTGGAGACAGTGTCCCCGCCAATGATCTCAAGGTCATACTCACTTGCGGCTTCTTGAAAACCGGCGTGGAGCTCTTTTAGGTCGTGCAGGCTGTAATGTGAGGGAATAGCCGCGCTTAAAAGTGCATATTGCGGCTTTGCATTCATCGCAATAGCATCAGAGATGTTGATCAACATCGACTTATAAGCGATCTGACGCAGGGTCATCCAGCTGCGCTTAAAGTGGACATCCTCACAAAAAGCATCACTGCTATAGACCTGCTGTCCAATAATAGCGCCATCATCACCAATATGGTTTGTGTGGTTTGAAAAGAGTTTTATAAAGTAACTTTCGACGTTCACATCGCTTCTTTTTTTAGTAACATTTTATCCAAATCAGTCGTTAATTATGTAATAACGAGATGAAATATAACTTTTATTACGGCACTAACTAAACATATCAATTTCAATAAGGGTAATTTTGTACATAATCAAGGCAGATGTTCTTTAGCGTAGCCGTAGCTACGGTGAAGGATACCTCAGAGAAATATGCTTAATGCATATTTTCTGAGTAAAATTGATATCGATGACTATGTGCAAAAGTACCCTTACCCTTCGGGGAGAGCGATAAGAGGCAATCTTCAAACAAATAGAGCTTCGACTTAGCTATGGCTAGGTCTTCATCTCTCTTCATTCAAATCTTACCTCTTCTCACTCTCTTGAATATTGATATGTTTAGTTAGTGCCGTAATGTTTAAGTCCCAATTAACCCCATTCACAATAAAATGACCTTAAACATAAACTAACAACGCAATATAAGGGTTATAATGCAGAAAAATATCACAAAACTATTTTACTTATTGACAGTTCTATCGATCATCTTTCTTATCATCGTAGGCAGCAGTGAGTATTCGTCTTATAGTAAAGAAGAGAACCTGCAGCATCAGAAAGTACTGGCAACGGCTGTCTATAATCTAGACCGTACAGACCTGGACCTTGCCAATATTCAGTATCGCGGCAAAAACACGATCTTGAGACACGAAAGTGATACACTGAAAAGCCACTATAATAACGATGTCTTCAATAAGCTTTTTAAGACTATCGATCATCAGCAAGAGCTTTCACAACTCAGCAATGCCATTAGTACTTTTAATGATGCTGCAGGAGAGTGGTATACACAAGAGCAGATAGAAGACGATCAGCATCAAGCCAATAGAGAGCAATTTACTGATACTTATAACACATTGACCGAACAGATCGATCATCTATTATCTGAAAATGCCCTCTATAATACAGAGCGGCACAACCTTTTTATCACGGCTGGGGGGCCTCTTCTACTATTAACGGTTATGATCGGCCTTTTACTCTACCGTCGTCATCAAAAAGATGAAAAAGAGGCTCATGCAGCCGAGAAGAAGGTTCAAAGAAACTTATACACTGTTCAATCTGACCAAAGCTCTAAACAGGTGGAACATACCATCAAGGTCCCGAAAAACATAAATCCTGCTTACCTTGATGAAGCCACCGGGATCAACAACGACAAAGGTTTTATTCACGAATACAATGAAAGTAAAGGCCAACACCTTCGCAATTACACGGCTGTCTGTCTTTTCTCTGTTGATAAACTCGAAGAGCTTGAAGCTAACTACCCGACAGAGTTTTCTGAGACGATCTTGAAAAAAGTCGGTTTCATGCTTGCACTGTACCATCATGACCATGACATTATCGGGCGTCTTGCGCACAACAGCTTTGTCATCATACTCTCTCGCGGGGATAAGGCCAGTGCCGTCAATGATTGCGAATTGATCCGAAAGAGTATCGAAGGCACTCCGTTCACTACAGAAGGCGGTCAAGAGTTGACCATTACAGTAAGCGGCGGCTTTTTACAAAAAGAGTCTACACAGAGCATGAATGAAATTCTTGCTAAGGCTAAAAAAATTCTTGCAATGTCCATTCAGCACGGCGGTAACCGCATCGCGCAGCTTCGTGATAAAAATACCGAAATGAAGTAAAAAGGTTTTTTATAACTTCAGTTGCTACTAATTTTCCCACTACACATAAACTTACGCTGAAATAGCGCAAGTTTCCCTCTCATCTTTTCTCTTTAACCTAACAAAAGTATTTGAGACGTTATAATCGCCTTTTATTATGTACACTCTATTGAAGGACGGTTAATGAGTATTCCCATTCATACTTATGATGCAGTAATTGTCGGAGCGGGTCTTGCTGGTAATGCAGCGGCGCGCGAACTACAAAAAGCTGGTAAAAAAGTTGCAGTTATCACAAAACTACACCCACTACGCTCGCACTCAGGTGCAGCGCAAGGTGGTGTTAACGCCGCATTTAGCGATGAAGACAGCGTTGAGCTGCATGAGTTCGACACGGTTAAAGGTGCTGACTACCTGGCAGACCAGGATGCTGTTGAATTTATGTGTAAAAATGCCCCGGAGACTATTCGCTGGGCAGAGCGCATGGGTGCAGTCTTTAGCCGTCAAGAGAACGGCCAGATCGCACAACGTCCGTTTGGCGGACAGTCGTCACCGCGTGCATGTTACGCAAAAGACCGTACGGGTCTGACACTGCTGCAGACAATGTACGAGCAGGCATACCGCGAAGGTGTTGAGTTCTGGGACGAGTACTACGCTGCTGACATCCTTTATGAAGATGGCAAAGCCTACGGTGTTGTCGCTTTCAACATCCGCAACATGGAGAGAGTGATCTTCAATGCCAAAACGGTACTTTTCGCAACGGGTGGTTACGCACGTTCATTCAAGATCAACTCTAACGCTCACGCCAACACCGGTGACGGTCTCTCTATCGTAGCACGTCACGGTCTTCCTCTTGAAGATATGGAGTTTGTACAGTTTCACCCGTCAGGTCTTTCCGGTAACGGTGTTCTTATCTCTGAAGCGGCTCGTGGAGAAGGCGGGCAACTGTTCAACTCCGAGGGTGAACGTTTCATGGAGAAATACGCACCTAACGCAATGGAACTTGCATCTCGCGACGTTGTTGCCCGTGCTATTATCCAGGAGATCCGTGAGGGTCGCGGTGTAGGTCCTCGTAAAGATGCTGTCTATATCGACCTGACACACCTTGGTGCCGACCTTATCTTAGAGCGTCTTCCTGAGCTTCGTGATCTTGCTATCACTTTCCTGGGTCTTGACATGATCAAAGAGCCTATCCTTATCTCTGCAACGGCACACTACTCTATGGGTGGTATCCCTTGTGACATCGATGGACACGTTCGCAAAAACAACACGGAGTTCGTAGAAGGCTTCTATGCTGCCGGTGAGTGTTCTTGTGTGAGTGTACACGGGGCAAACCGTCTTGGTGCCAACTCGGTACTGGAAGCGATGTTGTTCGGACGTTACGTTGGTAAGGCAATGGTTAAAGATGTTGACGGTATCGAACTTAAAGTCGCTACAGAAGCTGACGCAGACCGCATGAACGCTGAGATCGAGTGGGTTCTGACGAATAACGGTACAGAGACTGTTCCGGGTCTTCGCGACGAACTGCAGCAGAGCATGACTGACAATGCCGGTGTATTCCGCAGTGAAAAGACAATGACTGCACAGGTCAAGATCGTTAAAAAGCTTCGTGAACGTTTCAAAAACATCCGTATCGAAGACAAGTCCAAGATCTTCAACACTGAGCTTCAAGAGGCGATCGAATTCGGTCACATGCTTGACTACTCACTCTTTATCGTTGAGAGCGGCTTGGCACGTAAAGAGAGCCGTGGTGCTCACTACCGTGAAGATTACACAGAGCGCGATGATAAGAACTTCTTGAAACATACTATGGCCTACATGGATGATGAAGGTAACATTACACTTGACTACATGGATGTCGTTCTCGGCAAACATGAGCTCAAAGCTAGAACATACTAAGGAGACGATGTGGATAACAATTCTATTACAACTAAAGATGTCACATTCAAAGTATTTCGTTTCAACTCAGATACTGACTACCTTCCAGCGTACAAAGAGTACAAGATGGAAGTCACTTCTGAAGAGGTTGTTCTTGATATCTTGAACCGTATTAAATGGGACTTTGACGGTTCTTTCTCATACCGTCGCAGCTGCCGTCACGGTATCTGTGGTGCCTGTGCGATGAAAGTCAACGGCAAAGCAACACTGGCTTGTAAAGTCAACATGCATGAGATGGTCGAACTTTTCGGCAACGAGATCGTTCTTGAGCCATCAAGTACCAAACGTGCCGTTAAAGACTTTATCATCGACAAATCTGACTTCTGGGAAAAACATGCGCAGGCAAAACCTTACCTTGAAGCTGAGATCGACGAAGCACCGACAGCTGAGAACCTAGTCTCTATTGAAGATAACGAGAAGATCGACGAAGCTGACCTCTGTATTCAGTGTGGTGCTTGTCACTACTCTTGTCCTGCAGTCGAGGTCAACGAGCAGTTCATGGGTCCTGCAGCCTTTGTTGCAGCATACCGCTTCGGTATCGATACGCGTGATGATGCTCAAGCAGAGCGTCTTGACGTTGTTGATACACCGGAACAGGGTGTTTGGGACTGTGTCAAATGTTACGAATGTGCTGATGCCTGTCCAAAAGAGATCAACCCTATTGAGAAGATCACTAAGCTTCACAACATGATCTTTACAGACGGTAAGGTACGTAAAAACGTTGCGTCTCGTCACGCAGTCGGTTTTGCCCACTCTATCAAGAAACACGGTCTTCTTGATGAAGGTGAACTTGTACGCTACTCTGAAGGCAACATCGGTGTTCTCAAACACGTTCCGGTTGCAATCAAGATGTTCAAAAAAGGCAAGATCGTTCTTCCTTGGAACATGCCAAAATCAGATAACCTTGATGAGATCCAAAAACTTATCAAATCATCTTCAACAACGAAATTTTAGGAGTCGGTATGTCTAAATTAAAATATGCCCTATTTACCGGTTGTACTGCAAAAGAGTCAACACCGGAACAGATGATGTCAACAATGGCAGTAGCCGACAAACTCGGCATCGAACTTATCGAACTGACTGAAGCTTCTTGTTGTGGTGCATCTCACCTTCAAGACTATGATGACTTCTTGTCACTGGTACTTAACGCTCGTAACATCGCCTATGCTGAGAAGCATGGTCTTACTATGGTAACGATCTGTAATACATGCCAGCTCAACACGGCAATGACAAAACACCGTCTAGACAACAATGAAGAGCTTAAAGCGCGTGTTAACGAGAAACTTGGTGAAGTCGGTCTTGAGTACAAAGGTACGTCAATGGTCACTCACTTCCTGTACGCGATCATCGATGACTTCGGTCTGGACAAGATCAAAGAGATGGTTGTCAAGCCGCTTAGCCAGTTCAACATCGCACCTTTCTACGGTTGTCACAACATCCGTCCTTCTGAGCTTCAAAACGAGACGCACAAGAGTCCCGAGAACTCGTATATGCCTACTTCACTAGACGATCTTATCATCGCGTGTGGCGGTCAGAATGTTGATTATGAAGAGAAGAACAAATGTTGTGGTTTCCACGCAGAGCTTCAAGCACCGAAAACTGCTGCTACGCTAACGGGTAACGCTCTTTCAGGTGCTATGGATCAAAATGCTGACTGGATGGTCACGCCTTGTCCTCTTTGTCACCTTAAGTTAGATACGCAGTACGCTCACGCTTCTGCGGCTATCGGTCGTGAAGTCAAGCTTCCGGTTCTGCACATGCAGCAGATGATCGGTCTTGCACTCGGCTGTTCAGCTGAAGAGCTTGGTCTGCAGCACCACGTCTCTAACGTAGATTTCGTATAATCTACACCCCGTACCACTTCGGTGGTACACCCTCTCCTTTTTTCTTCTCTTTTCTTTTTTTTCTACAAACTTTATCAGATTAAATTTTAGTTTTATAGACGTATATGCTTTTTTAATTACTTCATATCGATAGTATGTCACTTTTACGATGCGGCATTTAGTGCCGCCCTGCATTACGCTTTAGCGTTTTATCTTCTTGCTAGCTCAAGAAGAAAACCTAACGAAAAAGAAGAAGAGCTATTACGGGTACAGCTCCATTTAAAAATATCTAAGACTCGGAGTCACGAAACCCCTCCGGCTTCAGGCACTGTACCAAGACGCAGTAACTTGTCGACAATGCTCTACCTAAGTCAAAAGCTTTAGCTTTTAAATTTAAATAATGCGTCACCGCTTGGCTCTTTTTCGTGGCATCTGCAGAGTGAGCTGGAACTCTATTTCTATCGTTAAGAAAACGCTTGTGTCTGAGCGTAGCGAGTTAAGTGTTTTTAGATAGAAATAGAGTGGAAGTGAAGTAGTCGACAGCCTGTCGACCTCGAAGCCGTCACGAGCGCTTTTTGGTTTCGTTTTTTGCGAATAAAAAAGGAAAGGGAGGGTCGATAAAACTTGAATCATCTAGCAATAATTGTAGTTTTATTAACATACTAAATGCAAAAACTATTTTGCATCCATTACCCCTTCAATTTCACCGACCTGAAGCTCATCCCCCACATAGACAACAACTTCTCTAGCCCCGGCACTCATAGCCAGCTCTCTGTAGGCATCTTCTTCCATCTCACTGACATACGTCTTGTTAGGATGAATAATGACTCTGGGTGCAACTAAAGAGCCTTCAAAAGTAGCACCTTTTTTCATAAGGTATGAAATAACCTTTTCAGCATGATTGAAATTTTCCGGTTCCATCTCAAAAGGCTTGAAAGGAGTATAAATTGCCGAAGTGTCCTCTTCTTTCAACTCCTTGATCTCTTTACCTACAGCACTGACGGTCTCTTTTTTACCCTTCTTCTTGATAGCCAACATAGGTTCGTCTTCATAACGTACGTCAGATGGATAATAATAAAAACTTACTTTGTCTCTTGTAAATCGTATATAGACGATCTGGTCAGATGACTTGAAAAGGTTGCGAAAAAAACTAAACATCTCATTCTCCTCTAATATTTACAGTACTGCTCACACTCGTCAACATTTTTAAAAGGGACAAAACCGCCTCTGCCGCTCCAGTTGAACGGACGGCACTCTTTTAACTTCATATCGAAGTAGAAGCGTTTGATCTCTTTGTCACCCTCGCCCCGCGTTGGCTTTATCTGACAGATGGAGTGCAGACCTCGAACAAACTCAACACTCTCTCTGTCCCTGATGACATATTTACCGTTTTTTTTCTGTAAAACAGCACTATCTATGTATTCTACACCATCTTTTTCATAAAGTTCACCAAGCAGAACCCTGTCGTTTTCACAACGAAAGGTCACCTTCTTTTTGTTAAAACTCGGTGCAGCTTTGGTATTGGCGATACACTGTCCATACTCTTTGGTGACAACAGCGACCGAGTCACTGCTTAGACCCATGCTTGAACAGCTGCTGAGTATAAAAAGAGCTGCTATAAGCAATAAACGCAGCATCATACTTTGACCCTGTCTTCGAGCGCACGGGCAAGTGAGAGCATATCGACGTTCTCCAGGCTCACGCCGGTAGGAACACCCTGCGCTATACGGGTAAAGAGCACATCATAGTCGATCAATTTGTCTTCGATGTAGAGAATGACAGCATCATTGGCAATAGACGGTGTCAGCGCAAAGACCACCTCTGTGATGCCGCTCTCAACCATCTCTTGCAGATGGGTAATGGTAAAGTCTTCCATGGACTCCAAGACAAAAAAGCGGCCGTCAAAAAGGCCGTTCTCTTCGATGATCAAAATATCTTTCGCATTTTCAACGATACAGAGCAGTTGATGGTTACGACTCTCGTCAGAGCAGATGTAACAGAGCTCATCTTCACTCATGCCGCCGCAAGAGTGGCACTTTCTAAGCGTCCCTAGAGCATCTTCTATAGCATGGGCGATCTTGAGTGCCGAGAAGTTGTCTTTCATGACCATATGGTAAGCAAGACGGGTCGCAGACTTCTGCCCGATAGTCGGCAGCTCTTCCAGGGCATCAACAAGGCGGTTAAATTTTTCCAGTGCATTATTCATTGACGTTATTTTAGCGAAGAGAGTATGATGTAGAGGTTATTTTTGCATTACGATAACTTTTGGTACCAAAAGATAAAGTTGCAGCGGTGACTTCAGCTCTCCCGCCAATTGTTCAGCCTCTGTACCAAACCCGCAAAAGAGATCAGCTCTCACCTGCCCTTTAATGGCACCGCCTGTATCTTGGGCATAGACAACTCTATTGATGGGCTTCTCGGTAATTGGATTAACAGCTGATAAAAAAAGTGGATAACCGAGTGGGATCTTCGATCTGTCTACCGCCACACTTCGCATCGCAGACAGCTCAACGCCTAAAGAGCCTGAAGCTGCTCGTTTACGCTTATCAAAAAAGACAAAGCTTGGGTTACTTTCCAATACTCCCTTAGCTTTATCCGGATGCTTATCCAGCCATACCCTTATACTCTGCAGTGAGATCTCCTCTTGTGATATCTCACCGCTTTCAACAAACGCTTTACCTATAGAGCGGTAGGGATGACCATTCTGCCCGTCGTAACCGACGAACATTGTTTGACTGTTTTCCAACAGCACCCTGCCCGAGCCTTGTACTTGCAGAAAGAAGCGGTCTACATCACTTTTCAAATAGCACAGAGGCTTCTCTTTGATCATACCGGCATTGATCTCACTCCGTGAATAGTAAGGGAGCACCTTCTTACCAACTAACCGTCCGCGGAGTTTACGCTTTTCAAGATCTTTATGAAGCCCACCAAGTTCTATCCTCAACATATTTTTAGGTCGTTTATAGAGTGGGCATCTGTATTCAACCGATTTTGTAAGCGAACCTGCAAACTGCGGTTCATAATACCCGGTCAAGATGCTCTCTTCACCTTGTTCGCTATGCAGTAAAAAAGGCTGAAAGTTTGTCTCAAAAAACAGTTTGGCATCAGATGCTCTGTTTGACTCCGCGCAGAACTCTTTAAGTGATGCAGGAAGTCTCTTGGACGCACACTCGTCGTAAAACACCTGTAATGCCGCAACATGATCTTCACTATCCCACATAGCTATATCACTGAATGAGACAAAGTTCCCGTTCGTCGCGCTTTTACTGTCTAGGGTAAGTGTCTGCGTCTTATCTACACAAGCGGTGAGGAGTATCGACACCATTATTACGATCAGATTCTTAAACAAAAAGTACACTCTCTACACTCCTATCATAAATTAATTATCATTTCTATACATCAAATGGTATAATTCCAAAAATTATTTGAACCAAGGTTACCAATTGGAAGATCTAAGTTATTATGAAATATTAGAAGTCTCGCAAAACGCAGACAAAACTACTATTAAAAAAGCGTACCGTAAACTGGCTAAACAATGGCATCCGGACCGCAACCCCGGTGATACAGAAGCGGAAAGAAATTTTAAGTTCTGTAACGAAGCCTACCAGGTTCTAAGCGACGAGCAGCAGCGTGCTACGTATGACCGTTACGGTAAAGAGGGTCTGCAAAACGGCGGCGGCAGACGCAGCTCCGGCGGCTTTGACGATCTTGGCAGTATGTTCGAAGAGATGTTCGGCGGTGGCGGAGGCGGTGGACGCCGTTCTCGCGGCCCTCAAGAGAAGTATCCTCTTGACATGGCGGTTGAGATCCGTCTTAGCTTTAAAGAGGCGATCTTCGGTTGTGACAAAGAGATCGACTTTACCTACAAAGACGCTTGCGGCACCTGTAAAGGTACGGGTGCCAAAGACGGTAAGGTCAAGACCTGTAACCAGTGTGGCGGCAAAGGTCAGGTCTATGTACGTCAAGGCTTTATGACCTTCTCTCAAACCTGTCCGGCATGTCACGGCGAAGGCACGATGCCCGGTGAAAAGTGTCCTGACTGTAAAGGCAAAGGCTTTGATGAAGTCAAAGAGTCTGTCACGGTCAAAGTACCGGCCGGTGTCGACACAGAGAACCGTCTAAGAGTCTCCGGCAAAGGTAACATCGGTAAAAGCGGTGCCCGCGGCGACCTCTATGTAACATTTATTGTAGAAGAGGACAAAACTTTCATTCGTAACGGCAATGATGTCTATATTGAAGTACCTGTCTTCTTTACACAAGCCGTTATGGGTGAGTCGATCATCATCCCGTCATTGACAGGCGACTTAGAGCTTAAACTGGACGTAGGCACACGCGACAAGCAGCACTTTACGTTCCGCGGCGAAGGTATCGAAGATGTTCACGGGCATGGCAAAGGTAACCTCATAGCCCAAGTCAACATCACCTACCCTAAAAAGATAAGTGACGACCAATACGACCTGCTAGACCAGCTCCAGGAGAGTTTCGGTGTCGAGTCTAAACCGCACGAGTCTCTTTTTGAGTCTGCTTTCGACCGTGTCAAGGGTTGGTTTAAATAAAACCGAACCTCTTGATAACTTAGCATCTCTTTCTCATCAGCTTCGATGGGAACAAAGAAAAACCTCCCTTCGAAAATCTTAATTTGTTGCTTTCATCACCTCAAAAGCGTCCAGAGGCTCTTCAAAGGCGATGAAGAGGACGCATGGGTCGCCTTTTTCACAATACGCCGTATGGGGTCTTTTAGAAGGGCCATAGGCGTACGTTCCCACCTCCAGTGCTTCTGACTTCTGGTTGTCATACGTCACTATCATCTTTCCGGATACCAGTACCATACGCTCCGCAGAAGTGTGCCAATGGTGAGGAATAGAAAAATCACTTGGTACTTTAAAGTAAATATCCAAGTTGTTTTTAGCCGGATCACCGTGCAGTACAGAGATCTCACAGCCCTCACCTATAAATGCCGGACATGGTCCCCATTGGAGTGATTTGTCATCATGTTTAAAAGCCAGTGCCGGTTCATTGGCTTGTACAGCCGACAACATAGATACCAATGAAAAAGCTAAAACAGTGAGAGTCGATTTTTTAGATAGTGTGAACATAACGTTCTCCTTATATGTTTTTTGATATTAAATATCATTGATAAAGAGTAACATTAAACTGTTTTATAAAAAAGAGCAAAAGTACGCTAAAATGTACATTATGTCGGATTAATATACTACAAATAAGTAGATATGGCAATATTGTGTCCATAAAGGTTTTAAGATGAGTAAAGAACTACCACTTTTCACGATTGAGCAGACGATCACAACCTATAAATATCTCTTTAAAGCAAGCCCTGAGTTTGGAATGGACTGCTATACAGAGAACTTTGATTGCCAAGACATAGTTTTGCTTGATGACATAAAGGGAGGTACGCAAGGTATCCCTATCCATTTCAGTTACTATGCTCTGTTTTTACGTCTAGAGGGCGAGACGACACGCACTATTAACCAGTTCAGTTATGTCATCAAACCCCAATCCATCCAGCTGGTAAACCCAGGTTCCATCTACTCTTTTAAAGATCTCACAGAGACATCAAGAACTTATGTTCTGCTTTTTGACAAAGCCTTCATTGAAGAAGAGAACCTGTCGCTGGGCATACAAAACTCTATCTTGGACTTTCACCGTATGTGTCAAAGAGATGTTGTTCTAGACATGACGCAATATGCACAGGTGATCTACATCTATGAGCAGTTGAGCAGTGAGTTAAGAGCTAAAAAGGATGATTATAAAACCGTAACAAAGATGTTGATCAACCAACTCCTATACATACTAAAAAGAGAGAAGATCAGTTCCGGCTTACGACAAGATCACACAAGAGCTGAACAGCTGTGCTCAGAGTTTCTCGTTCTCATCGAAGAGCACTACCATCACAAAAAGAGCGTTAAAGAGTATGCGTCGATGCTGGGCATCACCCCTAAACACCTGAGTGAGACCGTGCAATCCACACTGCACCACTCTGCACTCTCTTATATTCATGTACGCATCGTTAAAGAGATGCAGTACCTGCTCTGCTTCAGTGACATGCCTATCAAACAGATGGCATATGCACTTAACTTTGAGACGCTTTCACAGTTTGGACGGTTTTTTAAACGGCATGAAGAGATCAGCCCAAAACAGTATCGGCTGAAAAACAAAGTAACATCAGCACCTAATGAGCGGCACGTCACATGAACCTTTAGGAAAAGTAACAACCTGAAATATCAGATCGTCTCTATATCGACTATCTCCACCCTGTCACACTCTTTTTTCAAAAGCTTACGGCTTTTGGCGTCATCTTCTGCAAGTCAAGCAAGTCTGTAAAGTCATTTTTACTGACTTTATACTGGTAAAGGTCTTTTCACTTCGTTACTTTCTCTCCGTTGTAACATATACTTCAAATTTATAATGTTAAAAGAGCTTTAATACCCATTTCAATTTTTTTAATCTCTTGAGAATTGATCGTAGAAAGGTTTTGAAGAACTCTTTTTTTAGAGACACCACGTATTTGTTCAATCATCACTTCACAGTTTTCATCCAGACTTTCTCTCTTAGAAAGAGGTATTCTAAATAACCCCTCACCAAGCAGATTAGTCGTACAAGGAATAATAGTAACAAGATCTAAGATCTCATTAACATCAGAATCAGAGATAACAATACATGGACGAACTTTACCAGCTTCATTATTACGCTGAGGATTCAGGTTTACTAAGACAATATCGCCTCTTTTATACATCCTCAAAACTTCCTTCTAACAATTCATACTCTTCAGAAGCATGTTTTTTTATACGTTTTGCTTCAGCAATTAATCGCTCTTTTTTTTCATCAATAGGTGAAATGACGATGGTGTTGTTTTTCTCTTTTATTTGAATACTGTCACCAATATGCAATGCAAGAAACTCCATAACCTCTTTTGGTAAGCGAATGGCTGCCGAGTTACCCCATTTTGAAATCTTTGCTGTCATTGTCAACCTTTCATGTATATACATAAGTATATCATTATAAAAGTTCATGTGTCAACAAGTGTATATACTTACACCGTCTCTATATCGACTATCTCCACCCTGTCACACTCTTTTTTCAAAAGCTTACGGCTTTTGGCGTCATCTTCTGCCAGGTCAAGGATGTCGGCAAAGTCGTTTTTGCTCACTTCGAACCGGTAGAGCTCTTTTTCTGTCGCAAGCGTTAAAAGAGCCGCTCTGTCGTCACTGCTGAGCGTTAGGTTGCGTACGCCCTTGCCAAACTCACTTTTGATCACCTTGAGCACTTTCTCGTTGTTTAACAGCGCCTCTATAGTGATCTCTTTGTTGGTGTCTTTTTGACAGAGGACCTTGTAGGTGATGTTCATGTTTCCCTTCATCTTAATGGCCTTTAATTTAATTGAACCCTCTGAATAAATCCACTGTTCTCAGCAACAAGAGAGATATGCTAGAACAAGGCGAAAGTATGCAGGAGCTACCGGTAGCTTCAAAT
>JBDLJE010000055.1:0-15827 GCA_039714575.1 Campylobacterota bacterium | reverse complement strand
AAAGGTTGTCATAGAAAGAGTGATGTGTTGATATTTAGAAGTGTAAGGAGTTCATTATCAACACATCAGAAGTTGGAGATAAAAATTTATTAATGCAACACACTACCTATTTGGTAATGCTTATAATAATTATAAGAAAATTTTACTTTTATAGAGCTTAAAATTTGACGCTGAAACCAATCATCTAATTATGTTTAATCGTCAGAGATCTCAATTAGAAAAATTTCGCACTTGAACTGTCTTTCACTTCCAGATCCATAGGCTTTTCTACTGCCTCGTCACTACCGCAAGACGGCGTGTTGCCTGAGTCACTGGCATACTCAATAGCAAAGTCTCTTACGTGCTGCAATTTTTTCCAAAGCTTCGGATCGTTAAGGAACTTCTCTTGTTTAGGGTATTTTTTTGAAAATTCAACAATAAACCCTCTGCCTCTGTCTTCAAACAAAGCTTCCCACTCCGCTTGCGTATGAAGCTCCACAAACTCAAGACCATTCATCTTGAACTTCTGTTTGAAGCTTTTCATGTAGTGACGTTTGCCCTTGTCGACATCCGCCGTCACGCTTGACGCCATAAAGATGAGCATTATCATCAAAAGAAATTTTTTCACTCTTACCCTTTCATATATCCATTATCCATTTCGTAACAATATCCAATTCTTCGTTTGTCAACTGTTTAAACGTAAGGTTTTTCTCTTCGAACAGGTGCTCGACCGGTATCTCTATTGTGTTCGGTGCCTTAAGACCTATAACCGCTAATTCACCTTGCGTACAAATGTCCAGAAAAGTAAGCTTCTTCTCCCTTATCATCTTCATCGTCTCTTCACCGTCGATATGCAACTCCGATTTTGCACAGGCTTTTTGTGTAAAGCTTGAATAGAACTTGTCGAACTGTTTTGCTTTGTTCGCATCATATGCAAATGCATTCAACGCTAATATTGAGACTAATAATGTTCCGGTTACAATTTTTTTGATCAAAGAGGTTCAGGGATACACTCAGTGCTGAGGAAGGTTGGTTCTACGAGACAGTCAGGCACTGTTTCATGATCGGTCTCTCAATAGACCTTGCGTTTTTTGATCTTTTGCAGTTCTCGTTTGATAATAATGTTGCTATGTTCCATCTTGATCGTAAACCTTTGGGTCGTGTACCCTTTTTTACTGATCTGAATATCATAATCGCCGGGTTTGAGCTCAATACCTATCTTATATTTCGGCATGATGTTCATGATCTGGATCTTGGCGTCATAAGGCACAGTCTCAATAATGAGCGGATAGCTCTCTTTAAGCTCGACCTTTGTTGCTGAAAAGTAGTAGCTCATGATACCGATCAAGAGTACTATAGGGAAGACACTGGCTATAAACACTTTGTTCTGTAAGCGTTTTTTCTCTTCTCTCTCCTCATTTGCATGTTCTGCCGCCTCTTTCGTGCGGCGACGTGCTTTTTTCTCATCCTGAAAACTGGAAACCTGCTCATTTTCGATCTCTTTTAATGCATCAAAATCAATATTCAACTCTTTGGCCCTCTCCTCTTTTTTCTCTTGTACAGCTGTCGTATTCGCTTGCGCAGAAGGTCTTTGAGCCGCTTTTTTCTGTTGCGGCTTGCTCACCTCTTTTTTCTCCTCCTCTTCTGCCGCAAAATGTCTCTCGATATCTTTGCGCGTCTCTTTTCGATCCTCTTGCGCACGCTTTTTCTCTTTTTGATAAAACGCATCACGCTGAGCTAAAAATGCACCCTTTTGTCTCTCCCACTTCTCTCTGTCATGTTCATGTGCCAGAGAGGAGTCTTCAAAGTCAGCTTCAATAGCAGCGACATAGGCTTCAAAAGAGAGAAGGTCAGAGAGATAAAAGTCGTTGGATATGTCCAAGGCCTCTTCTTTGAAAATGTTCTTGTTAAGAAGGTCACGGTCGGTATAAAATGCCCTTGGCTCTCTACACTCGGCCCACGAGAGCAGACCAAAGGCATTCTCTCTGTTCTTTTGATGCACGGCTGCACGTATGCGGCGTTTCAGCTTACGGCTAGGATAAATGCCTCTCTCATCCACGCCGATCCCGGTGATCATGCGACGACCGCGTTCAGCACTCTGGAGCTTGGTTTTTTTACGGTTGAGAAGAAAACCTCCGTCTGAAATGATCTTCTCTACCAAGGTCTCAAGTGTTTTAGCAAACTCTATATGGTTAAAAGAGAAGATCAGGTCATCGGCATAGCGGGTATAAACAGCATACACCCCCTCTTCAGCAATGGCATCTTTGATCTTTGCATCCAGTTTTAAAAAAGCAAGGTTGGCGATAAGCGGACTTGTCGGCAGCCCCTGTCTGGCGATACCGTCTATAAAGCAGAGCTCTAACTCCTCTTCACTCAGGTACTCTTTGACCATCTCTGCTTTGACACTGTCGAAAAAATCTTTAAGGTCGAGAGAGAGCGTATAGGCGTAGCCGACATGTTTATGAGCGTTGCTGACCGGACCGCGACCGCGCATAAACCCGTGTATCGTATAGTCGCTGTCGGCGTCATGGATCTTTTGCTGCAGGTCAAGTAAAAATGAGGCGAGTTTTTCTTTGTAAGCTTTAGAAGGTGCGTATAGTGTTCGGAACTTTCCATCGCCTTTAGGAAGTTTGATTATCTTGTATTGTTTTTTCATCATAATATCTTTGATAGGTAGGCAGCACGAATTTCGGTGGATACGTCAAAAAAAGTAGGCGAAACGCACTACAAAAACGTATCTGAACTACGATCGGAATCGTAAACAGCTACTGCCTTGGTAAAGATTATAGGCTAGTGAAGCTTAACGGAGTTTAAATTTGGATCGGCTCTATACACGTTGACACATAAAACAGCTATTTTTACGCCAAAACAGTTTAAAACTCTAAAGTTCACGCCCTTTTTTGATGGTGCCCAAGACTAATCTCGCCAGATATAGTGCCTTCGATCGGTGAGAAAGCCCTTTTTTTACCTCATCGTCAAGTTCTCCAAGGGTCTTGTCAAACCCTTCAGGGATAAAACAGGGATCGTACCCAAAACCGTTCTCCCCGCGCGGGCTTGTGATGACATCACCGTACATCCAGCCATGCACGACCTGCTCACCCTCTTTTGTCACAATGGCGATAGCTGCCGTGTAGTGTGCAGGCGAGCTTTCAAGACCTTTGGCTTTTACCTCATCCATCACCTTCTGCAGGTTATCCTTGTCGCTGGCATTTTCACCGCCGTAACGCGCACTGTATATCCCCGGTGCACCGTCTAAAGCATCGACAGAGATACCGCTGTCATCTGAAAGGACGATCGCCTCTTCATCATCCAAGGCCGCATAAACAGCCCTGGCTTTCAGAAGGGCATTACCCTTAAAGGTCGGTGCATCTTCGACGATCTCGAAAGGCTCGATTATCTCGCTGAAAGCAACAACATCAAAATCGGTACACATCGCCTTGATCTCACGTACTTTGCCCTTGTTAGAGGTGGCTAAAACTATTTGCATCGGTATTCCTTACGACAGTTTTAAATCAGAATATTATCTTTATCTTTGTAATAAAAAAAACAACTTCTATACTATAATGCGCATTTTAACCCAAATATCCAAAAATTTCAGACACTTTATCTGACAAAAGGTCATCCATGTTCAAAACGATTATGCCCCTATCGGCTATCTTGTCACTGCGCTTTTTAGGGCTTTTCCTGGTTCTTCCTGTTCTCTCGGTCTATGCCATGAGCATGGAAGGTGCGACACCGCTTTTAGTCGGTGTTATTGTCGGCGGCTATGCACTGACACAGGCACTTTTTCAAGTACCTTTTGGAACGATCAGTGACAAGATAGGCCGTAAACCGACCCTCTTTGTCGGACTGCTTGTCTTTTTGATCGGTTCGGTTATCTCAGCGATGAGCAGCGACATCTACATGTTGATGTTAGGACGTTTCCTGCAGGGTGCCGGTGCCATCGGTGCCGTTGTCACAGCGATGATCTCTGACCTTGTGCCCGAAGAGGTACGCGGCAAGGCGATGGCGATGATGGGCGGAACGATCGCTATCGCCTTTGCCGTTGCTATGGGTCTTGGTCCTGTACTCGGTGCGGCTTACGGTGTCGATGTTCTCTTCTGGATCACAGCCGGACTGGCTGTTGTAGCAATGCTGCTTCTCTTTACAAAGGTACCGACACCGCCGCGCATTCACCACATCTATCACAATACGACAAAGACCTCTGACATCATCAGAGATCCGAATCTTCTGGGTATGATCATCATCAACGGTATGCAAAAAGGGCTGATGACCGTAGCCTTTGTTCTTATTCCTCTTATCTTGACGGGTTCTGCTGAGAATGGCGGTTTCGGCTGGGAGATGTCCGAGCTTTGGATGGCCTATCTTCCGGCAATGGTCTTCGGACTAATCGCAATGGGACCTGCCGCGGTCTTTGGTGAAAAGTACAACAAGGCAAAACAGATCTTTCTGATCTCTATCGTTCTTTTTATCGTTTCCTTTTTACTGATGGGGTTTGCAAACTCTGCTCTGCTTTTTGTCATCGGTGTTGTCAGTTTCTTTATCGGCTTCAACATGATGGAGCCGCTTGTTCAGTCACTGATCTCCAAATATGCAAAAGTACACCAAAAAGGTGCCGCACTCGGTATCTCTAACTCGGTAGCCTACTTTATGACCTTCCTTGGCGGAACATTCGCAGGTTTGATGTTAGATATCTCCACTCCGCAGATGATCGGTATGAGTCTTGCTGTTGTAGGTATACTCTGGTTGGTATGGACAGCGATAAAACTCTCTAACCCGGCAAAACACAGCCACCTTTTCAAACACATCGATGAAGTCGACATGGAAAAACTTAAAGTACTTGAGCATGAGGCTATTGCCGAGTGGTATATCAATGAGAGTGAGAACCTTGTTGTTATCAAGTACCGCAGTGACGATATCGAAGAAGAGACACTGCTCACTAAAATTCTGAAATAATACCTCTAGCCTTCCCGCTTTAAATGCGGGAACGGCAAAAAACATTTCATCAATACGCCTTTAAATCATACAAACATTGCTGCATAAAACATTCCATGTTTATATATAATTGTACTGTTTCTATATTTGCTCATCTGCAAGCCACTTCTACTCATTATATAATAATATCTTATAGTATTTTTGTTTATATTTGGCTACAATTTGGAAAAGGACGTTTAAAAACTATTGCCGTTAGTAAATATGTTTTTATAGATGTCCGTTTTACAATGAGGAGACAGTATGTTTGAGACACTGTTTATGTCAAAAAACCAAAAGCTTGTTAAAGTCTGGAAAGATGAGCACAAAGTGATCGCTGAGTTAGCGGGAAAGATACTTGCAGCTTACGAGAAAAATGACATTAAAAGCACTAAAAAATATTTAAATGCCCTTGAGCACGTTACAGTAGCACACCTTATGACAGAAGATGTCGCTTTTTATAACCTGCTGAAACACCCCCAACCTTAACAACCAGACCATTGACAACATCAAAGAGTTCCGTAATACCTTTCAAGGTACCAAGTCTGCTTTAATGAAATTCATAGCGAAACATGCTGCTCCGCAAACGCTCTTAGATGATGAGTTTGCTGAGGCATTTAAGGGGCTGGTAGGTGTTGTGGTCGACAGGATCAATTACGAAGAGAAAAACCTCTATCATGTCTTGGCAGAGTCTAAACTTCGGGCGTAAACAAGACCTGCTTCTGTTAAAGAGGCTCTCTAAAGAACATTAAAATCGGTCGAGTTTGATCACTTTAACACTTTCTCCCGCCTCTTTCGGCCCATCACTTTCAGAGCTGACGATCAGAGCGGCATCACCGAGCATATTGGTCAAAATAGCGGATGTCCCTACCTTCTTACCGTCAAAATCAACAAAGTACTTACCATCTCTGAAAGAGAGGTTACAAGCGGTAAACTCCCCTTTTTTGGAACGTTTGTTAAACGGTTCCGCCAAAGTCGCTTCTACTACTTCAAACACTTTTTCCGTACCAAGGAACTTCTTGATCAGCGGCACGGCGTAAAGCAAAAACGTCACCGTTGACGAGTAGGCGAATCCGGGCAGTCCAAGAATGAACTTGTCGCCTTTTTGTGCCACCAAAATATGCTGCCCCGGTTTGATCTTAACACCTTTAAAGATCACCTCGGCACCAAGTGCGGGAATAACATCTTTGACAAAGTCATAATCACCGACACTGACACCCCCGGTACTGACCACGATGTCGGCCGAGGATAGAGCGTTCTCAAAGGCAGCGGTAATAGAGTCTCTGTCATCTGTGACGACCCCCATCTGCACCACTTCTGCCCCCGCCATATTGGCTATCGCCGCAATGGTGTGATGGTTCGAACTGCGGATCTGTGAAGCATTCTCCTGGGTCTGACCGATCTCCAGGATCTCACTCCCGGTAGAGAGTGTTGCAACACGCGGTTTTAACATGACAGGAACAACTGCCGTGTTCAGACCTGCCATCACACCGATCTCTGCAAAACCGATCAGCGCCCCTTTTTCTATAAGGACGTCGCCCTCTGAGTAACTCTCACCTATGGGGCGAACGCTGTTGCCTGAAGGGACCACTTCATCGATGATGATCTCATCACCCTCGACCGTCACATTTTCGATCTGGATCAGGGTGTCTGCACCATGAGGCATACCGGCACCGGTAAAGGTCTTGATACAGTTGCCGCTGGTCACTTCGCGTCTCTCGTCACTGCCCGCAGGGTTATCGCCCAGAATCTTGATACGTCCGGAAGCAAGGTCGCTGTGAAGAACCGCATAGCCGTCCATGGCCGAAGTAGGCTGAGAGGGCGAGTTCTCATCGGCCACAAGGTCTTCAGCCAGATAGCGGCCGAGCGCATCGTTTAAAAAGACGTTCTCTTTACGCAAGACACCGGCATCGAGTGCATCCAACAGCTCTATCGACTTCTCATAACTTAAAAAACCCATCTACTCTCCTAAAAGACCGGAACCGCTGATCGCTGTCGAGCGGTCGGCTGCATAGAGACGTTTACCGTCTTTAAGGTCATACTTCCAGATCGGTGCGCTTGCTTTAAAGTCCTCAACAAAATCGTTGATCATCTTGAGTGCCACCTTGCGTTTAGGTGAAAAGACAGCAGCCACGTACGACGAGGTGTGCAGCGGTACGTCACCGCGTGAGTGTGCCATCTTTAAGATCGCACCTGCCTCTTTGGCCTTCTGCTGCCAGGCATCGAACCATGATTCCAAGATGGGTTCATAGATGTCAAAACTCAGACCGGAGATCTCATCTTCGTCACGGATCGTCCCGATAAACGGAATGTAAGCACCGTAGTTGCTGCCCGCTTCATCCCGGTACCAACGCACCAGGATCTCCTCTACGGGAACAGGGCCATCAAAAAGTTCTAACATATCAACCGCCGCAAACAGGAGGAAGAAGAGAGACCTTGTCACCGGATTTTAGCGCGGTGTCAAGACTTTTGACCAGGGTGTCATTAACGGCAACAGCACAGGTCTCTAACCACTCTTTGACCTCAGCATCGTCTTGAAGCGCTGCCGCCACATCGTGAAGTGTTGCCGCTTCAACTTCCAAAGCCTCTTTTTGTATGGGTCCTAAAAATTCTACACGTACCATATTTTATCCTCAGAAGGGTTCTTATTATTAACGCGATTATAGCATTAAATGCTAAATGAGGAACCTTTCAGCAGCGGGGACAGCAACTTCATCTTCGTAGCGAAGCGCGGAAGTGAAGCTGTGTCCCCCTAATGTCCATACAATATCTACTGCAACAAAAACTTTTTGATTTATGAACGAAAGAACTTCCTCCAAACAATCTATAAGCTATAATACACCAAAAATTGAGGAGGGGATGTGATGCTGTTTGGAAAGATCGAATACCTCAACCTCCTCCCTTTTCATCTCTTCATGAAACGCTACAGCCGATCAACACGCCACTACATGAGTTTCCGCTATAAAAAAGGGGTCCCCTCCAAGATCAACACAGAGTATGCTGCCAGACGTGTCGATGCCGCTTTTATCTCCAGTATAAAGGCGCAAAAAGAGTCTTATGTCGACCTCGGCATCATCGCCAAAAAAGAGGTGTTGAGTGTTCTTCTTCTCCCCTCTGAAACCGACTGTGAAGACCGGGAGAGTGCAAGTTCCAACATCTTAGCCAAGGTTCTTGGGCTCAAAGGCGAGGTTCTCATAGGGGACAAAGCACTTCGTCACTACCTTAGAGAGGATGAAGATGCCATCGATCTTGCGAAAGCATGGCACGACAGATACAACCTCCCTTTTGTCTTTGCCCTGCTCTGTTACCATCAACATGACACCGAGATCAAAAAACTCGCACGTGCCTTTAAAAAAGATCACCGAAAGATACCGCAGTACCAACTCAAAAATGCCTCAAAACGCACCGGTATCTCTCCAAAAGCGATCCAGCACTATCTAACCTATATCTCTTATGAACTCGACAATAGAGCCAAAGCCGGCCTGCGCAAATTTTGGCACCTCTCTAAAGAGTACATATAGGGCACCTATAAGCAAAAAGAATACAGCTTAGGTGCCTCAGCGCCCAATAATGTAACAGTAATTTTATTATTTTATAGTACTATAACCTCATGGATAAACAACTATTTTTTTTACTCTTTTTAGTGTCATCTCTTTTTGCTCTTGAACCGATCGCCCCTCTGCCTGCAACGCTTAACGATATTGATATCACCAAAGCAAAACTGGGACGGATGCTTTTTCTTGACCCGGTCCTCTCCTCTGACCGGACGATCTCTTGTCACAGTTGCCACAGTTTTGACCATGGCGGTGCCGACCCTCGAGCCGTCTCTTTAGGCGTACAAAACCGCGAAGGGGAGATCCAGTCGCCCACAGTCTATAACAGCCGTTACAACTTCAAGCAGTTTTGGAACGGCAGAGCAGCCAATCTGAAAGAGCAGGCAATTGGCCCTCTCACAGCGCATATCGAGATGAATATGTCCCCGAAAGAAGTCGAAGCCCGTCTTAACCGGAACAGTCTCTACCAAGAGGCGTTCAAAGAGGTCTATGGGATAGAGCGCATCACCATGGAAAATGTTGTTGATGCTATTGTCGAATTTGAAAATGCCCTGGTCACGCCCAATAGCCGGTTTGACCGCTACCTGCGCAGCGAGATCCAACTGAGTGATGATGAGCAAAAAGGGTATGCCAAATTCAAATCACTGGGCTGTATTACCTGCCACAACGGGATCAATGTCGGTTCAAATGCCTTTCAGAAAATGGGACTTTTCAGAGAGTATCCCCATGATACAAAATACCAGGACCGTTATGCTTTAACAAAGAATGAGGCCTATAAAAATGTTTTTAAGGTACCGACCCTTCGTAATATAACCTTGACCGCTCCCTATTTCCATGATGCTAATTCATCGACCTTGCAAGACGCTATTATCGTGATGGCACGTTATAACCTCGGTATCTCTATCTCCAAAAAAGATGTCGATCTGATCATCGCTTTTTTAAAGACCCTAGAGGGTGACAGACCCACTATATTGGATCTGCCGTGAGACTTAACCGGAACCTGATCTTTGCTTTTGTCATGGGTGCGGTTTCCGTACTTTTAACGACCTACTACTACCTGCACCAACGCGAATACTCTCAACAGTACAAGACGGTCATCAATGGTTTTCATACGCTTCAGGTCCATTACGATGCCCTCTCTTACGATATCTTGAAAAGTGCGCTTTACAGCTTCAACAACCAAGACGACATCGCACACAGGATGGCTGTCTTGAACAGTGATTACGCTGAACTTTATAGCGCCCCGCTCTTTCAAGACAAAAACTACCTTGATCTGGACTACTCTCTCATCAGACTGGGTAAGAGTATTGCCGAGTACAACAGCAATATCGAAGAGTACCTCATGCTCAATGCCGGCATCAAGAACTCATTTGTATTTTTACTGAACTATACGGAGGCCACCCACGAACTCTTTCCGTCATACTCTTCAATATACATCGATATCAACGCCATAGTATCCGAGCTCTCCAACATGCGGCGTTTTCTTGACGAAACGCATGTCAAGTCGGTCGATGTACATCTTCGGAACATCCGAATGTTTAAAGTCTCTAACAAAGAGCAGAGCGCCTACATTGAGACCTTTATACTGCATATCCAATACATTCAGAACAATTTTTCCGCCTTTAACGCCGTTGTCAGCGACCTGCAAGATGAGAGACTCAGCAAAGAACTTTTAGATATTCAAAGCCATTTTAACCAGATCGCCCAAAATGATTTTGCGATGCTTGACAAGTTTGCGATGCTGCTTTTGGGTCTTATTGTTACCGCGCTGATCATTATTGTCAACCTGCTTATAAACTCACAGCGTGAGAACAGTCGACTCAAGACACTCAAAAAGGAGCTCGAGCATATAGCGAACTTCGATACGCTTACCGGTCTTTTTAACCGGAACAGTTTTAACCGGGCACTGCTGCAAAAACAGTATAAGAAACCCACTTTTCTGCTCATCAACGTCAACGGGTTTAAACATGTCAACGATCTTTACGGTTCAGAGATCGGTGACTATATTCTTCACGAGGTCTCCCAGCTTATCAAACTGCCGATCTTTCAACCTTTCAACCCAAGCTATTACCGTCTCGGCGGTGATGATTTTGGTGTTTTACTGGAAGATGTCTCCGCTAAAAAGGCGATGAGCTCTGCAGAAGCCCTGGCCCAGAGTATCAAACACTTTATCTTTATCGACAATGAGATAGAGATCAGTATCACGGTCAGTATCGCGATCAATACAGAAGAGCCGCTGTTGGAAAATGCCGACATGGTCCTGAAGCATTACAAAAAGCAGAAGCCGGAGACCATTGTTCTCTTCTCCAAAGAGCTAAAGCTCAAAGAGCAGATCCAAAATAACATCAACACCCTGCAGTCACTGGCAGCCGCGATCGAACATAATCGGATCATTCCCTATTTTCAACCCATTATCGATCTTCAAAGCGGCAAGATCATCAAGTACGAAGCACTGGTCAGGCAGGTCGGTTCCGATGGGCAGATCATCGGGCCAAATGAATTTTTGGGGCTTGCGGCACAAACGCCTCTCTACCGTGAATTGACAAAGGTGATGATAGAACAGGTTTTTGCCGTCTTTGCCGGCAAACCGTACCGCTTCTCCATCAACCTCTCCATGCGGGACCTTCTCGACAGTGAACTGATGCTGATGCTTGAAGAACAGCTCAAAGCGAACCCTGAAAGCGCCAAACGTTTAGAGATCGAACTCTTAGAGAGCGAGAACCTTTTTGACATCCAGGCAACAGAACGTTTTATAACGCTTCTAAAAAGTTACGGATGCCGCATTGCTATTGATGATTTCGGTACGGGCTACTCCAACTTCTCTTACCTAGCCAAGCTCTCTGTCGACACCCTTAAGATCGACGGCTCCCTCATATCAAAGATCGAAACAGATGACAAGTACTTTAAGACGGTTCAGACCATCGTTCACTATGCAAAGACATTGGGCGTTGAGACCGTTGCCGAATTTGTAGAGACAAAAAAGACCGCAATGAAACTTCGGGAGATCGGCGTGACTTATGGACAAGGTTACTATTTCGACAAACCTCAAGCCACCGTCACCCAAAAAGAGATCTTTCTGTAGCACACCTATAACCTTCCTGTGTTACAATTATTAAAATACATACATTAATTTTCAAAGGATTCGTTATGCCTCAAACAGAGATAATGAACGCTATCTGCTCACAGCTGCTTACACCGGACGATATCAATATTTCAGAAGATTTTTTTACCAAAATAGAGAAAGAGAAGATCATTGTTCAGGTACTCATCGAAGATGAGACCGCCGCCATTCGTATCTACTCCCAACAAGCACTTATGCTCTCGTTAGTCATGCCTGTCCTGCACCATTTCGGCTTTAACATTATCGATGAAGTCGCTTTCAGTTTTGAGCAGAACGACAGTACTATTCACCTCAAACGTTTTAATCTTAACCTAGTCAAGATAGATGAGATCAAACGTGCAAAAAGCAATATCGAAAAGGTTATCACCCAAGCACTCAAGGGGGAGAGCTTCAAGGTCTCTCAACTTTTCTCTCTGGTCTGTGTACAGAACCTGAACCTAAGACAGCTCTCACTTCTCAAAGCACTCATCGACTATATGAATCAGGCCGTACTCTCTATCAACCTCGGCAGTTTTCTGCACACCCTGACAACACAATCGGAGATGTCCACCCTCTTTTTGCACTACTTTAATACCAAGTTCAACCCAACCATCACTTCTCGCAAAAAAAAGATGGCGGAGATCGAAGAACTTATTGAGACGAATATCAAAGAAGTACCTAACATCACTGACGATAAGATCTTAAAACTTACCTATGCGCTGATCCAGTCAACCGTACGTACAAACTACTTTTTTGACCAAGAGAGTATCGCGTTTAAGATCGATACCGGAACCTTTGCACAGAACCTCAAAGGGCTGCAGCCTCGTATCGAGACCTTTGTCTCCCACAAAGACTTTTCCGGTGTCCACCTTCGCATGTCCAACATCTCCCGAGGCGGCCTTCGCTGGAGTGAACGCCATGACGACTTCCGAACCGAGATCAAGTCACTGATGATCACCCAGGAGGGTAAAAACGCCATCATCATCCCCGATGGCGCCAAAGGCGGTTTTGTCATTCACCGTGAGAAAAGTGAGATCACGAAAGAGTTTTTTAAAGAGAAGTACTCCTGCTTTATCAACAACCTGCTCGACCTGGTCGACAACCGTGTTGACGGCGAAGTGGTATGCAACAAAAAGGTCATTGCCTATGATGATGAAGACCCCTATTTTGTTGTCGCAGCCGACAAAGGAACAGCCGCTATGAGCGATGTTGCCAATGCCATTGCCGTTGAACGCAACTTCTGGCTGGGCGATGCCTTTGCCAGCGGCGGTTCAAATGGGTTCGGCCATAAAGAGCTTGGCATCACCGCCAAAGGTTCCCTCAAGTCCAGCGAACGCTTCTTTTTGGAAAAAGGGGTTAACTTTAGAGAGGAGAGCGTCACTGTTGTCGGGATCGGTTCGATGAACGGCGATGTCTTTGGAAACGGTCTTTTAGAGTCCAAATACTTTAAACTGCTGGGCGCGATCTCCCACAAAGAGATCTTTATCGACCCCAACCCTATTCCTGCCAGCTCTTATGAAGAGAGACAGCGCCTTTTTATTGCCAAAGACGGTTCATGGAGTGCCTATAACCACTCTCTCATCTCCAGCGGCGGCGGCGTCTTCTTGCGCAGCGACAAAGCCATTGAGCTGACATCGGAAATACAGAAGATGCTTGGCACAAAAAGAGCTGTTATCAGCGGCGAAGAGTTGGCTAGAATGCTCTTATGTATGAAGGTCGACCTTCTTTTTAACGGGGGTGTCGGTACCTATGTCAAACACTCAGAAGAGAGTAACCTCGACCTGGGTGACAAACAGAACGAGGCTGTCCGTATCGATGCATCAGAACTCCAATGCGAGATCGTCTGCGAAGGGGGGAACCTCGGGCTCACTCAAAGAGCCCGCATCGAATATGCGGTCGGCGGCGGTAAGATCAACATCGACGGCATCGATAATGCTGCCGGTGTGGACACCTCCGATCATGAGGTAAACCTGAAGATCCTGCTTAACATCCTCAAAGAGAAGGGGCTCATCAACGAAAAAGAGAGTCAAGACACACTGCAGTCATTGACCCAGCAGGTCGTCAATATGGTGCTGTGGAGCAACTACCGTCAGGCACTCTCACTCTCACGAGACGAGATGCTCAGCCGTCTTTATCCTAATGACTTTAACATCACTATCGATATCTTAAGCGAGAACATCGAAGCCTTTAACCGCAGGGACTTTTTTATCCCTAAAACAGAAAACATCAAAAGCATTTTGACCGAGGACGGTACGATCGTCAGACCGGTCCTCTCCTCGCTGCTCTCATATTCCAAGATATTTATCAAGAAGTTACTGCTGGAGAGCACGCTGATCGATGAAGATTACAGCGTCGACTTTCTCTACAAATATTTTCCGAAATCCTTTGTCAGTGTTTATGAGCATGAAGTCAAGTCCCATCCGCTTAGACGACAGATCATCGCCACTGTCATTGCCGACACCGTTATCAACCTGCAGGGTGCCAGTTTTATCCACGACTACAACCGCTTAGGAGAAGACAAGTTCCTGGACAAGGTCAAGTCCTATCTTATCGGCAACAACCTTTTTGGCGCTAACGACATACGTTTTGAGATCTTCAGACATGACTACAGCATGCCGCTCACCACACAGTATGAACTCTTAAGCAACATCGAAAGAACGCTCACCTTCTCAACCAAGTGGATGTTGAACTACCTCGACTCCGAGCAGATCGATTCCGCCCACATCCTTGACTATAAAGATCGTCTCTATAACCTTCTGAACACAATGGACAGTGCCGAGATCGACCAGGAGCTGGTCGCGGGCAACGAACACTTTAACCGCTTTTTCAGTACCATCGACTACCTTCGTTTTGCCGTTGCGGCTATTGTTATCAAAGAGCACACCGATAACAGTTTCGAAAATGTCGCCAACCTCTTCTACCTTATTTTCCGCCAGATGAAGATCATGAAACTGCTGAAGATCCTGGACGAACTCAAGATCAACGAGGATGCGGATCGGGCACTGAAAGCACAGATGCTCCATTACATCGAGTTTATTGTCGTCAACCTCACACAGAAGATCTTAACCTTCCAACGCGTCGGCGAATCACCGCAAGAGGCCTTTGACAACTACCTAAACAGCAATACGGCACATTTTGAAAAAACAGTAGCCCAGATCGACAAACTGCTGAGTGAAGAGCATAAAGAGGTAAAAGAGGTTGTGATCACTATTAATCAGCTAATGGTGATGGCAATATAAGTCGCTTTGCGAAAGCGTTAAAAAAGATGGCGAAGCTCATCTTCTATCCAACTGGAACTTTTACTAGTCGTCACAGTCTACGCAGACACGTTTTGCTAATTCCTTTTTGTACTCGCTGATATCAAACCCGCTCAAAGTACTGGACCCCGTATGAAGCGCCGCTGCCGCAACAGCCGAAGAGACCTCAACGATCAGACGTTTGTCAAAAGGCTTCGGGATAAGATATTCACGTCCGAACTCTATCTGCGTGTCATAAAGGTGGTGAATGTATTCAGGCACCTCTTGACGCGCCAGGTTGGCAAGTGCTTCTGAGGCCGCCACCTTCATCTCCATGTTGATCTTCTTGGCACGAACATCGATCGCACCGCGAAAGATGAACGGAAAGCCCAGAACATTGTTGACCTGGTTAGGGAAGTCGCTTCTACCCGTTGCGACGATAGCGTCAGGACGGGCTGCACGTACATCTTCAGGGAAGATCTCAGGTGTCGGGTTGGCAAGGGTAAAGATAATAGGGTCTTTGCTCATATGGCGAATATCTTCAATACTGAAACTGCCTGGTTTAGAGAGTCCGACAACAACATCAGCATTAGTGAAAGCTTCCTCTTGACTTGTCTCTACCTGCAGTGAGAACTCCTGCTTATACTCGTTAAGATCGTCACGTCCATTATGGATAACCCCTTTTGAGTCAAGCATAATAATAGTCTTAACGCCCATATGACGGTAGAGACGGCCGCAAGAGATAGCCGCTGCACCGGCGCCCACGATCACAACACGCAGGTCTGTGATCTGACGTTCGGTAATGCGGCACGCGTTCATGATCGCCGCAGCAGAGATCACCGCTGTACCGTGCTGGTCATCGTGCATAACGGGGATGTCAAGTGCTTCGATGAGACGTTTCTCGATCTCAAAACATTCCGGTGCTTTGATATCTTCGAGGTTTATCCCGCCAAATGTCGGAGCGATCGCCTCGACCACGTTGCAAAA
>JBDLJE010000054.1:0-17795 GCA_039714575.1 Campylobacterota bacterium | reverse complement strand
CTCTCTTAGCCACGTTTAATCAACATAGTTGTAAAATCGCGAAACTATTTCGTACTAAAGGGACACTGAATGGGTGAATTGTTTACATTCTTTGGTCTGATCAGTCATGATCATACTTTTATCTATATGACGCACATGCTGCTTTCAGCTGCTATCGTTCTTGTTATCGCTAAATTAGCAGTAAGTAACATGAAAGTTGTTCCAACTGGAACACAAAACTTTTTAGAGGCATACCTTAGCGGTGTACTATTTATGGGTACAGACGTTATGGGTAAAGAGGAAGCTCGTCGCTATCTTCCGCTTGTTGCGACTATCGGCCTTTTTGTTGCTACGGCTAACATCATCGGTATTATTCCGGGTTTTGAAGCACCGACTGCATTCCTGGACTTTACACTTGCACTTGCTCTTGTTGTATTTGTCTACTACAACTTTGAAGGTATCCGTCGTAACGGTGTTATCGCTTACTTCAAACACTTCCTTGGTCCGGTTTGGTGGTTATACTGGTTGATGTTCCCGATCGAGCTTGTTTCTCACATCTCTCGTATCATCTCTCTTTCATTCCGTCTTTTCGGAAACGTTAAGGGTGACGACATGTTCTTGATGGTAATCCTGATGCTGGCACCATGGTTACTGCCGATGATCCCATTTGCACTACTGTCATTTATGGCGTTGCTGCAAGCATTTATCTTCATGATGCTTACATACGTCTACCTTGGTGGTGCGGTTCAGATCGCTGACGATCACTAACTAACTCCTATGAAGCGAAGCATTTTCGACAAGATCATCAGCTTCCTTCTCGGTATCTCTTGGGCGTTCATCGTCCTGGGTGCTTTTATAACATTTAAACTTTTTCTTTTTATGGGTGTCGCTGCGGCACTTTTCCTCTCCATACTTTATGTCATCTTCGGTCTTTTTCTTGTTCTTCTACTTGAGACAATGCTCACCTACAGAGAACGTCTGGATGAGTCAAAAAAACAGACACAACTTTTAGAAGAGATCCGCGACGCTCTTCGAGACTAAAAGCTGCCTCAGTGACAAAGCACTACTCTCTTAATACGCTGTTGCACTACATCACAGCACAAAAGCGTGAGCTTTGGCTTACCAACTTATATGGTGTTTTGGCAACACTGTTTTTTTTACCTATTCCTATTTTAATCCCGCTTTTGATAGACGAAGTGTTGCTGGAAAATCCTGGAAAGCTTACTGAATATACAGACCTTCTCTTTGGTCAACAAGAGGTTTGGTTCTATCTGGCAATAACACTTCTATCTGTGATCTTTCTGCGACTGCTTGTCTTTGTCTTGACCAATGCAAAGACGTTTCATGCCACAACGCTGACAGAGAAGATCAACTATCATCTCCGTCAGAACATTCTATACCATCTTCAACACGTCTCTATTGCCGAATACGAAACGCTTAAGTCCGGCGGTGTAGCTTCTAAAACGGTACAGGATGTTGAAGCAGTAAGTGATTTTGCCAATATGCTGGTCATAACACTGTTAACGGCTGCGTTAACTGTCATCGGTGTCGCTGTGATCATGATGTGGATGCATTGGGTCTTGGCACTGTTGGTCTTTACGTTAAACCCGTTCTTCCTCGCATTTTCACGTATTATCGGGAAAAAGATGGGTGAACTGTTCCGACGGCAAAATGAGGCGTATGAGCTCTATAATGAAGCACTCAATGAAGTGCTGGAGCTTTTTACCCAGGTTAGGGCCAGTAACCAGGAACAGACGCTCTTCGGTTTTTTGAAACAGAAGGCAAAAGCTATAGAGAGCGCATCGGTCGATTACGGCTACAGAGCTTCTGTCGCACATGGTTCATCTGCTCTGCTGACAACAACGGTTGTCGATATATTCAGAGTCTTAGGTATTGCGGCTGTCGCTTATTCAGACCTCACCATCGGTATGATGCTTGCGTTTCTATTTTATCTCTCAACCTTGGTCTCCCCTGTCCAGCAGCTGATGGGTCTTGTTATAACCTATCAGAGCACCAAGCCGGCTTTCGCACGGATCAATGCGCTGTTGTCTTTAGAACAAGAACCGCATTACCCCCATGTAGCAGACCCTTTTACAGGTGTTCAGAGTACCTCGGTTGAACTCAAGAACATCACTTTCGGCTACAGTGACAAAAGCCCGGTTTTAAAAGATGTCTCACTGCGTGCTGAGGCAGGACAGAAGGTCGCTCTTGTCGGTCCCAGCGGCAGCGGCAAGACGACCATCGCGCAACTCATGGTCGGCTTCTACCTGCCGCAAAGCGGAGATATTAGTTATGGTAACAGCTCAGTTACACAGATCGGTCTGCCTGTTATTAGAGAGAATGTGGCTTTGATGCTGCAAGATGCTCTTTTCTTTAATGACACTGTCAGAATGAACCTGACACTCTCTTCAGACAGAAGTGATGAGGCGATATACAGTGCTTTGGAGGCTGCTCAACTCAAGGATTTTGTTGATACGCTGGAAGATGGTCTTGATACGAAAATAGGGAAAAACGGTATCCGCCTCTCTGGCGGCCAGCGACAGCGTCTAGCTATAGCCCGCCTGATCTTGAGTGATCCGAAAGTCATTATCTTTGACGAGTCTACTTCTGCGCTTGACGGTAGAACAGAGCACGACCTCTACGAGACATTGGCGGATTTCTTAAAAGACAAAACGACCATAATCATCGCGCACAGAACGACAACGATCAAACAGGCTGATTATGTCTATCTGATAGAAAACGGTAAGGTCAAAGATGAAGGTACGTATGACGCATTAAACGCCAAGGGGCGCATAAAAGAGGACTTTGATGTTGCGTAAAATATCAAAATTCCTTGCCTTAAATGGGGAAGAAAAAAAACTATTTATCGAAGCATATTTGCTGCTAGGTACGATGCGGGCAGCCCTTTTGACGATCTCCTTTAAGCGTTTAACACGCTCTTTGGAACATTTAAAAGACAGAGAGAATTCAGAAACCCTGACTGAAGAGCAACTGCAGGGTGCTATAATGGTAGGCAGAGCGATAGAACGTGCTGCCAACTATACACCTTGGCAGAGTGCCTGTCTTGCGCAATCGTTGACAGCACAACGCATGCTGCAAAAGCGGGGTATCCCGGGTGTGTTTTACCTTGGGGCGATGAAAGATGAGAGTGCCGAAGAGAAGATGAAAGCCCACTCCTGGTCTCAGTGCGGTGAGACTATTATCACCGGGGCTAAAGGGCATGAGGACTATACGGTACTTTCGGTATTTGGATGGGGGAAAAGATGATCGTCTACGGTACAAAGATCAAAAGTGATATTATCTTTCCTCTGGATCTCTCTCATGATACAGAAGTGCGTTATGAAGTTGAACTATCATCTAATGTGTCTGAGAATCTTAAAAATTCAATCATATGTGGATTCCACTTTTACGGGGCACATGGAAGGGATGTTTATCTCTACTCTGACCGGGAGTTTGACGGCTGTGAAGTTGACCAGCCTTGGTGCTATGAGGTCAAAGATGTTGTCCGTTTTTACTGGGTTGGCGGTGAACGTACTATCTACTACGTACTGGATGAAAATGGCAGTGCCGAACTGCTTTCGTTCTGGTTTATCCATCTGCTTCTGCCACTCTATTTTACGTTGGAAGAGATGTATGATTTCCTGCATGCAGGAGCGGTAGAAGTTGACGGTAAGCCCATTTTGTTCATTGCTCCGTCTATGGGTGGTAAATCAACGATGACAGACCATTTTATTAAGCAGGGTCATACCCTCATCTCGGATGATAAGGTGCCGACCTTTATCGATGATGGCAAGTTCATGGTGGTCGGCTCGCATCCTTATCATCGTCCCTACAGAAAATTTGAAGAGCTGGGTTTTCGTGTAGAGAACTTTTCGACAGCTTTTAAACCTATTCATGCTTTTTATACTCTTGAGAGTGTTGAAAGTGATGCAGAGATCACAATGGATGAGATCAAAGGTTTTGAGAAGTTTGATGCCCTTTTGCCGAATTATCTCTATATGTTTTCATATTTGAAACCAATGCGATTGGAATATCTTTCAAAAATGCTCAAGCATATAAAAGTATTTCGTGTGCAGGTTCCATGGGATATGCAGCGGCTCGCTGAAGTGCATGATGTGATTTGTGAACACAGTATGTTATAATTTAAGTTATCAAATATAGTAGAAAGTAGATAAAATGAAAAAGATTTATAGTAGCCCGAAATTAGTGAAACTTAATTCAATTAATAAGATGACACAAGCGCGAAGGAATAGTGGTTTGAAAGATGGTGGTAGTGGTTGGGCTCATGCATCATGATTTTAAACTCAACTGTTCTTTATCCAATTGTCTAAGATAAATGGTCGTGAATTAAGGTAGACATTAATTTTACTATTAAATATCTCCTCTGTAATTTCTGAGTTATTTATATATAATAGAGTTTTATCCCTCATTTTCCAATCACTTAACCACTTGTTTTCTGATTGTTTTATTAGTGCGAAATCCAATGCTCCCAGTGGTGTTTTTGGTCTATAAAGCACTTCGTTAGGTAGTCGGTCTTTCATTGATTGACGTAAAATATGTTTATTAAAAAGCCAAGGTAATGCTGGTAAAGCTAAGATAAACTCTACCATCCGAAGATCTAGAAAGGGGTCTCTCTTTTCTGACGTTGTAAAACTGCTATTCATAAGGATGTCATCAGTACTCCAATCTGGTCTTAATAGAGAGGATTCGAGTTTTGAATATCTAGATTTAACAGATCGTTTTTCCTTGAGATGACTCCACATAGTCTTCCACTCTTTTTTTAGATTCAATCTTTTTTCAAAATCAGGGTTTAACCATAACGGATATGGATAAGCCGCATTAATATCGTTGTTTTCATTTTTTAAAAAGTTCTTCACTTTCGTTCGCAAACCGGTATTTAATGATGGTGTTTTCCCATAAAGGCGTTGTAGTCTAATCATATTTGTAATAATATTTAAAATACTTGTGTCTTTCCATATTGACGATGGATAGGTAATAGCATTGTCTCCGGAATTTCCTGTTAGAACAACACGACTTAACTCGCTGAACTTTTTTTCACTATCAAGCCAAAGAGATGGCTGTGAAATTTCTAAAGGACGAGTCGTTCCTATAGCCGGTTTTAGAAAAGAGTAGTCATCTCCTGCGATGTAATGAATAGGAATACCTAGATACTTTGCAACCAGACCTGAATAATACCGCTCTTTACATGGTAAAAGATGATCATAGACTATTGTTACGGCATTAAGTTCAACAGGTGGAATTTTTTTTTCTTCCTGAAGTTGCATCACCGTTGCAGCTATAGATGATGAGTCTATCCCACCACTCATAGAGATGGCTACAGATGGTGTGCGAATTCTATCGGCAACTGCTGTTTTAAAAACCTCCTGGAAGTGTTCAATGTAGTCATTTTTGTTTTGATAGTCGAGCAACGGAATGTTGTCAGGAATATCCCAATATTTTTGAATATTTATGTTTTCATTGTAAAAAACAAGTTGATGTGCAGGCAGCAGCGAATAGACATCATTTAGTACTGTTAAGGATTTATCTAACCATGTATGATCTCCAAACAGTAAAAAACCAGCGATGGCCTTGTCATTTAAGGTATCTGAGATTAGAGGATGTTGTTTCATGCAGTGTAGACTATTGGACACGATAAAGGAGTTTTTCACCTGTGTATAATAGAGTTGATTGGTACCAAAACGATCTCTTGCACAAAATAACTTTTTTACTCTGCTATCCCAGATTACAAAAGCGAAATCACCCAGAAGATGATCAAGACAATCCTCACCCCATTTTTTATAGGCATGTAAAATCAGTTCTGAATCAGGAGTTTTTTTGAGATTGATTTCTCTTTTCATCCCAAGTTTATTTACAAGGTGTACTCTGTCATCTATGCGGGCACTACAGGTAATATATATCTTTCCGTCAAGAGTGGCAGGCTGTTGCTCGTACTCTGCTTCGTTGGTTGTTCGAAAAAGAGTATGACCCATTCCAATCTGCTCATTAATCCATATGTCTTGTCGATCTGGGCCACGAGAACTTAATGTTTGTGTAAGAGTATGGAGAAGTTGTTTATTGATCGGTTTTCCATCGAGATTTAGAATAGAGACAAAACCACTCATAACGTAATATGTCCAAAAAATTTACATAAAATTATTATCAACTCATGACCTTAATTAGTAATTGTTACAAAATTAACTACAATGTATTAATTGAACCCTCTGAGAATATCTGATTTGTTCAGAGGGTTCAATTATATTATGACTTTCTTGATAAAGCTCATAAAGCAGAAAATCTATAGGACTTAATAAAGGTTAGAAGTGAATCTCAATCATAAAATACAATTTCCTGACACTATTTTTGCCCAAGAAGTTGATGGTGAGATGGTACTGCTCGATATGGCAAGTGAAAACTATTTCGGACTTGATGCTGTGGGTAGTGATATTTGGCAGTTGCTTCAAGAAGGCAAGACATTACAGGAAGCGAATGATGCGCTAATTGAAATGTACGATGTTTCACCTGAGCAGCTAAAGATAGATATAGTCGAATTTGTACAAAAACTTATTGATGCTGGTTTGGTACAGGTTCAAGCCTAAGTAATGAAATCCTACCTAATAACTGACCCAAAGTTCTATTCAGAGGATCTGTCCGGTTTTAGTATGATGTTGCGAAGAACATTGCAAAAACATCAGCCTGATTTTGCTCTCTACCGCGATAAAAACAATTCTAACTATACCGAAATCGCGGAGCAGTTTTTAGAGGTCTGTTCGCAGTTTGACAATACTAAAGCAGTGTTACACGGTGATGTTGAGTTGGCAGCTCGATTAGATGTTTACGGCATACATCTGACATCACTACAGTTTGATGAGATCGAAAAAGCAAAAGCCTTGAACCTCTTTACAATCGTCTCTTGTCACAGCGAAAATGAGATCTTGGAAGCGCAAAAAAGAGGTGCTGATGCAGTGACGTACAGCCCCATCTTCAGCACTCCGGAGAAGGGCGAACCCAAGGGTTTAGAGGATTTAAATGAAAGAGTGGCTAGAATAAGCCTTCCTATTATCGCGCTCGGTGGGATCACTACGCCGGAGCAGGTAAAAGCGGTTGAAAAAAGCGGCTGTTACGGCTTCGCTTCGATCCGCTATTTTATAGACAATTAATAAATATTTAAAAAGTCAGTCATCAGGCTGACACTCCACAAGGAACCCAATGTTTGACGTCGTTATCGGCCTTGAAGTCCACACCCAACTTAACACTGAGACAAAACTCTTTTGTTCATGCCCTACGAGCTTTAATGATCGTCCCAACGTTAACACCTGTCCGACCTGTTTAGCACTGCCGGGTGCACTGCCTGTTCTTAACAAAAGTGTTTTAGAGAAGTCTATTATGCTTGGAACAGCGATCGGTGCTACCGTTAACCGTACTTCGTTCTTTGACCGTAAGTCGTACTTCTACCCGGACAGTCCGACGGCATATCAGATCACTCAGCTTTATACCCCGGTTGTTGAACACGGCACGCTTGACATCGACTTTGAAGACGGCACCAGCAAGACGATCCGTATCAACCGTGCGCATATCGAAGCGGATGCAGGCAAGAACATCCATGACGGCTCTATCTCTAAGGTAGACCTGAACCGTGCGGGCACGCCGTTGCTTGAGATCGTCTCTGAACCGGACATGTTCTCGGCAGAAGAGGCTGTACTGTATGTGAAAAAACTGCACTCAATCGTGCGTTACCTCGACATCTCTAATGCCAACATGCAAGAGGGCTCTTTTCGTGTAGATGTTAACGTCTCTATCCGCCCTAAGGGTGACAAAAAACTTTACACACGTGTTGAGATCAAAAATATCAACAGCTTCCGTTTCATCCAAAAAGCGATCGAGGTTGAAGTTCAGCGTCAAGTAGAGGCGTGGGAAGATGGTGTTTATGATGAAGATATCCGCCAAGAGACACGTCTGTTCGACCAGGTCAAGCAAGAGACACGTTCGATGCGCGGCAAAGAGGAGGCGGCAGATTACCGTTACTTTCCGGAGCCTGACCTGCTTAAAGCGGTCATTCCTGATGATATGTTCGCTACGTTCACAGATATTCCGGAACTTCCGGATGAGAAGAAGGCGCGTCTGGTCTCTGAATACGGCATGCGTGAGTATGATGCAGGTGTAATTACGGCAGAACTAGAGGTCGCACACTACTTCGAAGCGATGCTTGCAGAGGGCATTAGTGCTAAAAATGCAGTCACATGGCTTACTGTGGAGCTACCGGCACGTCTAAAAGGCGGTGTGACAGTCATAACATCACCTGTGGACGCTAAGACGCTGGGAACGCTTGTAAAACGTATTGAAGACAAGACGATCAGTGGCAAAGCGGCTAAAGAGGTTCTTGACCACCTGATGGAGAATGAGATCAGCGTCGATGATGCCATCGATAAACTTGGCCTTAAACAGATGAACGACACGGGTGCTCTTGAGAAGATCATTGATGAGATCATTGCTGCCAACGGCGATAAGGTCGAGCAGTACAGAGGCGGTAAAGATAAACTACTCGGCTTCTTTGTCGGTCAGACGATGAAAGCGAGTAAGGGAACTGCCAACCCGCAAACCGTTAACGAGATGCTCAAAGCTAAACTGGGCTAAAGAGAGTTGATGAAAGAGGCGCCTCAAGAAGAGCAGACACTCTCCTCATCATCATACAAAGAACGACACGTAGGTCTTTTTGCCAGCTTTATCGTTGACATTGCCTATGGGCTCAAGACGTCGCCAAACTACAAGGCGACTAAAAACTTTTTTCACAATCTTTTAGAAAACCACGCTTACCTTTACAAACGCTATTTTGATCTGATGATGATGCTGCTGATCTTCTCAAGCGTCGGTATCTTGATCCGGGAAGTGAACCATCCCATAAATGACTTCTGGTCTATTTTCAACGACTATATCATCTCAGCGATCTTTTTAGTCGAGTACCTGCTTCGCTTCTGGGTCATCAGCGACTCCTCCGAGATCATTATCAACCAGTATGAAAAAGATGAGCTGCTGCAGCGTAAGTTCAGGGTAGGACGGGCACTTGTCAAGGTCCTTCATGTCAAATGGAACTATGTACGATCTCTTGCCGCGATCATCGATCTTTTAGCGATCATGCCGTTCTATCATGAACTTCGTCTACTGCGCCTCTTTATCCTGTTCCGTGTCTTTAAGATCTTTCGATACACCCAGAACATGCAGTACTTCGGCTATGTCCTTTCGCATAAGAAGTTTGAACTTTTTACGCTTTTGACCTTTGCAAGTGTTGTCGTTTTTGTCGCTTCGGTGCTTATATACGTTATGGAGTCAAATAACCCGGCATCTTCCATTCACTCTCTTTTTGATGCTTTTTACTGGTCTGTTGTGACCATCTCTACGGTAGGGTACGGTGATGTTACGCCGATCACACAGGCCGGACGGGCAGTGGCTGTTCTGGTCATTGTCTCCGGCATCGCGGTCATCTCCTTTGCGACCTCTATTGTTGTGACGGCTTTTACGGAAAAACTGGATGACATTCGTGAAAACCAGATCTTGGGCGAGATCAAAAAACTTAAACATTTTTATCTGATCTGCGGGTATGGCATCGTTGCAAAACAGACCGCTTCAAAATTGCGCCGAATGGGGCGTGAGGTTGTGGTCATGGACACAGATGCAGCACGTATTAAAGAGGCAAAAGAGAACAGACTGCACGCTTTGACACTGGACCCGGCCTCTCTTTCAAGTTACCAGACGATGGGGGTCGATCTTGAGAAACAGGTGACGGCTGTCATCTTGCTGCGAGACAGTGACATTCTGAACGTCTATACCGCCTTGACCCTTCGTTCGATCGATCACAGTATTAACATCCTCTCTCTGCTTCATGAGAAACAGAACCGCCGCAAACTGCGTTTGGCCGGGGCGAGGAATATTGTCTATGCCCAAGAGCTTATAGGCCTTCTCTCTAAAGAGTACAGCGGCAGACCTATCGCCTTTGAGACGCTTAGTATGCTGCGGGCAGAAGAGACGGGTGCGGCGATGGAAGAGATCGTTGTAGATGAACGCATAGCCGGCAACTTTGACACTGCGGGAGACCTGCACATCCGTAAACACCGCCTGCTTCTCATCGGTCTCTCCAAGCTTGAAGCTGAGGGATTTACCTTTAATCCTCAACCAGACACCCCCTTGCAAAAAGGTGACATCATGATCGTGGTGGGTGAACATTCGATGATAAACGAGTTTAGACTTTTTATTCACAAGAGGTTACGATGAAGACACTTGATGTTGTAGTCTTTGGCTACGCAGAGTTTGCAAAAGAGATCGTTTTTCAGGTCAGTGAGGCCTATCGAAGCGTTAAGGTCTATGAACTGAAAGAAGAGACGGTTGCACAGGCTCTCAAAGACGGTTTTGAGGCGGAGCTTTTTGACCTGGACGACAACTGGGAAGCCTTTACCCACTTCAACAGGCAAGAGACTTTGTTCATCTGCGCTCTGGAAGATGACGCGGCTAATGTTTACTTGACGATAGGACTGAAAGACGGCTTGGAAGATGCACGCTTGATCGCTCTGGCATCAACGCAGGAGCATGCATCGAAGCTGCGTCTTGCCGGTGCCAACAAGGTGATCTCAAAGCTTCAAGCCACTTCCGACCTTATCATCGAGGTGCTTGAAAAACCGATAGTGACCCATATCGTGCAAGATATACTGCAAGAAGAGACTGCCCTGAAAACGGTGCAGATCGAGCTGGCGGAAGGCTCTTCTTTTATCGGTGAGTCACTGCATGATGTCTCACTGAAAGTCGAGCAGGACCTTATTGTTCTGGCAGCGGTCGATGGAAAGATGCAGACCCGTTTTGTCTTTACTTCCAAAGGGTATAAGCATCGTCTTGTTGTAGGGGACATTTTAGTAGTAATCGGTTATGATGAGCAGATAGAGAACTTCAGAAGGATGGTACAGTGAAGAAAATAGGCGTTATTGGAGCAGGTAAATGGGGTCAGGCACTGGCATTTGCCTTTCGTCAAAATCCAGATAATGAGGTCTATATCACTTCGCGGACCAAACGCGACATCGAGAACTTCGTCTCACTCGAAGAGGTCTTGGAGTTAGAGTACCTGGTCATGGCTATACCGGCACAGCAGGTGGCATGTTGGCTGGACGACAATTTTGTAAACAAGGGACAAAAAGTTTTGGTCGTTGCCAAAGGGATCGAAGCGTCAACCGGCCGTTTTTTAAATGAGATATTCGCCAAGCATGTGGATGATGAGAATATCGCCTTCTTGTCCGGCCCCTCCTTTGCGGCAGAAGTGATGCAGGCTCTTCCTTGTGCTTTGGTCATCAATGCGCAGAATGAAGAGGTAGCTGACGCCTTTGGAACCTACTTTCCGTCATTTGTACGTACCTATGTCTCAAAAGATGTCATGGGTGCCGAGGTGGCAGGAGCCTACAAGAATGTCATTGCCATTGCTGCGGGTATTACGGAGGGGCTGCAGCTGGGTAAAAATGCCAGCGCTTCACTGATATCGCGCGGTCTTATCGAGATGCACCGTTTTGGTAAGCACTATGGGGCAGAGGATGATACTTTTTTAGGCCTAAGCGGTGCGGGTGACCTCTTTTTAACAGCTTCTTCGAGCATGTCGCGCAACTTCCGTGTCGGGCTTGGTCTGTCAGCCGGAAAGTCACAGGGTGAGATACTCGAAGAGCTGGGTGAAGTGGCCGAAGGTATAGGAACGGCGTATGCGCTCAACACTATTGCCGAGGAACGTGCTATTTACCTGCCTATTGCGGCAGAGGTCTACGCTATTTTAGAGGGTAAAGAGCCGCAGAAAAGCCTCCAAGACCTCCTGTCGCGCTAGGAGCTTAGATGAATGAAGCGACAACAGGTGTAAAAAAGATAGGAGTGGCCTTAGTTCTGAGTGTCATTGGGTTTGCGCTTGCCTCTCTTGCGTTAACGACCCAGCAGTCACTGCTGGTAGGTGTTTTGGTGCTTCTGATCACCTTATGGACCAACGAAGGTCTTGCTCTCGGTGTCGTCTCACTGCTGCCTATCGTTCTTTTCCCGACCTTTGGGATCTTAAGTACTAAAGCGACGACGCTCAACTATGCCCACCCCATTATCTACCTCTTTCTTGGAGGGTTTATGCTGGCGATCGCGGTGGAGAAGACCGGCTTGCACACCTGGATCGCGAACAAGGTCTTGAAGGTCTTTCCAAACAGTGCCAAAGGTGTTATCTTCTCGCTTGCGCTTACCTCAGGGCTGTTAAGCTCTATCCTCTCCAATACGACGACGACACTCCTGCTGATCTCCATCGCACTTTTTCTCTCGGACGACCCGAAACTGAAACTCCGTTTTGTTTTGGCCATAGCCTACGGTGCGAGCATAGGGGGTATCATGACGCCTATCGGTACACCGCCAAACCTTATCCTGCTTGGGATCATGCAAGAACATAATATGGCGCCGATACCGTTTTTTCAATGGATGTGGATGGTCGCACCGCTCTCGTTTGTGATGTTTCTTTTTGTCTCAGCCGTACTGAGCATAGGTGTCGGCAAAGAGAAGATCGAGATGGAGGCCGGAGAGAGACCGCTGACCGTACCGCAGAAAAAAGTGATATTCATTATTGTCACTTTGATGACGGTTCTTTTGTTGAATGCACCGATAAAGCCTTATTGGAACGGTCTAGGCATGAGTGAGCCTGTTATCTTGCTCTCAGCGGGACTGCTGCTGTTCGCGCCCCCTTTTAACATCTTGGAGTGGATGGAAGACAAGGGAAAGATCCCTTTTAGGATCATGATGCTGTTTGGTGCCGGCTTCTCCATCGCAATGGCCTTTTCACACACCGGTTTAGCCGATAAGATCGCCTCATACATTATCGGTCTGAGTGACCTGGGACCACTGCTGCTGCTTCTGATCGTTGCGGCCATAGTCACGTTTACCACAGAGGTGACCTCCAACACGGCGTTGATCTCGATCATGCTGCCGGTCATCTACTCCGTGTCAGAGCAGACAGGGCTTGACACCCGTCTCTTTATGATGGTCGCGACGATCTGCGCCAGTTATGCCTTTATGCTCCCTATTGCCACTCCGCCGAACGCCATCGCTATGTCGTCGGGTGTTGTCGATGTCAAGACGATGGCGAAATACGGGGTTGTTTTTAATGTTGTGGGGATTGTCTTAATCGTACTCATAGCAAAGTATTTTTGGAGCGGCCTTGTCTAGGCTTTAGCTTCAGCACACCTTGTACCAAAACTCACCTCTCGACGTACCGATGTACGCCTTCGGATTCGCTTTGGCACAATCTGCACTAAATCTAAAGCCTAGAGGCTTATTCTCTTTTTGCTATATGTTTGTTCTTAATCTGCGAAAATCTGTGTGATCTGTTGATTAAAAGCTCATCCAATGTTTTGTCTTAGCCTTTTTTGTGATAGTTATTCTGTTGTGAATGTCGCAAAGATAGGATTATGGTCTGAGATCCTTTTTGTATCGATCGCTTCAGCTTTCAGCAACTTGACACCGCGATAGAAGATGTGGTCAAGCGGTTTGGAAAAGATGTGTTTTATATGATGATATTCGTCGACATCTGCTTTTTCCAATGAGAGCTTTTTTTGAAAGGCTTCCAGCACTTTGACTCTTTTTGTACTCCAGTTGTTGAAATCACCGCCGATGATCATAGGCCCGCTATACTGAAGCAGTTCTCTTTTTATCTTTTCCATCTCAAGAGTAAAGCTTTTCAGGGAGACGAAGTTGATGGCATGAAGGTTTACCATGTGCAGAATTTCACCACTGCTAAGTCGATGCTGAGTAATAAGAAGACTTTTACGGGTGGCAAGGCCCATCTCTCTTTGTGTCGTTATATTGGTGTTGATCTTTTCAAAGGAGACCTTTGCGGCGGTTAAGACACCAAAGACATTTTTTGATGTTTCGATATTACTGGCGATAGCATAGGAGTAGCTTTCAAAACCGCAGGGGGCTGTTTTTGGGTATTTAACCTCTTGAAAGAGTACAAAATCACTAGGGTTTTGTGTCAGCAGTTCTGCAAGCTTCTTTTGAAAGGGCAGCTGCTGATTCTCTTTATGGATGTTCCAGACCAAGAGAGAGAACACTTTAGACAGAGAGTGCTCTTGATGCTCAAGTTTTTGTGGAAATATACGCGGTATAAACATTATTTTGCGCTCTTGTTACGGAACATTGTCCAAAAATCCTTGATGATCAGACCAAGACACAAAAACCAAAAGGCAATTAAAAAATAGTTAGCGTTGAGACCATATGCAAAATGCAAAATAGGCAGACCAAGAAAGATAGGCCATTTTAAAAAGTAGAAAAACATGATGGCACTGCCGTATATTTCTTTCATGTAAAGATAGTAACTAATATTGGGTAAAATTCTCTCAAATTAATAGTTAGGAAAAATAATGATCGTTCATATTGTAATGTTTGACTTTAAAAAAGAGAACAAGGCAGAGAATATTGCCAAAGCAAAAGTGATGCTGGAAGCTTTAGTCGAGAAGATAGAGCCTCTAGTGTCTATGGAGGTGGGTATTGACTTTAACGGCAGCGAGAGAGCGATGGACCTCTCCTTGATCTCTTCTTTTGAGACAAAAGAGGGCTTGCAGGAGTATGCCGTTCATCCGGCCCATTTGGAGGTGGTCGCGTTTATTAAAGAGGTGACAGAACTGAGTAAAGTTGTGGACTACGAGAAGTAAGAGTTTTGAGTTAGTGTAGGCACCGGTTGGTGTTTTTGATGAGGCAGGGCAGCTTTACGGTTTTATTTACCAAAAAGGCCGAAAAGCCCGCCGCGTTTTTTTTGTGTTTCTACTGAAGTCGCAGCGGCCTCTTCAACTGTCTCAATAGCTGAACACCCCTCTTCGGTAGAGACGACCTGTGCATTACGCTTGATCATAATAGCGGCACCGCTTTTACTTGCTACACCAATATTGGTCAGTGCCTCCGATAGAAGATCAAAATGGCTGTCATCAGCGCCTTCACAGTTAGTACCGCCTGTACAGACAGTAAATTGTGATTCGTTCTCAATAAAACGAATACCCACAATAAGGTCGATTCCCTGCGGTCGCATATCGATCTTGACACCACATATATCGTTATCGTCTTTATATTTTTCACTATAGTTTAAAAGTGCGTCTTTAAATAGCAGTCCGGTTGACAAGTTCTCTGACATACTTTTTCCTTATAATTGTGAAGTGATATTTTAGTTTTTCTCATTGTATCACAGCATGCCGGAATTTACAAATTTCTCTCTTTTTGAAGCAGTATAAGTTTTTTATCATCATGGTAACGGAGGGTAAAGCCGTGTTGCTGTGCCAAGAGTGCGAAACTCTTGGGGCGGAAAAAGACGATATGCGTCGGGTCGCGACGATACCACCAGTTAAGATAGGCCTCTTGATCGTCAGGGTGGAACTGTGTCATCAGCGCCAGAAAACCGCCAGTGTTGAGGTGTTGTGCAAAAAGTGTCATGACACTTTGGACATCACTGATGTGTTCCATGACTTCTGTTGAGGTGATGAGATCATAGCTCTTCTCTTCGTACACTTTTTCAGGAGAGAAGAACTTGTCATAATGGTCTGTCTCAAAGCCATTTCTTTTCAAGATCTTTGCCAGTACCGGGTTGGGTCCTGACCCAAAGTCGAGGGCCGTCTGTATCTGGTCTTTGTACGGGATGATAGTTTTGTCGATAAAGTCTTGAAACATCGCGACATAACCGAGGTTCTCTTCGGTGTTGTTGTGCTGCTGATAGACCTTGCGCTCTTTGTCAAGGGAGATGACGGCCTCTTCATCTTTGAAGATAAACTCGCAAGCTTTGCAGTGATAGGTCTGACACGTCATATAGTCATCGTAAAATGCAGTGACAGGCTCATTACATATCTTGCAGTTCATTATGACTTCTGTGCTTCGATCTCTTCGACCTTCTCTTCGACAAGCAGCAGCTCTTCGACTTTGGCCTCATACAACGCTTCAGCAGCAGAAAGCTCTTCTGCAACTACAGAGATCCCTTTTTCACCGTAACATTCAGGGTCGGCGAGGCAGGCGTTGATCTTTTCGATCTCTGCTTCGATGGACTCGATCTCTTTTGGCAGTGTGTTCAATGCCGCACTCTCTTTGTAGGAGAGCTTGATCGTCTTTGTCTTTTCCTGGATCACTTTTTTAGGGGCACTCTCTTCAGCCTCTTTTACGATCCCCTCGACTTCTCGCAGCTCTTTCTCATCTTCGAGGTACTCTGAATAGAGTTGATACTCCTCTTCGATGAGGCCGTCATGGTTTTTAAAGACAAAGAGCTTTTTAGCGATCTTGTCGACAAAGAAACGGTCATGACTGACCAGGATGACGGCGCCCGGAAAGTTTTGAAGCTGCTCTTCAAGAATGTTGATGGTCGGGATGTCCAGGTCGTTTGTCGGCTCATCGAGAATAAGGCAGTCCACATTTTTGGTAAAGAGCAGGGCAAGTGCCACACGGTTCTTCTCCCCGCCGCTGAGTGTACCGATCTTTTTCTCCAGAAACTCTCTGGGAAAGAGAAAGTTTTTGAGGTAGCCGTAGACATGCATGTTGGAACCGCGTACATTGACCCGGTCGCCGCCGTTGGGACAGAAGGTCTCGATAAGGTTTTTAGAGTCCTCCAGAAGTTCACGGTGCTGGTCAAAGTAACCGATAGAGAACTCCCCCTGTTTGACAACACCCTCTGTGGGTTTAATACGTCCAAGAAGGACTTTAAGCAGGGTGGATTTACCCGTTCCGTTCGGTCCGACGACGGCGATGACATCTTTTTGCAGGATACGGGTAGTAAACCCTTTGATAAGCAGTTTGTCCCCGAGCGTGACGCCCAGGTTTTCGACCTCAAACAGCATCTTCTGTTTGTTGATACTTTTGTCGCGGTTAAAGTGCTTTGCTTCACGCTGTATCTCGACACTCATCTTGCGGATCATTGCCGGGTTGGTCTTGGCGGCTTCGCGAAGCTGCATCAGACGCTCTTTACGCCCTTCGTTTCGTTTTAGACGGGCACGGACACCGCGGGCAAACCACTCGTTCTCTGTTTTGAGCATCCCTAAAAGGTTGTCGTGCTGCTTCTGGAGGGTGCGGACGTATTCGGCTTTTTGGGTCAGGTAGTCTGAGTATCCGCCTCTATATTCACGCAGAGCGCCATCTTCGACCTCAATGGTCTTTGTGGCGATCTGGTCGATGAAGTAGCGGTCGTGGGAGATAAAGACAAGGGTGTACTGCTCTTTGAGGATCAGCTCTTCCAAAAACTCGACCATATAGACGTCAAGGTGGTTGGTAGGCTCATCAAGCAGCAGGACATCCGGCTTTTGAAGCAGCAGACCGGCGAGTGCCACACGACGCTGTTCCCCGCCACTGAGCATCATAACGGGGTTAGCTTCCATATGTTTGAGGTTGAAGTGCACCAATATACGTTCGATCTTGTCGTCAAGGCTCCATGCACTGTGGTGGTCAAGATAGCTGGAGAGGTCAGCGTGCTCTTTCAGAAGCAGTTTGTCATCAAAATTATCGGCCAGCTGCAGGGAGAGCTCATCATAACGCTCTTTGGCATCGTAAAGCTCTTGAAGACCGCGTTCAACGGCCTGACGGACAGAGTCTTCTGCCTCGAATTTCGGCACCTGGTCCAACATCTTGATCTCAAGGTCTTGTTTGGTGATGCGTTCACCCTCATCGATGTCGATCTTGCCCATAACGGTCTTCATCAGCGTTGATTTTCCGCTGCCGTTCTTTCCGACGATGACAATGCGTTCACCTTCGTCTATGTGAAAGTTGACGTTGACCAGGATCTTTTGCAGGTCATAATGTTTGTGTACGCCAAGGAG
>JBDLJE010000053.1:0-17877 GCA_039714575.1 Campylobacterota bacterium | reverse complement strand
TTCTTTTTTTCGTTAGTTTTACGACTCGGCATTTAGTGCCTCCCTGCATTACGCTGTTGGCGCTTATCTTCTTTGTGCAAGCAAAGAAAAAAAGTGACATACTATCGATATGAAGTAATGAAAAAAGTATCTGTAAAACAGTAATACGGAGATTTCAATTGAGTATAAATAGCAAAAATTAAGCCGTTTTTTCTAGAATGTTTCATGTGAAACATAGTATCTACTTGATGTACCTCTTCTGTTTACCCTCTTTCATCAGCTTTCGATCTACCAATATATAGCCATCCACACAGTCATTAAAATCGCTGTCAATTCCAAAGTCAAAAAAGGCGACTCCGCCGTTATCACAAAGATCAGCATACTGTTTAAAGAGTGTCGGTACATTAACATCAAAGGCTGATAGGTAGTTTTTTAGTTGGGCAAAAGCTGTTTTATAATCACTGTCATCAAAGAGCTCTTCGAATTCTCTGTTGGTATTGCTGGAGAGTTTGTAGGGTGAACGGGCATGAAGGGTCTGCTTATCTGGTGCAAAATAGTGGCTGTAAAAATAGACAATAGCGTCTCTTGCGTTTTTAGGGTAGGAAGCACTGATGCTGACGGGACCCGTAAGGTAACGTATCTGCGGGTTATGGTTAAGGTAAGCCCCTATGCCCTGCCATAAGTAGTCAAGTGCGCGTGAACCCCAATATCGCGGCTGGACAAAACTTCGACCCAGTTCTACCGCCTCCATAAGGTACTGGTCATGCTGCTTATTCATGTCGCATAGTTCATTGAGGTAGAGACCCTCTTTGCCCACCCATGACAAGATCCAGTTACATTCACCAAGACGGTATGCGCCGACAACTTCAAGATCCTGGTCATCCCACAAAACAAGATGCTGATAATATTCGTCGTATTTGTCCAGGTCTTTATATTTACCGCTGCCCTCGCCTACTTTTCTAAAACTGTATTCACGCAGACGTCCTATCTCGTTTAACAGGGTCGGTGCCTTGTTGTATTCAACAAGATATATGATCTTTTTGTCAGTTGTCACACCAAGCTGTTCAGCATCCAGAAGTTCCTGTTTTATGATCTGTCGTGATTCAGGATGGGCGATACATTGTTCTGTTTTATAGATGCCTTTTTTCCCTTTACTGATTTTATAGAGGTGTTTTTTAAAGAGTTTGGCGTGCTGTTTCAGAGGTATGTTCATGTTTGATATGGTCTGTTGAGAGACAAGCTCACCGATGTTAAACTCTATAACACTGTTTTTGGCTTTTATCATCTCATGGGCTAACAGCATGGCACCAAGTGGTTTGTAAAGCATCGAAACGGTGTAAAAACCAAAACTGTTGCGAGCATTGATATGTATCGGTAGGATAGGCGATTGCGTACGTTTTGCAAACTTCAAAAACCCTTTTTTCCATCGACTGTCCATAACACCGTTTATGTTAGCGCGGGAGACCTCGCCGGCAGGAAAAAATATAACAAGCTCTTCGTTTTGAAGTGAATCTTCGATCATTTTAAGGCTTGTTTTTGTCAATTTTCCGCTTATGTTGTCAACAGGTATGATGAGTTCTTCAAGAGGTTTTAGTTGTGACAAAAGAGCATTGGCAACGATCTTGATCTTTTTTTCTTGACGTATAGTTATGAGCATCTGGATCAACACTAAAGCATCAAGTGCACCTAAAGGGTGGTTGGCAACAACAATACATTTACCGATCGCAGGGACATTTCGGATCTCTATATTGTCTGTTTTATAGGAGATGTTCAGGTGCTCTAAAACATTATCAATGAACTTCACCCCTTTTTGGGGATTCTCTTTTAAGAAGTTGTTAATGCGCTGTTCGTGAAAAAGAAGTTGTAAAAATGAGACAGTCGGTTTTGTGATCAGTTTTGGATACTGCAGTATTTGTGGATGTTCATTCTGTATGATCTGCTTTACATTCAACATATTGTTCTCCATATTATTCTTGAAAAAGATGTGCTAAAGTGTAAATTATTTTGGTTTCTATCTGGTTACCCCTTGGTTATATAATAATTACAAATGAAGCTATTGGTGTTAAATAATGTTATACAGTTGCTGCTTCCCAAGAATAGGGAGTCTCCAAATACAAAGGGCTGAAAATTAGGCATTCAGTAGAAAAAGTCATGAAAAAATCATGAAAATTTTGCGACATGTGAAAAACTTTTCATCTCCCCTTTCCTGGAATTAATCAGATAAATTTTGTCCACTTATAATTTTTATAAAAGCCCTGTTTTACGGGGCTTCCGGCCATATATACAAAAAAATGAAATTAAGTAGTTTTTTATATAAATCTAATCTGAAGAAGTGGGATTTTTTTCTAATTTTGACAAATTCACCGTTTTTTATTCACATCTTATACACCATGTGAAAATAAGCCGTTTTAAGCGTTTTTTGTCTCTAGGCGAGTCCTAGTATGAAAAATTTGTTTAAATGCTTTCTCGTTGAAGTATAGACAGTTAAAATTTAAGGAAAAAATAATATTCGTGTCAACTGAAAGCAAAAATCAATGAGCTAAGGTTTTTAAGTTCTGCTACTTAGAACGGGTATTTGGTGCAGAAGTAATTATTGTGGGTTTAGAGCTACCCATAAAAAAACCGGAAGAAGAAAATGTCAGAAGTGTATAAGATTAGTGTGTTAATATTGCAGACATAAACGGTCTTCCTGGTGTGTTGACCGTTTTTCTCTTTTTTAATCTACAATGACAATCCATATTGCCCCGCTCTATCAGCTTTCTATTTTATATACCTGATGTTTAATGGTATGATTTCGAGAATAAAATGCAAAACAGAAAAACATACAACCCTTGTTGCGTTTATAGTTTTCTGCTTATATTTGATTTCTTGGAGTTAATAGATGAAAACACTTATTATAGTATTGGTCATTTTGGTATCAGTCATCGGGGTCTTGCGGATCAACTTGCCATCTAACGAGATAAGTGCCGGTATGGCAACCGACCAGGAAGCTAACTTCTTGGAAAAAGCGATGACAGGTATGATGTTTAGCGATTCTGTCGCTGATTGGCAGTATATTGACTTGGTTGTTGTCAAATTCGCCTGTTCTGAGCGTTTAGAGATGACATTGATAGCTTTGCCTTTTAAACGATGGGAAAGCTATGATGAGAAGCATAGTATCTGCGAGGGTGACTAGAACAGCTGTGTAAGTGGCATTCCCAGCTCCGGGTTAGACTTGGTTATAACGCTTGATTATCTTCTTAACGCGGTTTTTTAACTTGCGCAGTGCATCTGCCGCATCTCCGCCATCAGCGGTCAGGTTTCCAAAGTCAACATCTTTTTCAAATTGAACCTTGGCGATCCAGCCGATCTTAGAGTGGTATTTTACGCCGACAAAACGCACTGCACCGAAGTGCTCTTCACAAAGCTGATGTATGCGTAAAATACGGTCTGAGTTGGTTTTTCTCTCTGTAGCCATAAAAAATCCTTATATATATTGGAATCATTGTAACGAAGAGAGGATAATCCTAGGGTTAAGTATCGAGAGAGTTAGGCGGTTGGCTACTCGGCCTTGTCCTCATCTCTGATGACATGGATAATCCCGCCGATGCCGACAACGACAACAATAACTAAAAAACCAATTTGTACCCAATCAAGTACCGTCATATGAGATCCTTCTTTTCATTTTCTTTTATCTCTTTAAGCTGCCCGCAGGCGGCACTGATATCGATGCCTTTCGAGTCTCGTATGGTACAGAGCAGACCATGGTTGACAAGATACTCTTGGAAGGCGACCATATCTTCACGGCTTGGACGTTGGTAGTCTGAACCCGGATAAGGGTTGAAGTATATCAGGTTGACCTTCGCTTTGATGCCGCTAAGCAGTTTCACAAGCTTTTTTGCCGAACCAAGATCATCATTTTTGCCCTTGATGACAAGGTATTCAAACATAACACGTTTGCGTGTATCGATAGGAAAACGTTTTACAGCATCAATAATAGACTGAATATTGTTGGCTTTGTTCATCGGTATGAGCTCACTGCGCAGCTCATCATCAACAGCATGGAGGCTGATAGCGATATGAACGCCCAGGTCAGACTCCCCCAGTTTGTCGATCTTGGAGCTGAGGCCGCTTGTCGATACGGTCTGACGCTTTCCGGAGATGGCAAGACCGTCCTCTTCTTTAAAGATCTTGATCGCCTGTGTCAGGTTGTCAAGGTTGTCCAGCGGCTCACCCATCCCCATGTAGACAATGTTAACGCGGCGGTTGGAGGCGTGGTTATTGTCTTTTTTAACGGCCAGGACCTGAGCAACGATCTCGCCGGCGGTCAGGTCACGTGTGAACCCCCCTTTCGCAGTCAGACAGAAGCTGCACCCTACTTTGCAGCCGACTTGTGTTGAGACGCAGACCGTGTGTTTAGATTCGTGCAGAAGCTTGCCCTTTTCGTCGTATTGGGCATCTTTCATCTTAAGCCATACCGTCTCCATGGTCTTGCCGTCAGGCAGTTCAAAGAGGTACTTGATGGTGCCGTCGGCCGACTCCTCTTTATGAAGTGTTTTGAGTGGGTTGAGGATGAACTTTCCATTCAGCTCTTCACGAAGGGCTTTTGGGATGTTCTGCATCTCATCAAAGCTGTCGACGTAGCTGTTATAGATCCAGCCGTAGATCTGTTTGGCTCTAAATGAGGGCTTGACGAGGGATTCGAGATCTTTTTTGGTGTAATCCAGAATGGTTGGTTTTGTTGTTGACACGGTTGACCTCGTCTTTTTTGATTGTTTGAATGATAGCGCATAGGGACTTTAGAGGGGATGAAAAATTTAGAGTAAATTTTTGGGTGATTTTTTGCTTTCAATTACTCTCAGGTTTTTCCCGTGAAGACGGGAATCCACAAACCTTTTACTCTTTTCAATTTATTTAAAAATCAAACTTTATAGACTTCACTCTTTCCTTTTTTACTCGCAAAAAACGAAACCAAAAAGCGCTCGCGACGGCTTCAAGCCCGATAGCTATCGGGTACCTTCCTTGCACTCGTTCACTTCCTAAAAATCCCTAACTCGCTATGCTCAAACAGAGTGATTTTTTTAACGGAAGTCCACTCCTTTCAGTCAGCTTTGCAGATGTTTTGAAAAGAGATCAGGTGGTAACGCATTGATTAGAATTTAAAAGCTAAAGCTTTTGATGAATTGGGACTTGCTTTCGCTGTTGTTGCGTCTAGGTACAGTTCAAACAGCCGGAGGGGTTTCGTGACTCCAAATATAGTATGCATTCATTTGTTACTGTACCCGCGTCCGCTCTTCTTCTTTTTCGTTAGGTTTTCTTCTTGAGCGAGCAAGAAGAAAAAGTGACATACTAATGATATGAAGTAATAAAAAAAGTTCAAGAAATCAAGCAGATTCTTACAAAAGAAAAAAGCCAATTATTCAAAGAAAAGCAGAGATTTTAAATCAAGTTTGGATGACAAGAAGGAGAAAAATTAGCTATTTAGCTGTCAACTCCTGAATTCGTCTCTTGACATGCTCAGTAAGCAGAGCCTTAGCCTCATCATGATTCTTCAAAAAGTCTGCATGCGCACTCTCGTTACAGTAGTTGGTAACACAAAAAACACCGCCGGCAGGGATGTCAAACTCCTGAGCGATTCGAAGTACACTGAAAAACTCCATATTCTCGATCTCAACACCAAAACTCAAGAACTTCTTGACAAGTTCTGCATCAGTAGAGATATAGTTAGAAGAGTTTACGAGGATATCTTTTGTCCCGTCTGTTTGTGTACTGACAACGTTATCCAAGGGAGTATAGGCCTTCTTCTGCAAAAATGCTAACTCTATGTTAGCGGCTGTTTTAGACTCGACAATGTCGAATATCTTATGATTTCCGTATGAACCGGCAGTACCGACAAAGAGGATGAACTCCGGCTTGTCAAAGAGACAGAGGCGGGTCAAGTTCATGGCTATTTCAACAAGCCCTACCCCCATAGGTGTGGCAAACTCAAAGTTCTCGTTATTTCCCGCGCAGATGATCATTAGAGTCTCACGGGGATGTGCTGGTCGTGGAGATAGTGCTTCAGGTCCATAATGTCGATCTCTTTATAGTGAAAGATACTGGCTGCAAGCGCCGCGTCGGCACCATGGTCAAAGGCTTCTTTGATGTGCTCCATCGTCCCTGCTCCGCCGCTGGCAATGATGGGTACATTGACCAGGTTGCTGATCTGCTCGGTGATCGGAATGTCAAAGCCTGCTTTGGTACCGTCAGCATCCATCGAGGTGAGCAAGATCTCCCCTGCTCCACGGTCAACGGCCTCTTTGGCCCACTCTACGGCATTGATGCCTGTGTCGACACGTCCGCCGTTAAGGTAGACATTGTACTGGTCGCCTGTCTTTTTGACGTCAATAGCCACAACGACACATTGCGAACCGAAACGCTGTGCCGCTTCGTTGATAAGTTCAGGACGTTTAATGGCAGCAGAGTTGACACTGACTTTGTCACAGCCGACATTCAAGAGTGCATAGATGTCATCAAGCTTGCGGATGCCGCCGCCGACAGTGAGGGGAATGAAGACCTCTTGGGCCACTTTTTCAACAATGTCTACAATAGTGTCGCGCCCTTCGTGAGAAGCGCCGATGTCCAAAAAAGTGATCTCGTCCGCGCCCTCTTCATTGTAGCGTTTGGCTACTTCTACGGGGTCGCCGGCATCTTTAAGGCCGACAAAGTTCACTCCCTTGACGACGCGCCCGTCTTTGACATCAAGACAAGGGATGATACGTTTTGCAAAATAATCCATACTGCTGCTTTGTAGTTATATGTTGAGATTATAGGGCAAATTCTCTTAAGGCGTGAGAAGGAATAAGGCCTGACGCAGGGATTTAACAGCAGCAGGAGTTAACGTTGGTTTAACAGTACTGTTCTACTATAGTGAGCAATAAAGGATTATTATGATGAATTGGCGACTGGAGGTCGAAAAACAGTTTGAACACTTTTCAGATCTTATCACAAAACACCGCTTCAAGACACTGGTTTTAATGTTGGCGATGGTGTTATCTCTGGCGATTAACCTGCCAAAGATCACCATGGATACCTCGACGGAAGGTTTTTTGTACCCGGACGACCCGCAGATCCTGATGTATAACGACTTTCGAAACCAGTTTGGACGTGACGAAAAGATCATTATTGCTGTTAAGACAAAAGATGTGTTCGATGCGCGCTTTTTAGAGAAGCTGTTTGCCCTGCACAGTGAGATGGAAGAGCATCTTCCCTATATCAAAGAGGTCAACTCCCTGAAAAATGCGCGCAAGACAACCGGAAATGAAGAGGAACTGATCGTTGAAGACCTCTTTTTAGACGGTGTCCCAAGTAGTGCAGAAGCCTTGGCAGAGATAAAGGCCTATGCTCAAGATAATAACATCTATGAAAACCTCTATCTAAGCGAAGATGGGAGCTTTACCACCATTATGATCACAACCAATACCTATACCTCGATTGGAAACGAGGAAGAGGCGGAAGATGACTTTTCAGAGGGGTTTGATGAGGAGGAAGAGGCAGTTAGCGATGAGCAACTGCCTTTTATCTCGGTGCAGGAGACAAATGAACTTATTTTGAAACTGGAGACTATTATTGACAGATACAGAGCCGATGATTTTATGATCTATGATGCGGGCTCCCCTATTGTGACCAAGAACCTGCAATCAACACTTGTTGCAGACATGTCCAAGTTTATTCTTTACGTCATTGCAACGATCTCTCTTTTACTTCTTGCGATGTTTAGACGTATAAGCGGGATTATTTTGCCGCTCTTAGTCGTTATCCTGACCCTTCTTGCCACGGTGGGTTCGATGGCCTTGGCAGGGGCGCCTATTACCTCTATGACACAGATCCTTCCGTCGCTGCTTTTAGCTGTCGGAGTAGGGGCCAGTGTTCACCTTCTGGCGATGTTCTTTCACAAGTTTGATGAGACAGGCGACAAAAACGGAGCGATTGCCTATGCTCTGGGTCACTCCGGTCTGGCAATCGTGATGACCTCGGTGACGACTGCCGCCTCACTTTCGTCTTTTAGTATCTCAGACATTCAGCCGGTTGCAAACCTGGGAGTATTCGCTTCTTTGGGCGTTATGCTGGCCCTGGTCTTGACCCTTGTCTTTTTACCTGTGATGCTTGCCATCTTGCCGATAAAAGCCAAAAAAGATGCAGCATCAACCCATGGGGTGCTGGATGATCTTACGCTTGTTATTGCAGATATCTCCATAAAGTACCGCCGTTCGATCGTTATTAGTGCCCTTGTGCTTATTGTCGGTTCTGTTGCTCTGGCTTCACAGATGCACTTTTCGCACAACCCGCTGCACTGGTTTAAGGCTGACAACAGTGTGCGCATCAATACAGAAGTGATCGACCATGAGCTGAAGGGCTCTATAAGCATTGAAGTTGTCCTGGACACCCATAAAGAGAACGGGGTCTATGATCCCGCCTTTTTAAATGCCATGAACAGTGCATCTGAAGCGATCTACACCTTCAAAGGTGAAAACTACTTCATCGGCAAGATCGTTAATGTAGCTGATGTCTTAAAAGAGATCCACATGGCGCTGCATGAAAACGACAAGGCATTTTATGTCATCGCGCAAGACCCTGACTTGATCGCGCAGGAGTTCCTGCTTTTTGAGAACAGCGGAAGCGATGACCTTGAAGAGATTGTCGACTCGCAGTTCTCCAAGACACGCCTCTCCATTAAGGCTCCGTGGGTCGACTCTGTTGAGTATGTGGAGCTTATTGAGCAGTTGGAGACTCTTTTAGCACAGAAGTTCGGTGAGGAGGTCACCGTCTCGATAACAGGCACGCTGCCTATCTTGGCAACGACGATCACCAAGTCGATAGAGAGTTCAATAGAGAGTTATGCCATCGCCTTTATGGTGATCGGTCTGTTGATGATCGTTTTGATCGGTAATGTAAAACTGGGTCTTTTGAGTATGCTGCCAAACCTGACCCCTATTATGTTCGGTGTTGCCTTTATGGTCGTTTTTGACCTGCCGCTCGATATGTTTACGATCTTGATCGGTGCTATTGCCATCGGTATGGTGGTGGATGACACGATTCACTATATGCACAACTTTCAGCGCTACTATATTATTCACAAGAGTGTGGATGAGGCCATAAGGCTGACGCTACAGTCCACAGGTCGCGCAATTTTCATCACCTCTATCGTTCTGAGTTCCGGCTTTTTTGTCTTTATGTTCGCAAGTATGACCAACCTCTTTAACTTTGGTCTCATCACCGGGGTCACTGTTTTGATGGCAATGGTGACCAACCTCTTTTTAACAGGGGCCTTGATGAAGACCTTTGTCAAAGAAGGTGCTTAGAAGATATAAGGTTATGTACTTTGATGTATAATAGAATATAGAGGAGACAATATGGATGCTATACAAAAAGAGTTGATAAGCCGTAAAAAAGAGATACAGTTGGCTGTGGAACTTCTGTTTAAAGCCAATATGAAGATCACCGACTGGGACGTGCCCGAAGCGGACGATAAAGAGGGCGCTAAGATACTGCTGGATATGATACAGGAGAAAGTCGATGCTATTCGTGCGGATGTCAATGCCGGGCGATACGACTATTATTAAAAAGGAATCATCATGAGTTCACACAAAGACCATTCACATTTAGAAAAGATCAAAGAGGCTGTTACAAGTTCTGAAGTACTTAACGAGTCTGAAAAATCACAGACGATGCAGCGCATTGATGAGTGGATTTTAGAAGATAAAGCGGAGGGCATACTCTATCAAGAACTTATTGAACTGGCAAACGGTATTAAGCCACTGTTGGCAGAGTTGGGGCTTATTAAGTAGCGATGACAACTGTACTTATCCTTCTTTTAGGCGGTTTGGCTGCGACGCTGTTAGGTCTCTATTTCCTTTACGATATGCGTAAAAAGGGACGGTAAAGTTGATTGTTTTAAACAGTCTGTACCATAGTTCATGACATACCTATCGGCACTGCTTCTGCTCTTTGGCGGCTTGGGAGCGACACTTTTCGGTCTTTACTTTCTGTATGAGATGCGCAGCAAGCAGCTGCTGCACAAGATAGATTCTCTCGACTTTCCGGAATCCTATAAAAAGATCCTCTCCAAAACACCCCACTACTCAAAACTCTGCATGCAAGACCAGAAAAAACTTCAACGCTCCATATTGCGTTTTATCTACACCAAGGAGTTTATGGGAGTAGGCCTTGAGGTGACGGACGAGATGAAGGTTGTTATCGCTTTTTACGCCTGTCTGCTGCTGATGCATAAAGAGGTTGAGAGCTGTTATGAAGAGCTTAAGACCATCATTGTCTACCCGCATGCGGTCATTGTCAAAGAGGTCAAGTCGGCAGGCGGTATCTTTACCAAAGAGCAGTTCGTTATACAGGGTCAGTCCGCTAATGACACGGTGGTCATCACCTGGCACGAGGCGAAAAAAGAGGCCTATCATCTGCGCCATAACAATGTCATCATACATGAGTTTGCCCACGAGATCGACTTTATGGACGGTTATATTGACGGGGTGCCGCCACTCGAACAGTCAAAATATGACGGTTGGGTAAATACCTTTTACAAAGAGTTTGCAGCACTAAACAAGATCGCACTTAAAAACCGTGACTGGGGCAGGTACAAGATGCTTGGCAGTTATGCCGCAAGCAATGAAGCAGAGTTCTTCGCGGTTGTGACCGAGCGTTTTTTTGAGGCTCCGGTCTCGTTGAAACACCACTTTCCAAACCTCTATAATGAGCTGGAAAGTTTTTATGAGATCGATACGGTAAAGCTTCTGAGTTAGAAATAGTGCCCTATGCGTACGGCAGCAGAGTGGTCACTGGCCGAATCACTTAACCCATAGGCATAGCTCAGCGTTACGAACCGCTCTTTGCTGATGGTGTAGAAGATGTAGGCAGAGGCTGTTTGCAGGGGTTCTATCGTGTCGGCAACACCATTCGTCACTATCTTCTCATAAATACTATCACTATGGTTGTAAGCCAGACTGGTATAGAGTCTGGCCGTTGGATAAAAACCTATACCAATATTAAAAGCACCGGTATTTTGGTAACGTATATCTACTGTTTCAGTAGGTATTACGGTAGCATCGGTATAGCCGAAGTCATCATCATTGATCACCGTATAGCTGTAGCTGCCAAAGAGGTTGAAATTGTTTAACAGATAACTCAGGTTTGCTGATGCGCTGTAGTCAAGATTGTTGTTATTGAAGTCTGATTTATAGGTCGGCAGCAACAGACCCCCGCCTAGACGAAGACTTAAAGCGTCAGCAGGGTACAACTGATAGTAGGCACCGACAAAAGTGTCCGTCTGTCCACTGCTGCTGGCGATAGTGCTCTCAGAGTTAAAATAGGCAGCTGAGACCTGAATTGAAAAGTTTTTATAGTAGTAATCTGCTTGAATACTGGCGGCAAACGTGTCGGTCTGCTCTTGTGTTGTAGGATCGATCTGTGAATAGTTTGCACCTAGGATAACATCAAAATGATGGTCACCCTCGAGGTTTTTTATGGTACAACCATGCATATCCACGAGTTCAGTCATGGATGTGTTGGGACATCGATCTAGAGCGTCATCAACACCATCCATATCAAAATCACTATAGGCTGAAAGACTTAGTGTACATAGTAAAAAAACAGATAATGCTTTTAGCATTTACTCTCCATAACAACACCGCCTATAGCTACGATATCGTTTGACTAAAATTATTGTTCGATGCTTTTAAGTTTGCTCGTTTGATCTTGAATCTGGTTCATTTGTCGCATCTGATTCATCTGCTGCAACTGTTGCATCTGCTGAGCCTCTTGCATCTCACTAACACGGCTGCGCTCTTGCGTCATAGTACGTGTTTTTGCCAGCTCTGCTTCAGCATTCGCTTCATTTTCATTCAGACGTTCACGTGCCTGCGTCTCAGTACGCGTTTGAAGTTGTTCGCCCTCAGCGGCACCCTCTTCAACACGAGCTTGCGTACGCGTTTGTGTACGAAGCTGTGCAATAGCTGCTTCGCGTTCAGCTTCGTTCATTGTAGCCAAACGTACTTTAAATTGGTTCATTAATTGAACACGCTCTTGCGCCGGCGCCTCTTGAATGGCCGCAATCTGTTCATCAACAGAGACATCATCTGCCATACCCACTGTTACCATGGTCAGTAGCATGAATGCTGCTGCGCTTAATGTAGTTGTTTTCATTTTATTTCCTTTGCAGGGAGTTACCCTCTGTTTTTAACTGCAGCATTCTCGCATAAGAGTGTTAGTCAACTGTTAGCGCAGAGAGATCCACTCCAAAGGTGCTTCCTTTGTTGACCTCGCTTTCGACACTGATCTTGACCTTGAGCTCATCACACAGCTTTTTAACGATGTGCAGTCCCACGCCGATGCCGCGCTCCTGCTCTTTATAAAAACGCTCAAAGATACGTTTGGGGTTTTTGATCCCTTTGCCTGTGTCGATGACACGCAGGGTTGCTGTACTCTGCTCGAATGTTACTGAAACGGAACCGTTTTCCCGATTGTATTTGGCGGCATTGGTCAGCAGGTTGTCGATAATACGGATAAAGGCCTCTCTGTTGGTTTTGATCGCTGAAGAGCCTATTGCAACGTCAAAGGTAATATCCGGATAGCTCCTCTCCAGCATGGAGACTCTCTCTAGGATCAGTTTGTTGAGAGGGATCACCTCTTTTTGACCGGCATGGCCATGCAGGTATGAACGGAGGTTCTGCTGTAGATCAAGTACATTTTGAACACTCTGTTCGATGCGTGAGACCTTGTCGTTCTCGCCGATCTCACGCCTGAGCATGGCACTGTTAAGGCGCAGAGAGGCGAGGGGAGTGTTGAAGTCATGCAGTATATCTTTAATGAACTCTTGGGTGAGCACCAGGGCGTTGCGAAGCGGGTAGAGCGTATAGAGTGAAAACAGAATCGAGATGATGAAGATAACGGCCAACACGGTAACAAACTCTAAAATGGCGGCAGTTTGCAAGGCTTGCAGCTCACGATTGTACTCCTCAGCCGGAAGATGGAACGCCATAAGATACTCATTGGCACCTAGAATAGGGAAATAACTGTTTAGTCCTGTAGCATCTTTATGGAGTGTGTAGTGTTCATGTTGCTGCATCGGCACAAAGTCAATCGTAAAACGGGTGCATTTCAAGTCGAAACTACAGAGACGCATCTCGGAGAAAAGGGCATCATCAAGGGCTTTGACCTCTTTGGTGTAGTTAATATAGAAGAGGGTAGTGATTACAATGCTCATAGAGCTGAAAAAGAGCAGAAGGCTTTTTACAAAAGACTCTATCTCAACGCGACTCAAGAATGTACCCCACGCCGCGAAGGTTTTTAATGTTCAGGCCAGTGGTCTGCTTGAGCTTAGTCAGGGCGACACGAAGGGCGGTTGCCGAGGGCTTTTCAAGCTTGTCCATTAAAACAGCTTTGTCCAGCACCTGATCGATGTTGTTGATAAAAAGATCGAACAGCCTCTCTTGTACCTCGCCCAGAGCAATAACATGGCCGTCCTTGCGCAGCACCTTTGTCTGCGGATCATATTCGAGACCATCATAGTTGATCGCAGACGCTTGCTGTGCCAGTTTGGCATTGACACGAATGAGCAGCTCTTCGGGAAAAAACGGTTTTTTGATGTAATCGTCTGCGCCTACTTCAAACCCCTTTGAGATAGAGTTCAAGTCGACTAAAGCACTGATAAAGATCGCCGGTGTTTTGTCGTCGGCAGAGCGTAGGCTTTCCAACAGCTCGAGCCCGTTGATCTCAGGGACATTGATGTCAAAAATGTAGAGATCGAATTGCCCTTCATATGAAACATCTGCAGCTGCGCCTCCGTCTAAAACGAGCGTAACCGTATACCCTTCACTGCTTAACAGCTCTTTCAGGGTTTCTGCCAATAGTTTGTCATCTTCTAATAAGAGTATTTTTTTAGCCATCGCTTATTGTAGTATATAAGTGTTGCAAGAGTGCTAAAAGGAGACATCTTAACGGCAGCACTTAACGTTATACTTATTTGATAAGAGTATTATGTACTTATAAGTTTTTAAAATAAGGAGCAGGTATGAAACCTCAATTTACTTTGTTATATCGTATTTGGCACTGGATGATGGCCTTTTCGGTCATTGGGCTGCTTTTTACCGTTTTGTTGAGAAAGACCTTTTTGAGCTGGCGTGACAACTCTGCATTGATTCAGAGCAAGCTGGCAGAGACCGGTACTGAGATCACGGCTGAGACGGCCAAGATGATCGCCAAGGCGATCCGTGCGCCGATGTGGGAGTGGCACTATATCCTTGGTCTGTTTTTGGCCATCTCTATTGTTATCCGCCTCTATATGATCGCAACCAAACGTGCGCAGATACCTATAATTACAGTGATGCAGGCTCCTAAAGAGGAGCTTCCAAAACATCTGGTGCATCTGCTGCTCTGTTTCTCGATCATGTTTATGACCCTTACCGGCGGCTTCTACTACTTTCATGAAGCCTTGGGGTTTGCAAAAGACGGCGTACATTGGGTCAAAGAGATCCACGAGTATGGGATGTACGGTGTTCTGGGCTTGGTCGTTATGCATCTTGGCGGTGTACTGCGCCATGAATTGACCACGAAAGAGGGTATTGTCTCCAAGATGATCCACGGGGATGAGATAAAGTAGAATCACCCTTTTGACGATAAAAGCCTGTCGGCAATAAGACCCTGCAGGAGTGCGCCCAGGAGTATATAGAAGGTGAGGGCAATAGTGAAGCCCGTACCAAAGTAGCCGACCATCATCGGAAGCCACGGCAGTTTAATGGCGCGGGCGTAGAAAAAAGCAACGGTGAGACCATCTCTGACCCCATGTCTGCGCAGATCACTGAGCATCGGGTACCAGACATATCCGGAGCCGTGACTGAACAGACCGCCGAGCAGGGCGATGACCCACCCTTTCATACCACTCTCTTCGCCTAAATGTTTTGCGATCTTCCTGGGTTGTATAAAACTGTTTATGACGGCCATCAGAAGCACGACAACTAGCAAGATCGGGAGAATGGTCTTTAGGACCTTAAAGCTGTTTGTGAGCGCTTCATAGGCATCAGCACTGTTGACAACGGCAGCTGCTGCATAGAGTATAACAACACTAACAAGCATGACCCAGCCGCTTCTGTTCGGCGGTTTTTTACTTTTGGGGCTATTCATGAGAACAGTCCAACGGTTATGACAGTTGCCCAGGCGATCAGCAGTGCAAAGAGCAGGGCTAACATGTTCCTAACAACGGTGAAACGCAGACCAAAGAGTGAATACTCAAAAGGAAGCTGCACTAATCCCAATGTGACAAAAGAGAGGATAAATGCCGTTACGGCATAAAGGGAGACCCCTTCATGAAGCAGCTCCCCGCCGATGATATAGCTGAGAAACGGCTGTCCGACAGAGACGCCGCCGACAAAGGTACCGACCAAGGTGTCATATAGAGGTGAGCCGTTAAAGAGAGAGTGCAGCATCTCAGGGGTGACAAAGGTCTCAAACAGTCCGACAAGACCAATAACGGCAAGCAGCATCGGAGCGATGGTGTAGAGTGTTTTAAAGGCGTTTGTCAGGGCTTCTTTAAAGGTAGGCAGTTCGGGTTTCATGGCCTGTATTATAACACAGGCCTTTAAAGTAGATAAGAGGGAGAAGGGCTCTTTGCAAGAGCTCTAATAGTTGTAAACCAACTCTGCAAAGACTCTGTCGTTGTTCTCAAGTGTGTTGTAAAACGGTACAACACCGTCTCCGCCGATGTAGTCGACAATACCAGCGTTCACTGCCACGGAATCATTGAGTTTGTAGTCTATCCATAGACGCTGGAAACCACCGTCTTCGAAAGTGAAGTTACTGCTGCCTATCATCGAGATAAGATAGGTAACAGTAGCATTGTCGTGGTCAAACGTGTAGGATGCTCTGGCTGCGACTTGTACAGAGTCCTCTCTTACGTAGTCTGGAAAGCTAACTGTTGCACTCAGTAAGGTGTTTTGCAACATTATCTCTTCATAGTCAAAGATGTGCCGATTCGCAAGTTCAAGCGATAAAACAGTTTTGGCGAAACCACTGTAGTCAATACCGAGAAGAGCATCGAGACGATTTTTATTGTCGTCAACACTACGGTAGTCGATGTCCATGATGTAAGCAGCTTCTGCTTTATAAAGCCAGGATCCGCTGACGATGTTGGTCGCAACACCTGCCATGTAGATCTTGTCATATGTTCTTAAGCTAGTGTTATTGTCTTGTGGGGTTATACCAAAACGATCATTTAAGACGTTAGCGGCATACCAGGAGAGATCCCAGCCTTTATAACGGCCATCTAGAGAGAGGGCGAACTGCGTATTTTCCAGAGCCCATGTTGGTTCATAACGGTCTGGATAAATGGCATCTGGTGCAGCTGGTCCAAAAGGTGTTTCACCAAAGCCATCTCTAGGACGATAATCACTACCAAAGGCGGGTTCGATCTGCAGGCGCGGTTCATGGATGATGATAGCCGACAGCCCATAGTCGCCAAAGTAGTAATCGAGCTTGGTCATGGTCTCGCTAAGGCGCAGGTCTTCGATGTCGACCATACCGGGTTCACGGTTGTCCAACGGGTTGATGACATCGGTAATACGGATAGAGTCCGACTTGCCCCAGATAACGATCTGACGACCGATCTTGATGTCGACAGAAGAGCTCAGCGTGCCTTGGATATAGGCGTCTTTGACATCGTAAAAACTTTCATAGGCATCCAGGACATCATCAGTATAGTCGTCACGTCCGTTAATAGCCCAAGAAGCGTCATACCAGCCCATCACTTCGACACGTGACTTCCAGCTCTCTGAATGTCGCATCTCAAGAGCAAGGTTGAGTTTGGTCTTGGCACGGGAGAGACCGCTAAAGTCCATCGGCTCATCGGGTGCTACGAAAGCAGATGCATCACTCTGTGCATAGTTATATGCTCCCAAAAAGCTTAGAGAACCGCTAAATGAGCACCAGTCGTTACTACTCTCTTCCTCAACTGCCGTAAGGTCAATACTCTCTTCGTCGTCAAACCCGCTTAGAGCATCTTCATCAAGACCCGTTTCAACAGCCGGCTCGTCAAAACCGTCCATAGCATCTTCAAGATCATCAGCGAAAGCGACACCGCTAGTAAGCAGCAATCCTGCGAGAACTAAAGAGAGTGAACGCATTAGATACCTTTTTCGATCTGTCTTACAGTAAAGAAGTTGTCGTCCAGACCTTGATTAAACTTGACATCGTTGAACTTCAAAATAGTCGTATGAAGTGTCTGTTTTCCTTTTTTAGTCTTCATCTCGATCTCAGTTGCGACCCAGATACCGTCGATCTTTTCAAGTTTTTTCACATCCATATACTTTTTCTTACCGCCGTCGGTCATAAAGTGCAGGGCGCGGATAACGACGAAGTTGTCCTGGCGTACAAACATGTATGACTTGCTGTAACCTGTTTCATCGATCGTGATCTGTTTTTTAGGCTTAGACTCGATGATCCATACTTTATGTGTACCTACTTTTGACTCTTTTGCAAGCTTGTATGTATAATCTTCGATAGTACGGCTTGTCATGTCGGAGTAGGTAAAGTCAGACCCCATAAACGAGGCACTTTTGTCGCTGGAGGCGATACGCTTTGACTTTTTAAGAGCCGGAAGGTAGAGCCACTGGTCGTCGTCTTTTGCACCATCATCATAGTCGTATGTCAAAAATGCCGTGTTCTTAACGTCACTAGGGCTTAAAAAGAAGATAGCGCTGTAGATATCTTCGCCAAAGTCTTTAGAGTACTTTTTCATGTCGCGGACGCGCTTGTTTTTATGTTTATCGATCAGTATCATCTTCATCGTACCGATGCCGTTGTCCCCGTCATCACGCTCATCGACTTTTTTAACGATCTCGTCAACGCTCAGGCTTGCGAACAGGGCAGCTTGTGCCAGTA
>JBDLJE010000052.1:0-18176 GCA_039714575.1 Campylobacterota bacterium | reverse complement strand
GTAGAGCCAGTTGTCGCCCCAGCGCAGCATAGAGACTTTCTTTAATAGCTGCTCTTTTTTGTCGTGGTTCAATTTTAAAAACCCTTTGCCAAACTCTTCATTGGCACTTTCGTCCAGCCAGCGCGTACCGTTAATAAGGTACTCTCTGCTCTCAATGTGAATGCGCTCATCACTCAGAACGCCTTTAAAGTAGCCCATGACGTTCAGTTTGGACGTTACGTAGTCGTCTTTATCGTTGAAGAGGTGGTTGATGACGGCATCGAAGATCTTATAAGTGTCTGTGCTGACGTTCCTGCTCTGCGCATATCTTTTAGCAGCTATACCGACAAAAAAAGCAACACCCACTGCGCCGCCGTACTGGAAAAAATCACGTCTGGTTATCATGGTTTCATTGTAACATAGATATATGACTTTTTATGGTGATGATGGGTACTTAATATGTGAGTATAGCGTTTTACTTCAGTGACGCTTTGCGTTCACTGCTAGGTTTTGTTAGGTGTTTATATTTTAAAGACCATAGCTTTAGGTATTGAAAAATTATATATACCTATTTTATTCCATTTAGCGATATAATTCCAATCTAAACAATAATGTTTAGAAGAACTTGGACTAAGAAGTTTATTATAGGCAAGTGATGGTCCAGACCACCTGTTATTTGCTGGACCAGAGCAGCTAACAAGACATTTTGCAGTAATATTTTGTTTAAATAAAGCATTTTCTCCTCGTGTTCCATGATGCCCAGTTTTAATAAACTTGTAGTGATAGTTATTTAGCTTATTTAAATTAATTATTCTAGATACAGTTGGATTATATGCATCACTCAAGAAAAGAGACTTTTCATCTTCTTCACCTATTTCAAAAACGACACTATGATTATCTAGCTCTAATTTCAGTAAATTAAATAGGACTGTTTCTTCTCTTCTTATAATATTGATTCTTGCTTCATTATCTTTTAGTAATGCTTCCATGTGTTCAATATCTTCTGTTGAGAAACTTTCGCCCTGAATCTCATCATCAAAATATTTAGAAAGAATTTCTCTAAATTGATTCGAGATAGGAGTTAATACTGAGTCTATATGATTTACTAAAAATGACTCTTCTAATAAACTAGATGAAGTCGTTAGAACTTTATCAGAAGGCCATAAAAATCTATTTTGTATTCTCCAATTTGGTTCACTATACCCTTGTTTTACTGGGATGATATGTTTAGATAATGCTGACATTTTTGGTGCAAGGAACAACCATCTTCTAGCATAATCTCTTGTTTTAGAGTGCTTACTCATACTTAAAATAATAAGTAAAGATAATAGATATGAATTCAAGCCTTTTGTTTTTAAACCAAAGGGTAGCCATGGTATATATGAATTTTCAAAAAATTTATATTTAGGATTCATCTTATACATCTTCTCAAATCCATTATAATGATCTTCATGAGCATGAGAAACTATAGCATCATACGTTTTACTCTTATTTTGCGATATTTCTTTTATTAAATAGGATACTAAGCAATCTATATCTAATAAGTTATGCCTTGGATTTCCTATATACTTTTTTGTACTTAATGCTTGTCCAAAGTCTCTTATTATTATTTTATGTTCTAATTTTATTTTTATAGCTTCACCATGACCAACATTGTAAAAAATAGTTCTCAATATAATTATTACCTTTTATAAACTTTTTGTTTAACGCCTAACTCTTTATTAGAGGACATTCTATATCTATTAACTTGAAATAACACTATTAGTAGACAAAAAAAGTGCACTTTTTTTATTTAAAAATATTACTTTCTGCCATATTTTCACATATTTTTTTGAAATATTCAACAATCATAACGATATCTAATGTCCTTTTAGACAGAAAATTGACGTTATTTGGACATTGTGTCCTCTATTTTGCTGTTTCTGGCATTAGAGGACATTTTGTCCTTTTACGATTAGGAGCTTATAAAGTTATTAGACCAAGAACATAGCTTTAGCCGCTATAACAATAAAGAGACCAAGTACAATGACCAGCTAATGAAAGTGGTTTTGCATAAAGGGTTCCTCTACTGCCCTTAACATCTTAAGCAAATTTCAGTACCCTTACACTACTAAAACAGATAGGAAAAACATGAGACTTTCAGTTTTTACCAACACCAAGCTATTTACCCTCGAAGAGAGTGCCAAAGACATCTTTATGAACCTGGTTCTGACACCTGACGAGAACAACCAGGTACTGCCGGTACAAGAGATCGACGAGATGATGATATTACGTGCCAAGAACCTCACTCTGGGCAACGGCATCGATCAGATGATCAAAAATGAGATCATCGAAGCCTTTGAAGACCTCAAAGAGGGCGACCGCTTTTTGATGAACCAGGCCTTTATTAGCGATATCAAAAGTGCAGAAGCAGCCTACTATTGGCGAATAGTCGCTCTTTTGAATGACGGCTCCAAACGCAGTGCAACAGAAGCACAGGGAATTGCCCGTATGGGTGAACGTGAGTTTGATATACGTTATAAAAAACAGGAAAACGAAGGCTAATACGCTAAAATACGCGCATGATTGATTTAGACAACAAAACAGACTCTATTTTGGACTTGGAGATGCTTGAACGCATCGCTGAAAGTTTGAGTGACAAAGATGTCGAGCTTGTCTTGATCGGCGATGCGGAGATGGCCCAGATAAACGAAGAGTCCCGCAACATCGCCAAGTCGACTGACGTCTTGAGTTTTCCGATGATGGAGATGCCGGGTGCACCGCTTGGCAGTATTGTGATCTCCGAAGACTTTGTTGCGCGCGGCGCCGAGAAGTACGGTCATACAAAAGACGATGAGCGTGCCCTGCTCTTCATTCATGGCATGCTGCATATCTTGGGGTATGACCATGAGACAGATGACGGTGAGATGCGTGTTAAAGAGGCAGAAGTAATCGGTACGTTTAACTTACCAGACAGTTTAATAGTCAGAACAGAGGATATGTAATGGATTTTGTAATATTTATAGCGGCGATGAGCGCTTTGGTCTTCGGAGCGGACTTTATTATTAGAGAGTCGGAGCGTATCGCCCTGCACTTTAACATCTCTCACTTTGTCATCGGTGCGACACTGATCGCCCTCGGTACCTCCCTGCCGGAGATGGCAGCTTCGATGATGGCGAGTTATGCGGACAAAAGCGACATGGCGGTGGCCAATGTCATCGGTAGTGTCACGTTTAACATCACCCTGGTCTTAGGCGTTGTCTTTCTGATCGCTAAAAAGATAGCCCCTTCGCGCGACCTCTTCTCTCTTGACAGCGCCTGGATCATCATGCCGCCGATGGTCTTTATGCTGATGATACACGACGGCGTCATCAGCCGTTTTGACGGTGCGCTCTTTTTGTTGATGATGGTCGCGTACCTTGTCTTCTTGTTTACAAGTGCAAAAGATGAATTCGACGTCGAGATCGATGAAGATCTTGAGAAAGCTAAGTTTAACTGGGGTAAGACTATTCTTCTTTTAGGCATCGGTTTTGTGCTGACTATCGGCGGTGCGAACTTTGTCGTTGAGAGCGGCAGCAATATCGCCAGAATGTTCGACGTAAGCGAATGGATCATCGGTCTCTTCCTGATCGCTCTGGGTACGTCATTGCCGGAACTGGTGGTCTCGCTGGTAGCGATCAAAAAAGGCAATGCCGACATGAGTATCGGTAATATTATCGGCTCAAACGTTGCCAACTTCTCCATGGTCATCGGCGGTGCATCACTGCTGAAACCCCTCAGTACAGCTGGCGCGTCGAGCTTCGATCTTTATATTATGCTTGCCGCTTCTGTTACCCTCTTTTTACTGCTTGCCAATAAACTTTATAACAAAGCGGGTGCTATCTTTCTACTTACCATTCTTGCACTTTTTATCCAAAATGCATTGGTGGCATTGTAAAAAACCCTCATCTTTCCCATCGTCATGATGGGTGCTTTATACCACCTATTTATGGGCTTAACAAGAGTTTCATCTTGTAATATTAAATACAAAATTACATGGTATACTATCCGCATCTAAAAAACACATTTACTGTAATAACAGAGGAGAAGATGATGAAATTGACTAAAGTAAGCTTGCTGATAGCGGGCCTGATGGTGACAACAAGTGTATTTGCCGGTGCAGAAGAAGGTAAAGAGATGTTTGAAGAGGCCAAATGCATGGAGTGTCACAACACAGAGGACTTCACCGATTCAAAAAAGGTTCATAACTTTAAGGAGATCGAGAAGCGTGTAGAGGCGTGTCGACTCAACACCGGTATCGGCTGGTTCGAAGAAGATGTGACCGATGTCGCCGAGTACTTAAATCAAGAGTTCTATAAATTTAAAAAATAGAAGCAGGCGCGTCCTGCTTTCTTAACCGCTCCTGTCAGGGAGTGCTACTTCTTAATATACTCCAGTTCGATCAACTTATTATAGATATCAGAGACCATACCACCCGCAGCAGCACCACCGTGACCACCGTGCTCTACGAGTACAGTAACGATGTATTGAGGGTCTCTGGCAGGTGCATAGGTCGTAAACCATGCATGCGAACGGGTATAGTACTTCATATCTCTTTCGTTGATACGCTCTTTGACCTCTTGAGAGATCCCGATGACCTGAGCGGTTCCGGTTTTGCCGGCAACCGGGATCTTGGCATGCATGAAGTTAACGGCAGTTCCCTTGCTGTGCTGGCAGACCTGACGCATCGCCTGTTGGATGATCGGCAGCTTTTTGTGCTGTTCGGGAGTCAATACGTCTCTATATTCAGGGACATACTCTTCGTCTCCTATTTTCATGGCAAGATGGGGTGTCACCAGGCGCCCTGTAGCCATAAGCGCTGTAAACTGTGTGATCTGAAGTGGTGTTGAGAGGAAGTCCCCTTGACCGATGGAGCTGTTGAGTGTCTCACCGATATACCAGGGCTGATTGAAACGTTTTCGTTTCCATTCCCGGCTTGGTACGGTACCGATGAACTCATTGGGCAGGTCGACCCCTGTCTTGCTGCCTAAGCCAAACTGTTTTAAGCCAAAACTCATCTCTGCAATACCGACTTTGAGACTTCCTTTGTAGAAGTAGTCGTCACAACTCTCTCTGATCGCCTTGCGTATGTCCGTCGTTGCATGACCGGTATGTTTCCAGCAGCGGAAGTTACGTTTACCCAGTTTCATCGTACCCTTGCAGTCAACGTTCCACCATTGACTGATGCCGGAGCTGAGATAGACAAGTCCCAGGCCTGTTTTAATGGTTGAACCCGGCGGATACAGCCCGTTGATGAGTTTGTTGGTAAAAGGGGTGTCGATGTTGTCGATGAGCTCTTTCCACCGTTTTGATGAGATCCCCGAGACAAAGGAGTTAAGGTCATATTCGGGGAAACTTCCGGCTGCCAGGATCTCTCCGTTTATACCCATAACGACAACAGCCCCCGCTCTGGCATCAAAACGTTCACTGATGTACTTTTGCAGACGCATGTCGATTGTGAGGGTAATGTCTCTGTTCTCTATCGCCTTGGTGTGACTCAACTCTTTGATGACCTCGTTTTGGGCACTGACCTTGACCTTGCGCTCACCGGCCAAACCTTCCAGATAGGTGTTATAGTACTTCTCTACCCCGCTCTTTCCTGTTGAGCCGATCAGTTTGGCAAGCTCGTCACGCTCGACATCTTTTTTATTGGACCTTGCAACATAACCGATGATATGGGCAGCCATATTTTTGTAGGGGTAGTGACGTTTTGGTGCGGGGATGACCAGGATGTTGTCATCAAGATGCAGCGGTGAATAGACGGGCATGATCGTCTCATAAGATATAAAATCGACAACACGGATGTCGTTATGGTTGTAGTAGGAGTCCTGACGTACATAACGTTTACGGATCTTGGTCGCATTGAGCTCCGGCAGGTAACTGACAAGCAGATGGATGGTCTTGTCAAGCTCATCAGCGTCACCGTCTTTTTTCAAGTGCGGCTGCAGTTTGATCGAAAAACCGAGTTTGTTGATGGCAACAGGTTCATCGTTACGGTCATGGATCTCTCCGCGTATAGGGGCGATCTTCTCGGTTTTGATCGTGTTGTGCGAAGAGAGCTTCGCGTAGTACGTGTTAGACTGAACAGAGAGGTAAAAGACACGCATAAGCAAGGAGAGCCATATGATAAAGAAAAAGGCGATAAGCAGGCGTGTTCTCATAACAGACCCACCACTAAAAACTCAAAAAGGATATACCAGACGATATACCAATCGATTGTTGCCAACTCCATCCAAAATATCTGCTGCAGCAGCAGTGAAAAGAGCCAGTAGCCAATATAGGCCAAGACGATGTATATAAGGTGAAGGCAGCGCCTGCATTCGATCATCTGTTTTAATTTGGGAAGGATGAACTTGTACAGAAAGGAGAAGTAGACCAGCGAGCTTAAAAAGAGATACCCTTTGTCCGCCTCGTATATGAGCAATAATGCAACGACAAGAAGCAGCAGAGAGGTGTCCTGTTTGTCCAAAGAACGAATAAAGTAGAAGAAAAGAACACCGAAAAGCGGCGGCAAAAAGAGGTAGATGGTGCTTAGACTCTCATAAAGCAGGTAGAGAAGAAAAAGCGTTATCGCTTTTATATAGAATGGATAAGTGATACTTCGTTGCATATCGGAAAATGTTTACAGTTAATACAATCGGCCCAGATCTTATGCTCGGGCAGAGACTCTTTTGGGATTTCCTTGAAGCCAAGACGCTCGAAAAAGGCTTGTTTATAGGTGAGAGAGAGGACCTCTTTAAGTCCTAATACTTTAGCCTCGCTCAGAGCATTGTTGATCAGGGTCGAGCCTACACCGCTACCGCGTACAGCATCGTCCACAACCAGTGAACGTACTTCGGCCAAGGTCGTTGTATGGATATGAAGCGCACAGAAACCGACCAGTTTGTCGCCATCAAAAGCAAGTTGATAAGAGCGTATGTTGGTCGCAGTATCGTCGCTGTCGCGTTTTAAGATCACACCGCTTTCGACTTCGGGTTCAACCAGCTCCAACATTGCCGGAATGTCTAAAAGCGTCGCCTTTCGGTATTCAAGACTCATCTTGGCCCTCAATGCCCTCGTCTCTATCTTCATCCAAGATACTGTGGATGATAGAGATGAGCTTGTTTGTTCCGCGTTTTTTAGCGCTGGAGACCAAGATAGCACCCGGATAATCACGCAGCAGTCTGCCCTGCTCTTTTTGGTTCAACTTATCGATCTTGGTAAAAATGCGAATAATTACCTGGTCTTCTCGGCAGACCTGCTCAAGGTAGTCAGCGACCGATTGGTCTATGTCAAGACCGGGATGACGACAGTCGATAAGGTGTAAAAAGATCTTGATCTGTTTGCGCTGTGCGATGAAATCGGTCAGGTTCTTCTCCCAGTCAGACTTGATCGACTTGGAGACCTTTGCATAACCGAAACCGGGAAGGTCAACAAACTTGGCTTCTATTCTCTCATCGTTGTCACGGTCTATCATGGTGACATCGAAAAAGTTTATAAGCCGTGTTTTACCCGGTGTCGAAGAGACCTTAGCCAAGCTTTTACGGTTGGTCAGGGCGTTAAGAAGAGAGCTTTTACCGACATTGGAGCGTGCCATAAAGACCACTTCGTTAAGGTATTCGTTCTCCGGGGCGGCTTGGACATTCGGTGCTGATGTCACAAAGGCTGAATTGATGATCTCGATCATTTTTTGCCCTCTTCTTCGATCTCAAATGTCATGATGACAGGCTTGGCTTCGCCCCCTATAGCCCGTGCTTTTCCATCAACTGTATTGATAACAACCTCTTCGCCGTTGATCTCTTTTTTCTCATCAAGCTGTTGTATATGAACATTCCCATAAAAGTGATACTCTTTTTTTGCCGGGACAAAAATAGCCTTGCCGGCTGTCCCTCTGTAGCTTGACTTGTTCTCTGTCATAATAAAAAAAGAGACGCTGCCCTCAGCGACGTATTTTGTCGGTTTGCGCTTTACGTTGGTGTGTACTGTGATCACAGAAGCGTTCAGCTCATCAGAGCCTTTTGCTATCTTGACGTCACCTCTGAAGACAGTCGTGCCGCTCTTTTCATCACTCGTGAAGCTCTTTGCCACGATCTTGAGCTGCTCGGCTTGTAGCGAGATCAGTAAAAAAAATGTTAAAAAATATAAATGTTTCAAACTTTTATCCTTATTGCGGCAACGTGTAAAAACCCGTTACCTCTTTGGCCTTGGTCACACCGTTCTTGGTATCATAAAAAAGATCGTTGCCGACGACATTGTCAGCGAATTTATCCATTTTGAATGGGCCGACCGTGGCAATGGTCTGCTCAGTTTGGTTGATGACCGCTTCGTCGGATCTGAACTGCATACCGTCTTCGCGATAGTAACGGACATTGCCTTTAAGGGTGATAAGGTCTTTGTTGTTGTATATGCCGTAGTCCGCCTGCAGGTTGTTCTGCAGTGTCTGAGAGCTATCGGTATAATCAATATCAACAACTTCGATACGGTCACCGTAACGAATCCCTTTTCGGCCGATCATAATATCTTTAAGACCGTTGGCATCAAGTTCGTAAAGTGTGAAGTTGTGCAGCTCCAGTTCAGCGACTTCGAGGTCGTCAAAGGTTCTCTTTTTGAGATCCGCAGGCTGAAAAAAGAGCAGAATGGCTGCTAGCAACAGGGCGATTACGATAAAAAAATGGTTTGCACTTACTGCCATAACGCTAAAAATTCACCCACTTCATCATTGATCTCAAACAGCTCTTCGATCATCTCTCTGACAGCACCTTCTCCGCCGTCTGACTCACAGACCTTCTTTACGACAGGTCTGATATGTTTAGAACCGTCTTGCGGCGTAAAAGAGAGACCGACCATAGAGAGCATCTTAAGATCGTTCAGATCGTCACCCATAGCTGCCATGTTGCGCAGCGGAATGTTCAGCTCATCACTTAGTCTCTTTAAGAGCGTTGCCTTGTCTTTAACACCTTGATGCAGATGTGTGATACCAAGCTCTTTGGCACGTCTTTCCAGCAGCTGGGAGTGACGGCCGGTAATAATAACGGCCTGATGGCCCATTCTTATCCATGAGCTGATCGCAAGACCGTCTTTAACGTTGAAGTGCTTGCTCTCGTCACCGGAGTTGGAGTAGATGATCTTGCCGTCGGTCAGACAGCCGTCTACGTCCAGGATGATCAGCTCGATCACAGCACACCCTTGGTACTTGGGATACCGGTACGTTCATTGGCAGCCGTTGCACGGCGCAGTGCAACGGCAAAGGCTTTAAATGAAGCTTCAAGGATGTGGTGCTTGTTGCGCCCGCGTTTCATTACGATGTGCGTTGTGATACGTGCGTTTAGCGCAACAGCGTGAAAAAACTCTTCTGCGAGTTCGGTGTCAAAACCGCCCACTTTACCGTTAACGTCGACCTCATAATGGAGGTAAGGTCGTCCGCTAAGGTCCATGTCGCACTCAACAGCGGTCTCGTCCATAACAACAGTAGCATTACCGAAACGCTCCACCTTTTCTATTGGGTAGATCGCTGCAGCGAGGGCCTGGCCGATAACAATACCGACATCCTCAACACTGTGGTGGTCATCGATATGCGTGTCGCCTTTGCAGGTGACGTTCAGGTCGATCAACGCGTGTTTGCTGAAGGCCTCGAGCATATGGTCGAAAAAGCCGACACCTGTGTTAATACTGCTTTTTCCTGTCCCGTTAAGGTCCAGCTCTACCGAGATCTCTGTCTCTTTGGTCGCTCTCTGTTTTGATATCATGTTCTATTCTCCAACTATAAATGCATTTTCAAAGGGTGAACCGACTTTAAAGTCACGTGCTTCGGCCTCCGACTTAAAGCCGCTGAGCCAGACACGAAAAACTCTTCTGTCATTATACTCTGAATCTTTAATGATCGTATGATAGCCTTTATACCCGTCATACTGCTCCTGGGTCTTGAGTGCGCCGTCGATCTTGGAAAAAGAGCCGATCTGTATGGCGTATTTTTGATAGCCGAGCGACTCTTGCGGGCCGCTTTTGAGTGCCTGTGCAGACCCGATGCTTTTTGCTTTCTTGCCTTTAAAGCCGATGATCTCAAGTCGAACATTGGCAGTGCCTTTTTTGACCATATCGATCTTGTGGGCAGCCTTGTTCGAGAGGTCGATAATGCGGGTTCCTACAAAGGGACCGCGGTCATTGATACGGACAACAACACTTTTACCGTTGTCGCGACTGGTCACTTTGACGATCGTGTTCATCGGCAGCGTCTTGTGAGCCGCCGTCAAAGCGTGCATGTCGTAGATCTCACCGCTGGAGGTGGCCTTGCCGTCAAAGTCCGGACCGTACCAGCTTGAGATACCGCTAAACTTTTGGCCTACTCTGACCTTTGTCGGATAGTAGCGTTTTCCGAATACGGTATAAGGACGCATTGTAGGGTGGACGTAGCCGCTCTTCTTCTTGGAACCTGAACTCGTATAGCTTTTTGATGAGCTTGAGGTCGATTTTTTAGAGCTGTGACCTTTAACGCCGCGAGTGCTGCAGCCTGCGATCATAATGCCGGCCAATACGATAGAAATAAGTTTAATATACACGCAGTTTTTCTCCAATTCTGATGACGTTAGAGTGTTTGTTGTTTCTGGATTTTAGTGTACTCACACTGACCTTGTAGCGTTTGGCAATGCTGCTAAGGTTGTCGCCTGACTTGACCACATACGAATTATTATACAGCGGCATCGGCGGAACGATAAGCTTTTCGCTCACACGAATGACGTTACCTTTTTTGTCATTCATCACTTTGAGCTTTTTGACACTGATCTTGTAGCGTTTGGCGATACCCTGCAGTGTGTCTCCACGGCGAACGACATAACTGTTTTCGGCAAACTTGAACTTGTACTTGTTGATAAGCGCCGGTGTCGCCGGGATAATAAGCTTTTGACTGACACGGAGGTAGTTTGACTTGAGCTGGTTGAACGCTTTGATGACCTTGTACGGTACACGGTACTTGGCACCGATACGCGAGAGGTTCTCACCGGGTTTAACGATATGGATCAGGTAGATCTTCTGAAGGTCGCGGGGTGTGTACTTTTGGTTGAAGTGGTTGAGTTTGTTGGAGGGGATGTAAACATCACACTCTTTTGAGAACGGCGGCACGAAATCATAGGTCAGATGGCGGTTAAGTTTGCGCATCTCTTTTTTATCGATGTCGAGTATGTCGGCCACACGGCTGATCTTTTCGCCTTTGGGCAGTCTTATGGTCGCTATGGTCTTGTGGTTGGCGCGGTTCATCAGGTAGGTGTAGCCGCTGTTGCTCATGTCGATCTCATCGATGCCCATAAGACCGAAAGAGAGGATCTTTCGAACATAATTACGTGTCTCTCTTGGAAGGTATTTTTTATCTTCATCCAAAAGAGTGAAAATGTCTTTCTTTCCGCCGGCCTTCTCTATGGCACGTAAAACGCACCCTTCACCGCAGTTGTATGCCATAGCGGCAAGATACCACTTACCGAATCGTTCATGCAGCGACGAGAGGTACCTTGCAGCCGCCTCTGTTGACTTGATAGGGTCGCGTCTTTCGTCGAGATAATCATCAATGTGAAGACCGTATTGGCGTGCGGTCGCCGGCATGAACTGCCATATCCCGGCGGCTCTTTTTTTAGAGAGTGCCTTTGTTGTGAATGAGGACTCCGCCATAGCCAGGTAGATGAACTCAGGGGGTACGTCTGCTTTATGCAGGATCATTTTGATCGTTGGGATGTAGAGACGTGCACTCTGCATGGCGTTGTAGTAATATTTGTAAGACTTAGGTGATTTTTTTGACTGGAGCATTTTGTTCAGGTATTCATCATGAATGTAGTTGGGGTCAACATCAAATGCACTGAGAAGCATGATCTGTTTGTTGTGGTTGCTCTCAAAATCCAAACCGCCGAATAGAAGGTTAGGCAGAAGCAGAAGGAAAAAAGTTAGACTGTATTTCAAATAAAAACCCTTAATATAAGCTTCTATTATAGCCTAAACAGCCCTAAAAACAACTGTTTGAACTGTTTTAAACCCGCTTTGCGAAAGAAACGTTTCTAAATAGCAATATATTATTAAATATGGAAGAGTTTTTGTGCATTTTTGGTAGTCAGATCCTCAATATAATCACTATCGCGTTCCAAAAGTTCGGCCATTTTGTCTCTGACTAAAGTACAGTAAACCGGTTCGTTTCGCTGCCCTCTGTGCGGGTGCGGTGTCAGGTAAGGGCCGTCTGTCTCAATAAGAAGCTTCTCTTGCGGGATCTTTGGCAGTACCTCTACAAGTTTTTTGGCATTTTTAAAGGTCAATACGCCGCCAATACCAAAATAAAAATTCTCATCTGCAAGCGCAAGCAGCTCTTCATCCGCATTATAACAGTGCAGAACGCCTCCCACGACTGACGCTTTGCTGTCTTGGAGCAGGACCTTGGCATCGTGGCTGGCGTTGCGAATGTGGACTATAAGCGGTTTGTTGTAGCGTTTGGCCAGCTCTATCTGCATCACAAACAGCTCTTTTTGCTTCTCTTTTTCAAGTTCTATCTCTTCTTCGGTGCCTTCAAGGCGATAATAGTCCAGACCGCACTCGCCTACTGCAACGCATTTTGGGTGTAAAATAAAACGTTCTAGTAGCTTAATGTTGAGCTGATCGACATGATACGGGTGTATACCGACAGCAAAATAGACCGATTCATTCTCTTCAGCCAGTCGTATCGCTCTGACAAGTGTTGTAATATCGGCTCCGGGAATGATATAGCGTTTGACATTGCCTAAAGCAGCGACCCTTAAGACCTCTTCTATATCATCTTTGTATACAGGGTCATCCAAATGTATATGCGTGTCTATTATCAACTGATATCCTTGTCGCTTGCTCTTTTTTCACGGCGAACTTTCATAATATTCCTGGCCATTAAGGCAGAAAAGAACAGTGCGACGAAAACAGCAGCAAAACCTGCATATATATTACCGGAATTAAAAGCAGAGATAGCATAAACAAATGCGACTATAGCAATGATTAAGCACATTCTAATGCACTCTCGAGCAGCTCTTTGGCAAAGTTCTTTGCTTCTAAGGTCACAGTGTCGCCGCTGATCATGCGCGCTATCTCCTCTATGCGCTCATCAAGAGAGAGTTCACGGACCCTGCTCTCTTCATCTTTTTCAACCACAAAATGCTGTTCGCCCATAGAGGTCAGCTGCGGCTGGTGGGAGATGACGAAGATCTGAAAGTATTTAGAGAGCTGTCGCAGTACACGCGCAACGCTCATGGACTCTTCACCGCTCAGGTTGGCATCGATCTCATCGAGCATTAAGACGCCGCCTTGACCCTGCATCGATTCAGACTGAACGGCTAAAAGGGCCAGGCGCAGACGGTTGAACTCACCGGCACTCACTTTTTCCAAAGGGGCGCCTTTAAGGTTGAAGTCCAGAATATCCTGGCCTGTAACACTGTAGTCGCCATGGTTAAGAGACAACTCTGCACCGCTCAGGTAGAGCTGTTTAAGGTAGCCGTTTATAGCCTCGTTAAAGTCATACAGCGCTTCTGTTCGTTTCAGCGATATATCGCGGGCAAGCTCCGTCATGTCACTGAAAAGTCTGTCTACCTCTCGGTTTAAACGCTCTTTTTCAACATCGAAGTTTTCATACTTCTTTACCTCTTTTGCCTTCTCTTCACGGTACTGAAGTGCCTCTTCTATGGACCCGTAACGGTGTTTAAGTTCAGATAGCTCTTCCAAGCGGTTAAGTACCGTCTCGATATCTTCATTTTCAAGTTCTTGAAATGTTGTTCTGGCTACATCGAACTGTGTGCGAAGTTCATTCATGGTGTCATCAAAAAAGGCACTCTCTATGTCCAGGGACGTGAGTGCTTCGGAGACAAGGTGCTCATGGTCAAAGATGGACTCGGCAAGCGTGATCTTCTCTTCGGCCTTCTCTTTTTTTGACAGGGTGCGCTTGATCTCAAGCAGCTCTTCATACTCACCCTCTCTCGGATTGATACCGTCTATTTTTGCCAGCTCGAACTCTGCGAACTCTTTGTGCTCTTGCATCCGTTTCTCTTGTGCCAAGAGCTGTTCGAGTTCATGTTTGGCTTTTTGATAGGTGTAGAACTCATTTCTATAGATGTCAAGCGTCTCCAAATGGTTGGGCTCATTTTTGCTGACCTGCCGGTCGAGTACACTTAACATATTCGCTTGTTCAAAGTCGCTGTAATCTTTAAGACTGAGCAGCCGCATATGCGACTTGGAGACTTTGAGCAGCGCCTTTTTGGAGATACTTTGTGCATTTAAGAAGTAGCGTACCTTCTCTTTTTTGACCTGCTTGAAGATGTTACTCTCTTCGTTCTCGAAACCGGTGGCCTCTTCGTCGATCTGCCAGCTGACACACGACTCACTCACCTCGGCCAAGGCATCATCAAAGCCGACTGAACCAAGTATGGAGCGCATCAGAACCGATTTTCCGCTGCCGCTGGGCCCTGAAAAGACGATGAGACCGCTTTGAAACTCCAGCTCTGCTTCTTTGAAAGTGAGACAGTTTTTAAGATAGAAATGTTCGATCATCTACTCACCCCAGCTTAGTTTCTCTTTGAGCACGTCAAAGTAGTTGAACTCATTGCGGTGGATAAGACGCGCCGACTCTTTGGCAAGATGGATCTTGATGGTATCCTCTTCACCGAACTCATACATCTCTTGACCGTCTACAAGTGCTAAAGCACTTTTTTCCGGGGTTTTCACCTCTATCTCATACTGTCCCGGAAGCACCACCGGCCGCTGTGTCAACGAGTGCGGCGATATTGGTGTGACGACGAAGACTTGTGTCAGAGGAAAGAGCACAGGGCCGCCGCATGACAGGTTGTAGGCTGTTGAGCCTGTTGGGGTAGAGACGATGACACCGTCACCGTAATAGGTGTTAAAAGCTCTGCCGTCTACTGAGGTCTCAAGATGTATCATGTTGGAGATAGAGGGACGGGTCAGGACAATGTCGTTAAAAGCAATCACCTCTTTAACACCGTTTTTGGAGTGAATACTCGCTTGCAGCATCGCACGTTTGTCGATGCGGAAATCGCCGCTTTTGAGTTTAGGGATAAAGGCATCAAGCTCTTCAATATCAAAATCGGCCAAAAAGCCCAGCTTGCCTGCATGCACACCAAGTACAGGAACGTTGTATCTGCTTGAACGGCGTACAGCCGAGATAAGCGTACCGTCGCCTCCAAGAGTGACCAGCATGTCCACAGTTTTGCACATGATAGAGAACTCTTGACCCATAACATCGATCATGCCGCCACTTACGGTGTCGATGACAACATCGATGCCATGCGACTCAAAGATCTCTTTGATCTGAAAAAATTTATCTTTTAGCTCTGGTGTAGATGGGCGCAAAAGAACACCTACACTCTTGATCGTCAATGCTTCCAAAATGGCATGCCTTTTCTCTTTTATATAGTGATTATAGCAAATTCTTGTAAAGAGAGCTAAAAACATGTCGTTATTGCAACACTTATTTAGCCCTTAAAGACTTTCAGCTATAATCGCGAAAAATATTACGGACACACAGGTGTTCCAAGAAGGATTTTCTCGGTGAGAAGTCATTACTGTACAGATTTAAGTGAAAAAAACATTGGTGAAAAGATCGAGCTTGCCGGTTGGGCAAACAACCACCGTGACCATGGCGGGATCATCTTTATTGACCTGCGTGACAAAAGTGGACTGGTTCAACTTGTTTGTGACCCTGCTGACAACGTTCAAGCGCATAAAACGGCTAATGAGGTCCGTGATGAGTTTGTTCTTCTTGTTAAGGGAACGGTTCGTGCCCGTGGTGAAGGCCTGACCAATCCGCGTCTTAAAACAGGTTCTATAGAGATCGTTGTTGATGAACTTGTCATCGAAAACCGCTCTGCGCCTATGCCGTTTGTCATTGGTGATGAAAAAGTCGGTGAAGAGACGAAACTTAAGTACCGCTATTTAGATCTACGTTCTACAAGCTCTTATGAGACATTCCGTCTTCGTTCAAAAGCAGCTATCGCAGCACGTAACTCATTAGACAAACTTGGCTTTCTTGAAGTTGAGACGCCTATCTTGACTAAGTCGACTCCGGAAGGTGCGCGTGACTACCTTGTACCGTCCCGTGTACATGATGGTGAGTTCTACGCGCTTCCACAGTCACCGCAGCTTTTTAAACAGCTTCTTATGGTGGGCGGGTTTGACCGTTACTTCCAGATCGCTAAATGTTTCCGTGACGAAGACCTTCGTGCTGACCGTCAGCCGGAGTTCACGCAGATAGATGTCGAGATGAGCTTCTGTGACCAGGAAGATGTTATCGGTGTTGCTGAGACACTGCTTGTTGATATGTTCGAAGCGTGCGGGCATGAGGTCAAAGCACCGTTTAACCGTATGTCTCACGCTGATGCGATGGAGTTCTACGGTTCAGACAAGCCTGACATGCGTTACGATCTAAAGATGGTCGATGTTATCGACATCTTTGAGCGTTGTGACAATGCGATCTTTACAGATATCGCTAAAAGTCCTAAGATCAACCGTATCAAAGCGCTTCGTGTTCCGGGTGCTGACCTGATCTTCTCCAAACGTGAGATGAAGGGTTTTGAAGACTTTGTTCGCAAGTTCGGTGCACACGGTCTTGGTTACTTCCAGATGAAAGAGGATGGTCTTAAAGGTCCATTGACGAAGTTCTTCTCTGAAGAGGACATTCAGCTTATTATTGAGCGTACTGAACTGGAAGTGGGCGATGTCGTCTTCTTCGGTGCGGGTGATAAAAAGACAGTTTGGGACTACATGGGCCGTTTCCGTATCTTCATTGCCGAGCATGAGAAGATGAACCTTGTCCCTGAAGACACCTTCGAGTTCTTATGGGTTGTAGACTTCCCGATGTTTGAAGTTGAAGACGGACGCGTTAAAGCACTTCACCACCCGTTCACGCAGCCTAAGGACCTTAACCACAATGATGTGGAAGATATAGAGTCTATCGCTTACGACATCGTTCTTAACGGTGTTGAGCTGGGCGGCGGGTCTATCCGTATCCACAAAGAGCAGGTTCAGTCTGATATCTTTAGACTTCTGGGAATAGATGAAGAAGAGGCGCAAGAGAAGTTCGGCTTCTTGCTTGACGCGCTTAAGTTCGGTGCGCCTCCACACGGTGGTTTTGCACTTGGTTTTGACCGCTTTATGATGCTTCTTGCAGGTAAAGAGAGCATTCGTGACGTTATCGCCTTCCCTAAGACTCAGAAAGCATCTTGTATCTTGACAGAAGCACCAAGCGGTGTGGATAACACTCAGCTTCGTGACCTGCACATCAAACTGCGCGAGACACAATCTAAATAACGTGAAAGGAAGTAATTCCTTCCACTGCGCTAACGCCGGGTTTTACTCAGCGTAAGGCTCGCGTCGGCCACTAAGCCGAACTTCTTTATAGATAACATTGAATATAATGTCTACTCTTTGATTTAGGACTATTTCATGAAAAAACTTTTTTTGATTATCGGTGCACCGGGTTCTGGCAAGACAACTGATGCTGAACTTATTGCTGAAAAAAGCGAGGTCATCACCCATTACTCTGCCGGGGACATGTTCCGCGCAGAAGTGGCGAGTGGTTCTGAGCAGGGCAAGATCATTGACTCGTTTATCTCTAAAGGCAACATCGTGCCTATCGAGATCGCCATCGAGACGATCGTCTCTGCCATTAAAAAAGCACCGACAGACGTTGTCATCATCGACGGTTACCCGCGTTCAAAAGAGCAGATGGAAGCCCTGGACAACTACCTTACGCCTGAGAGTGGTGTCGCGTTGAGTAATGTCATCGAAGTCGTTGTAAGCGAAGAGACAGCACGTGACCGTGTTCTCGGACGCGCTCGCGGCGCTGATGACAACAATGAAGTCTTTGACAACCGTATGAAGGTCTACACCGACCCTCTTGCCCTGATCCAGGATTTCTACGGTGCAAAAGAGATACTTGTCAAAATAGACGGTGAGCGTTCTATTGAAGCCATCGTTGATGAGATGGAAGCTTTTATTACCTCTAGGATCCAGATCACTTCTTAGCGGTTACTATTTTGCCGCTTTTTCTCTTCTTCATAAATTTAACAACCCTTTTAAAAACCTCTTTACTCGTTACGGTGGTGTATAGACAAGGGACATCCTTTACAACTGTAAAGAGACATGGTTTACACTTTTTGAATTAAAAAAGCTACAGTTTTCCTATCTAAAAGACAGGAGAA
>JBDLJE010000051.1:0-18504 GCA_039714575.1 Campylobacterota bacterium | reverse complement strand
TGACGGCTTTTGCGCAGAAACTCTTTTCCGTCCAGATAGACCAGCAGTGTGGGGATGGCAAAGACGTTGAAGTGTGAGGCGACCTCGGGGGTCTCTGAGATGTCGATGCTGATGACTTGCAGCTGCGGAAAGTTTGTTCCGAAGGCAGTCAGCAGTTTGGGTTTCAGAGCGTGGCAGACATTGCAGGTCGGTGCGCTGAAGTAGAGGGCAACGGCAAGTTCGGACTGCAGGGTTTGTTCGATAGCTTCAATGGTATGCATAAAGTTCCTTCTTGTGATAGGCATTTATACATCCTATACTATAATAGTCGCATTATAATATTTTACTACAAAGAGTCCACATAATGTTGCGCATCTTTCTGCTCGTTCTTTTTGCTTTACACCTCCATGCCGCCTGCAAGCTGGATAAGGCAGAAGCCTATTTTCAAAGTGAAGAGCATGAAGAAGCGTATGGCCTTTACGCCGAATGTGTCAACAACACAGAGAGCCCGGAGGCCGCTTACAAACTGGGCTGGATGTACGAAAACGGCAAAGGGGTGGTACAAGACCCCGACAAAGCGATCTACTGGTATAAAAAAGCGGCAAAGTGGGACCTCTCTAAAAGCAACATGGAGAAGATCTATGAGACACTTTACAGCAACCTGGACCCTCTTAACAGCGATGAGTCGACCAAGACCTTGGTGCAGCTCTCCAATGGCAACTTTGGTCTGCGCGCGTACTATCCGAACTACTGGGTCGTCTCTTATACAAACAATGTTCCCAGAGGAGACCCGCTGCTGGCCCCCGGTGCCGCCGAGACACATTACATCGAAACAGAGACGAAGTTCCAGATCTCTATGCGTGCTGATTACGTGACAGACTGGCTTGGGTTTACACAGATATGGACGGGTGCCTACACACAGACCTCATACTGGCAGATCTTTATCGAGTCTTCACCGTTTAGAGAGACCAACTACAAACCGGAGTTTTTTGTCACCGTTCCGTTTTATCATAAACTTGACAGCATCGGCATGAAAGCGATCGCTGTCGGGTACAAACACGCCTCGAACGGACTGTCCGGTCCCGATGTCAATGCGACACGGGAGTATGTGGACGGCCCTTACGAAGGGTCGCGTTCACGCTCCTGGAACCGTCTCTATGTGCGCGGGTACTTTCAGTTCAAAAACTTCTTTGCAGAGTTGACGTTTTGGCGCCGTATGAAAGAAGCTTATGAGACCGATGACAACCCGAACATCAGAGACTATTACGGTGACGGTTCACTGGAACTCGGCTACATCCGCGAAAAACTCCTGACACGCCTGACGCTGCGTCAGAGCTTTAACAGCGGGCGCACTTCGGGCGAGCTGGAAGTGAGTCATCCTGTTCCTTTGAGCGACAACATCTTTTTCTATCTGCAGGCGTTCAGCGGGTACGGTCAAAGTCTGATCGATTATGACAAGCGTGTCAACCAGGTCGGTTTCGGCCTGAGTATCTCACGATGAAAGAGGCAGTATGAAGATCTTTTTAAGCCGCAAGTATGACAACTACATCCTCTTCTTCTCACTGGTCGGGGTGCTGTTCCTGCTCCCTTTTGTCAATGCCATGCCGATGCTGCGTTTTGCTCTTGTCGGGCAGTACACCTTTGTGATGCTGTACCTGGTCTTCAGTGCCCGCCATACCCGTGCGCTGTACCTTGTTGATATTGCTTTTGTCGTACCGACCCTGATCGCCACCTGGCTTGACAGCGTTTATCAAAATGAGTACACCTTTGTCGCCTCTTACCTGAGTATGATCATCTTCTTTCTCTACCTTCAATACCTGATCATCATGCAGATGGTGCACGCGCATAAAGTGACCACCAACACCATTTTCGGGGCGATGAACATCTATCTGGTCGCCGGTCTTGTCTGGGCCTATGCTTTTATACTGCTAAATCATTTTGACAGCAGCGCTTTTCATCTGCCGGACTATGAGGGGTTCTCAAAAGAGGTGGAGCTTTTCACCTACTACAGTTACAGCACCTTGACAACCTTGGGGTATGGGGACATCGTGCCGGAGAGTGCGCAGGCAAGAATGCTTTCGGTGCTCGAAGCGGTGTTCGGTCAGCTCTATCTGGCGATCGTTATCGCCAAGCTTGTCTCTATCTCATGGCGACAAGAGGAGAAGAGCTAGTCCAAGATACTGTAGATGATCTCTGTCTTGTTCTTGATCTTGCGTATCTCTTCGACCTGCAGTTTTTCGATCTCAAGCCGCATAAACTCATCCACCGAATCGACCTGGTGTTGCGCGAGTGTCCGCAGGACGATCCCCCGGTACGCTTTTGCCCAATGACTTACCGTCTTGCCGTTCTTTAAAAACTTCAGTGTGGTGTAGGGCTGTTTGGACTTGTAGAACTTGTCGTAATAACCCGCCCGAAGGTCAAGTACCTCTTTGCCCATCAAAAAAAGATCAAGCTGATAGCTGAAACGTTCGTTGTAGAACTTGTCGGGTGCGATCTTGCCGATGCTGTTGCCCTGTTTTACCTTGTAGTTGGCGATGGAAGAGCCGCCTTTAATCGGGCCGTAGAGGTTGGAGAAGATGATGGTCTGCTCTTTGAGATACCCTTGTGACTCACTGCTCAGGGTCTTGTAATCAAGATAGTCATAGGCCACACCGTCATAACGTTCTATAGCAGGGAGTAGAGGGGCATTGTAGATGTCGTTGATGTACTGGAGAGCGTCCGACTCTTTTTTCAGACCGAAGAGGGCTTTGACCTGCTCCATGTCACCGCTGTTGGCAATAGTGTTATAGGTTGAAAGGATCTCTTTGCGAGGTTCATAGCCTAAAAAGATATCACTCTCTTTTTGGAGGCATCCGCCGCCGTGTTTGCCTTCAGAGGGTGAAAATAGTGTGTATAGCATGGAGACTCTTTTTTTGGTGAATTATAGCAAAAGCACGGTTATTTGGTATGCATGGTGGTCACGGTGTCAAAGGTACCTACACCAACATCAATGGCGTGTTGACAGCGTTCGATGTAGAGTTCATAAAGAGGTGAGGCGAAGTCTTGCTGCAGTGACTCGAATGCGCCCAGGGCCTCTTCGATCTTTTTAGCACGGTAGAAAGAGAGCGCGCTCTCGTAGCGGCGCATCTCATCGCTGCTAACCTCTTTGTCTTGTCCGAACACCTCAAAGATCTCCACCGCCTCCTCTTTTCCCTTGACCTTGACGATGTCCAGAGCGCGTGTCTGGAAGTCAAGTGTCAGCTGAGACTTCGTTTGTGATGAGATGATGAGAGAGACTCCGTATATCTTTGTGAGGCCTTCGAGTCGAGAGGCTAAATTGACGTTGTCGCCGATAATGGTGTAGTCAGAGCGTCCGATCGAGCCCATCTCCCCTATGGTCACCTCTCCGGTGTGGATACCGATACCGATGTCGATCTGGATGTCAAAGCGTTCTTTGAGCTTGAGGTTGAGCTTGTTAAGCAGACGAAGCTGTTGCAGCGCTGCCGTCACGGCCTTGTCTGCATGGTTCTGAATCTCCGTCGGGGCATTCCAGTAGGCCATCACCGCGTCACCGATGAATTTGTCGACTGTTCCCTGATGCCGGGTTACGGTCTCGACCATGGGGGTCATATAGGTGTTGAGCATGGTGATGACACGTTCGGGGTCGGCCAGTTTTTCCGAGATCTCGGTAAAAGAGCGTATGTCAGAGAAGAAGACCGTGACCTCTTTGTTTCGCGGTGTCAAGAGGGTGTCAGAGCTGTTCTCTATAAGATCATTCATCACGTCTTTAGAGACCTTTTTAGCAAAAACTGCCATGACCAACTGTTTTTGGCGGAGGTTGATGATGTAGTCGAGCAGGAGTGCCGCCATAAAACTAAGCACTAAAGCAGCTGAAGGGAACAGGATGTTTAAGACGAGTCCCTGGCTGAAAAGCATCTCCATGTAAAAAAGATAGAGGCCGTAGAGCGTAGCGATAAAGAGCGGCAGTATGAACCAGACGTTGAGCAGTGACAAGAGTGTGATGACAAGAGCTACCGTTGTTACAATAAGGAGAAGGTCAAGCAGCACTGTGTTTTCGGGTAGTGCGATGAAGTCCTGATGCAGCAGGTTGTCGATAACATTGGCATGGACTTCAACTCCCGGCATTACAGTGTCAAAAGGGGTCGCACGAAGGTCGGCAAGACCGACGGCAGAGGTCCCTAGCAGGACAAATTTCCCAGCCACATCTTCACTGTTGAAGTTTTTGGACAAGATGTCAGTGGCGCTGATGTAGTCGAAACTTCTGCTCTCGCCTCTAAAGTTCACCATTAAACGTGCAAAACGGTCGGTTGGGATCTGCAGGTTGCCCATGGTGATGGTCTCGACACCCGTAACGGAGTTGGTGACAATAACACGTTTTGCAGCACTGAAGATGCGTATCATCTCAAGTGAGAGTGAAGGGTAGAGTGTCCCCTTATAGCGCATGAGCAGCGGTACACGGCGTATCATCCCGCCTTCGTCAGGCGTGTTGTTGAAAAAACCGCTTGAGTAGAAGGCATCCTGAATCGCAGGGATGTTGAGCACCAGGTTGTCGGGTGTGATGATGTACTCTTGGCTGCTGCCGCCTTTCTCGATAAATATCGCGGGTATAAAGGGTGCTCTGGAGAGCTCGCTTTTTTCAAAAGTAAAAAAATAGCCGCCGATAGTCGGTGTCGAAGCGACGGCCTCTGCCAAGATCGTGTCATAGTTCTCAAGATCTTTTTGGGCACACTGCAGATCTGCAGCGACGGCGTGAGGTGAACTCTTGTCGGCTTCGGAGAAGACAATGTCCAGCCCGATGATGCCGGCCTCCGCCTCGCTCAGGTTTTTGATGAGTTCAGCGACCTTGTTGCGCGACCAGGGCCATTGCCCCTCTGCTTTTAGGCTTTTATCGTCAATATCGATGATAACGATATCGCTGCTTGCCGGGATGGGACCGCGGAGGAGAAAAAGGAAGTCTCTTAGCCGGTTGTCCAGAGAGAAAAAGGTCTGCGGCAAAAAGAGGTAGGCACTAGAGAGCAGCATCATAAGACTAAGTGCTGCTATGATCCGCCACAAGAGCTTCTTAAGACTCGGCATTTTCAGGTTCGTCATTCGGTGACTCTCTGCATCACTTATCTAATGGAGTATACGGAGGCGGTTGAATGGTGCCATCAATGCCTAAGTCAAATGAGAACGGCTCTTGATACCCTTTAATGATCTGCTCTTCAAGAATATAATCGTCTTCAAGCTCAGGCATCTCAAGGTCGGTATACTTCTTTTGTGGAGCATCAAGCATCATACCTATCATGACAGGTGCAAAATCATGCATCTCCATCTTCTTCATAAACCATCGTTTCTCTTTATAGATAAGCATCTCCCCGGCCGGAACAATATATTTGCCCTCGGCTGTCCAGACGATGATCTCGCCTTGGATACAGCCGATCTTCTCTTCATCATCCTGTACATACGCCATAAACTGTGTACCGCGGATACCGATGGTGGCGGCTCTGGTCTTGATCTTAAACCTCTGCGGGGCTATTTCGCCTATTCTCCCCGTCACGGTTTTGAAAAACCCGCGTTTTAACTGCATAAGGACTTCCGCATCGCCGTTCTCTTTAAAACGTTCAAAAAGGTACTCGCTCTCCGGCCCGATCGTGATAACCGTGTCATCTTTTAACACGACCTGCACCTTGGTGCGGGTCTCTGTTCTCAACAGGTCGGCTTCATTGATCTTTGTTCCTGTGCTGACCACTATCGCCTCAGCCTGTCGTATAAGCTGGGCCTCTCCGCTCAAGGCAGTGACCTCACCGATATTTGCCAAGAGTGTTGAGATCGCCGCTAATAGTAAAAATACTGTTTTCATCACCACTCCTTAGTAGTTATAGATAATGCCCAGCATTACCTCGTTTTTTGTATACTCGGCCAGCTCATAGTTGGATATGTTGGCAACATAGCGGTATTGAGCGCGCAGACGCAGCTGTTTTATGAGGTCGCGTTCCAGTGCGAACTTAAGATCATGGTTGCTGTCTTCACGCTCTCCTGCAGCCACCTTTTCAAAGTCTCCGTAACGAAACTGATAGTTCAACCGAAGGTCTGCAACATCTTCAATAGAGTAGATGCCGCCAAACATGCCGTAGTACATAGACTTGTCGGTAAAGGCAACCGCGTTGCCGTTGACACCGGAGTAGTTCTCATAGCGGGTCTTGATGTAGGCCATATCTTTGCCATCGAGCCAAAAGAGAGCGGCTCCGGCACCGGCGATGTCGTCATCACGGAGTTGATCGCTCTTTTGGATATAACGGCGTGCACTGTACATCGCATTGACATTGAGAATAAAACCACTGCTCAACTGTATGTCCAGGTTCGGACGAAGTCCGGCCTCTTGAAGCAGGTCGCGTTCCAGATAGTGCAACCGGTCATAAAAGAGCGGGAGATAGAGCGAAAAGTTACTGCCGCGATAACCGCCCCCGGCATAGACTCTTCCGTAAGCGGCGTCATAAAAGTGTGCAGAGGGGTTGTTCTGATAGTAGAGGTTGGCATCGGTACGTAAAAACCAGCCTCCGGATGCGCTGAGATCGTGCAGGTAGCTCAGGTTGACCTTAAAACGGGTAAAGAGCGTCGCCGTCTCACTGTCGACGATGGTTGATACAAGGTCATCGGAGATAGGGCTGATGTTAATGTTGGTGTCGTAACCAAAGTCGAGGCTGACCCTGGCTTTGAACGTACTGAGCGACTCGGCTTCAGTTCTCTTCAGCGTTGCCAACGAGGTGCGTTGAGCAGGTGTTAATTGCGTATCATTGACATTGACCAATAGTGCATCGGCCTGTTTTTTCATCTGCATAGAGGCATAGAGCGCAGCCAGTTTCAGACGTGCTTTGACGTTGTCGTCATCTGCTAAAATAGCGCGCTCATAAGCAGCTTGCGCCAGGTTGGTGCTGCCCTCTTTTTCGTAACATTCGCCGACCTCCAGGTCTGTTGGAAGTTGAAGGCAGTTAGCATTGAGCAGAGTAGCACTGATTGAGAGTAGAAGAAGCGAAGTTTTTATTTTTATACTATTCATAATTATTCTACTTGCATTGAGTGTAATTGACCGGAAGTATCAGCCAATATCAGATATAGACCAGATGTATCTCGGACACTTGAAATGGTGACAATATCGATATTAAGAGGTATATAGGAAATTAAGAAGTAGTCAAGGCTGTCTACAACCCCTATGCCGGTACCAAAATCATTAGTGTAGACCTTATCTAAAATCCCATCAGCAACAACCGCAGTTGTATACGAAGGCATCGGAGGAGGAGCATTAACAAATATAGAAGTGGATGAAGTGTCAATATGTTTTACACCGCCAATTCCTGAGGCAGAAAAAAATCCGGTAGTAGTGCCGGGTTTTCGGATCAGACTGCGTGCATGGTGTGTCGTCGGGTAGTTTTCAGGCCAGTCTCCATTAAAATCGAACCTTGTAACCCCTTGGTCATAGTCAGCCAGGATAATACCTGTAGTTGATGTTGCGACATCGAACGCCGTACCGTTGGTAGAACGGATAAATTTTACAGTCGGTGTTGTCTCATTAGTGACATCCAAGGCAATTAAGCCTTGTGCCGAAGCAGCTAAATAGAGATCTGTACCGTTGATATCTAAACCATATACCGGGGCTGATGTTTCGTAACTGCTTATTATAGACGGAGTGGTTGTTTGCGTGATGTCAATAATATTCAGACCGGTAGATGAACCGACATAGGCTCTGTTGGCTGCCACATCAATATCAATACTGTAGACATAACCTATTGTAGAAGATAATAGATGCGATTTATATGTAAACGTTTCTGCGACAGTATCGAATTCTATGAGGTGCAGTCCGGCATTACTTCCGACAAAAACTAGGTTGTCACTGCTCTCTATACAATTGACCGGTGCACCTATGTTGTATACGTTAGAGCCCAGCGGTTTAGGTGTTAGGAATCCTACTTGAGCTGAGTAGAAAAAAGAAGCATTAATATCATCTCCTCCTGCTATTGCCCCATTTCCTGCTAGGTCGGTAATTGCATTTATATTTAGAACAATATTCCAGGTAACATCTTCTGCCGGAATATCTACGTAGGGGGTAAATGAGATAAGCGAACCTGAAACGTTGACAGTGCCGGGGATAGTGTCTCCGAAGGTATTGTTTGTAATGGTTATGACACTGTTGTCAATACCTAAAGGAGAGATAGGCTCACTAAATTGAAAATAGATCTTTGAATACGGTCGGGCAGTAGTGTTAGCTACAGGCAGAGAGGAGGTTATAGTAGGCGCTGTAAAATCAGAGGCTGCACCGGAGGTAAAAGGGGTAACGGAGTTCTGAGTCAGATGTGTGCCGCTGCTGCTGGCTACGGCAGTAGTGACAATAAGCTCAAAGTCCGTATTGGCAGCCAGATAGATCTTTGGTTGAACAACGATATCTTGATCGATGAGAGTAATATAGGCAGGGGTGCGCTCTTTGGCACTGTTTTGAATATAGACACTGTTCTCGTTGACCGTTGAGGGCTCCAAGGCTGTCGAAGCGTGCAGTATGAGTTGCGCGTTAACGGGAACAGGCGTCAATGCCGCGGCTGCCAGGCTTATGCTTAACGCCGGCTCGGACTTTACGGGCGCATTGTCATAAGTTCCGTCGCATCCGGTAACTACAAAAAAGGCGATTATCAGAGGTAAAATGGCTCGCATTTTCAATCCTTATTGCTAAAAGTTGTTTTGTGTTTCTTATCAATTATAGTAGATAGGGTTTAAGAAGTAAATTAAGGGTGCTTCTATATATAAGGTTTTACGCTTATATGCTGTTTTGTTCAAGCAGTCTGGCCGTGATGTCTTTCATCATACGAAGAGCGAGGTGCGGGTTGTTGTTGAGCAGCTTGTCAAACGTATGTGCAGATAGTCGCAAGGTCTGGACATCACCCTTGGCAGTCACTGTCGCCGTTCTCTTGGTATTGGAAACAATGCTCACTTCACCGATATACTCCCCCTCTTTCAAGGTTGCCAGATGAGAGTGTCTGCCGTGTTTTTCAATGCTGACATCGGCTGAACCGCTTGTGATGATATAAAATGAATCACCGTCATCACCCTGTTTGACAATCTTGCTGCCATCTTTGAAGGCTCTCTTTTTTGTCTCCTTGGAGAGTTGATAGAGCTCTTCTGCATCCAAGCGGCTAAAGATCGGCACCATATGCAGGTAGGCCATGATCTCGACACGGGTGATGGAGCGGCTTCTCTCTCTGATAGCTCTTGTGATCTCTGCGATGAGACTGCACTCACTTCTTGAGTAGGTTCGGTAATCGATGATCTTGTACAGTTCATGTTCATAAAAGTAGTAGAGTATGGCAGTTGTAAGCTCCTCTTCTTGATAAGCAAGGTGCTCACGGATGATCAGGGTCAGTCTCTCCTCATCATACATCACAACGTCTTGCAGCGCGTCGAGTATGAGATGCAGTTTTGTATTGTACTGCTCTGAGAACAGCTGCGGCGGGGTTATCTCTACCTGCTCATTGACGGTGCGGTTGAAATAGGCATGTATCTGACGGTTAAGCGTTACAACTGCTTCCTTGTCAGCAGGAGAGAGCAGCGTCAATGTGTTGCATAAGAGTTTAAACTTCTTTTCAAAACTGTTAGAGAGGGTGAAGAGAAGGTATGCAGCACTCTTCTGGTCTTGGTGAAAAGAGAGTGCTGCGATAAGCTTGGCGCTCTGGTGAAGCTGTTTGAGCTTGGTCGTGACACGCTCCTCAAGGTTGTTGTCACCGTGCACAAGGTCGTTGTAGATACGCTGATGTTCTTCATCGTTAATATGAAAGCGCTGCTGCACCTTTTGGAACTCGTCGGCATTGACCTCCTGTTCGAGCAGCTCCTGGAGGTGCTCTTTGTAGATCTTAAGTTGAAAGATCTTCTCTGAGGTGAGGGCATTCTCTTCATCAAAGAGGTTGCTGTTGTCACGTTTGAGCGATCGAAGGACCTTCTTGTGTTCACCCTCTGTAAGTCCAAGCTGCTCTCTGATCTTGTCAAGCAGTGTAAAGTCCTCTTTACTCAGCGTACCGTCACTCAGAAGTTCGAGAACCGTCTCTTTGTAGAGGTCAAGTTTCTCTAGTTGGTTCTCTTGCTGGTTGGCGTACGTGTAGTAGATCTCTTTCAGATTGGTCGGTGCAGGCTGCAGCCCATTCCACTTGCTGAGGATCTTCTGTGCAAAACGTTCCTGCAGGTAGAAACGCTCCTCTCTAAAGAGCTCTTTCCAGAGCATAACGGATGAGACAACGATCACCGTAAAATGGAACAGCGCATACAACACGGGGTAGTGGCTGAAGGTTGGTGCGCCGGCAAAGAGATAGAAGAGGTTAAAGGCGGTAAAGGCGACGATAGCTTTAACGATGTGCTCAACGCTTTTTGGGTCTTTGTTCTTTGCCCATTTAAGATGAGGTATAAGTTTTTCGATCTTGGCAAACAGCAGGTAGCTGATAACAGAGAAAAAGAGAAGGGTCAATGGCGCTGCGATCAGTTTGGGGATGATCGGCAAAAAGAAAAACCCCGGTGAGAGAAGATCACTGTAGGCTAGAGCAGGGTTGGACCATGTTCCCTGAAAGTAGTAGTCCCAAGAGCCGCTTATCGCATAAAAGTAGGCATAAAAACCAAAGACCAGACCTCCAAAAGCGTAAAAGACCATGCGCTTGGAGGCGTCGCCGTTCTCTTTCCAGTACCCTTTTTCAAGGTCGATGTCAGGGCAGTTGCTTTTACAGGCAACACAGCTGTCGCAGGCAGAGGTCTGGTGACTTAACAGAGCGTTGGAACCGCAGTAGATCTTTTCAACCACCCCGACCGGACAGAAGAAGTTACACCAGGACTTGCCGGCGTAGAGAAGATTGGTCAAAAAAGCCAGAAGAGCAACAGCAAGAAAAAAGAGGGCTAAAGAGGTGCCTTCGAAATTCAGCAGCAGCAGACGGGCGCTCAGAGCTAAAAAGAGCAGAGAAAACTGAAAGGTGTAGTAGTTCCTTTCAAACCAGTCCGAGACTCTGCGTTTTGGAACCCACTGCAGAAACTGACCTACAGCCGCTATCCAGGCAAGGGGGCAGAGCTTTCGCCAGCGGTTATACCCGACAACGACGATAAAAAGAGGGAGCATTGGGATGACGATGGTCCAGACGAGGGCTGTGCCGTTGGGCAGAAAATAGCTGACCGGCAAGAAGGCAAGTAAGACAAAAAGTGCCAAAGCCTGCAGAAAAGTGGTGCTTCGCGCCATCTTAGTACCCGTATGTTTCCCACTTGTAGCGAACTAGAGGGGTGTCATCACGGTTGGCCCATTCACGCAGGGATGCATCATAGATCTTGGCCTTGGTGAATTTCAGGTGCTGTGAGACAATAAACCAGTTCATCGAGGCTTCAAGACCGCCGGTGCAGTATAAGATGACCTCTTTGTCGGGGTTGAGCTTATAGCCGTCGGTAAAGATCTCTTTGAGCACCTCGTCGTCTTTGAGTGTACCATCGATCTCGAACTTGTCTTTCCAGAAGCTGCTCATCGCTTTTGGGATATGCCCGATCCGTTTGACACCCTGGCTTCTGAGTGTTCCGTAGTAAAAGACTGCCGGACGCGCTTCGAGCATAGGGACTTTGTTGACTCTTTTTTTGACATAGGCCATGTCGACAACCACATTCGGGTTTTTAACGGCTTTAAAGTTCCCCAGTATCCTGATAGGGCTCTTTTTTGAGACGGCTCTTTGTTCATCTTCATCGATCCACTCTTCATAGGCGCCATCGAGGATCGAGACCTCTTTGAGACCATGAACGATCATAGCCAGGGCGATGTAGCTGGACTTCAAAGCCTCTTTTGTCTTGTTGTGGCCATAGATGACGACCTGAGAGTCATTACTGATGCCCAGCTCTCGCATCGCTGTTTCGATCTGTTCGCTTGAACGCATGACCTGGTGCTTTTCAACGGGTTTTCGCCATGCCGTGATCGAAGTGTGCACGGCTCCCGGAATGTGTCCTTGCTCAAAGTCCTTTTTTGAACCAACGTCTACGAGAACGATCTCTTTGTCTTGGATAAGCTTGTCAAGTGCATCGGCCGAGATAAAAGCGGCCGCGCCATAAGCAGAGGAGATGATAAACAACAGAAAAAATAGAAAACGCATTCGCAGCCTTGTTTTTGTTTAGAATAATATTATAAAAAATAATACTATGTTTGTAATTAGAGATAAATTCTACAATTACGACGGCTGTTTTTCTTTGACCGTGAGAGAAAATTAGTTACACTATTACGGCACTAACTAAATACCTCAATATTCAAGAGCTTAGTCAGTGCCGTAATAACACCACAGGAGAAGTGAATGAAGCGAAATGCCGATGAACTGTTGGCGCTTATCTTTAGTTATATCACTAAAGTTGCGGCGATACATGATCATGCAAAACTGATTCCGGAACTAGCCGAGATGGGGCGCGACATTGTCTCCGCTGATCGCTGCACCGTCTGGTTGCTCGACAGAGAGAAGAGGTACTTGTGGACCAAGGTAGCACATGGCGTTGACTATCTTAAGATCCCCGTGGACAGCGGGATCGTCGGTAATGCCATAGCCGAGAAGCGTTCGGTGATCATCAACGATGTCTATGCAGACCCTCATTTTAACAGCGATGTCGATAAAGAGACCGGGTACAAAACAGAGACGATGATGGTCATTCCGATGCATAACTCGAGTGACGAAGTGATCGGTGCGATGCAGGTCATCAACAAACAAGAGGGGCAGAAGTTCAGTGAAGAGGACCTGCGCTATTTGACCCTGGCGTCGAGTTACATGGCAGAGAGCGTCGAGTCGTCACTGCTCATAGAAGAGATCGATAATACGCAAAGAGAGCTTGTCTATATCATGGGTATTACGGGAGAGAGCCGTTCGAGAGAGACCGGCAACCATGTCAAAAGGGTCGCAGAGTACTCACTGCTGCTGGCGCAACTGTATGGGTTGAGCGAAGAGGAGTGTGCTACCTTAAAAGATGCCTCGCCGATGCACGATCTGGGCAAGATCGCTATTCCCGATGCGGTCTTGAACAAACCCGGTTACTTTAACGAAGAGGACCGCAGGATCATGAACACCCATGCTCAACTGGGGTACAACATTTTGAAAGGCTCTAAACGCACACTGCTTAAAGCGGCCGCGATCGTCGCTTATGAGCATCATGAGAAGTTTGACGGAAGCGGTTATCCTAATAGACTCAAAGGCGAAGAGATCCATATTTACGGCCGTATCACGGCACTTGCCGATGTTTTCGACGCTTTAGGCTCGGATCGTGTCTATAAAAAGGCCTGGCATGATGAGAGGATCTTTGTTCTTTTCAAAGAGGAGAGAGGCAGACATTTTGATCCAAAACTGATCGACCTGTTCTTTGAGAATCTTGATAAGTTCTTAGCGATCAGAGAAGAGTTCAAAGATGTCTATAGTGGTGCATGAGATAACGGTACTCGGTACCAAGGGTACAAAAGGTGAAGAGGGCGGAACAAGTGCTTTTTTGATCGATGCCCATAATGTCGTTGATGCCGGAAACCTGCTCCGTCCCATGAAAGAGGCTGTGGCAGAGATCGAGACGATCTGGCTGACCCATTCGCACCTGGACCACATCGTCGATATAGCTTACATCCTGGACAGCTATTTTTCACAACGCAAAAAACCGCTTAGACTGCGCGGACTCCCGGCAACACTCAAGGCGATACAGCAGCACTATCTCAATGATGTCATCTGGCCGGACTTCTCTAAAATAAAGTTAGTAGAGAGCGAAGAGATGGCGCTGGTGTATGAACCAATTATAGTAGAAGAGGTCTATCCGTTGGATGAAGAGAGCTCTGTTGAAGCATTCGCAACAGACCATACGGTAGAGAGCTGCGGTTATGTGATCAACAGAGGCAAGAGCAGTGTGCTTATAACGGCAGACACTTATGACCTTCGTTCTGCGGTTGATCTTGCAGCAAAGAACAATGCTATTACGGCGTTGGTCATCGAGTGCTCTTTTCCGTCGAGTATGGATGGTTTGGCCAAAGAGAGTAAGCATCTGACACCGGAACTGCTTTTCAGAGGGTTGAAACCGTTGGAAAAGAGTGGTCTTAAGCTCTATATCAACCACATCAAACCCCTCTATGAAAAAAGAGTACGGGCTGAAATAGAGGCAAAAAAGGGTGCCTGGAAGGTGAAAATATTGGAAGATGGAGAGAAAATTCATTTTTAGCCAAAAAACCCTTGACATTGAAAACAAAAGTGCCTATAATTGCAGCTCGATTTCAGATGCCGACATAGCTCAGTTGGCTAGAGCAGCTGATTTGTAATCAGCAGGCCCGGGGTTCAAATCCTCGTGTCGGCACCATTTGATTTCGAATATTAGAAACAGTGTTAGACCAGATCAATACAACAAAACGTGGTGAGATAGTCAAGTGGCCAACGACGGCAGACTGTAAATCTGCTCCCTATGGGTTCAGAGGTTCGACTCCTCTTCTCACCACCATCAATGATGACGCGGGCGTAGCTCAGTTGGCTAGAGCGTCAGCCTTCCAAGCTGAGGGTCGAGGGTTCGAGTCCCTTCACCCGCTCCATTGAGAAACCGTATTATCCTTCTGGGAGCTGAAGTACAATAACTTATACTTCTACTTATTTCTATCTAATGACTAATTCTTTCAACCAATTACTATGTACTAAAAAACTATGCACTTATTGCTTTGGTTTATAAATTTTGATGTTGTGGTCTTTATGCTCACATGGCTCAGAGGTAGAGCACTTCCTTGGTAAGGAAGAGGTCCCGGGTTCAATTCCCGGTGTGAGCTCCATCTAAACGTTAAAAAAAGATTTTTCAGAGAATTTTAAAATTATAAGCAATAAATGAATAGTTTTTAGGTACAATTCCATCTTAATTTACTAAAAAGTCGGAGGACACTATGGCAAAAGAAAAATTTGAACGTAATAAACCACACGTCAATATCGGTACTATCGGTCACGTAGATCATGGTAAAACAACACTAACAGCAGCAATCACTGCAGTACTTGCAGTTACTAACGGTGCAGCGCTTATGGATTACGATCAGATCGATAACGCTCCTGAAGAGCGCGAGCGTGGTATCACGATCGCTACTTCACACGTTGAGTATGAGACGAACACTCGTCACTACGCTCACGTTGACTGTCCAGGTCACGCGGATTATGTTAAGAACATGATTACCGGTGCTGCTCAGATGGACGGTGCTATTCTTGTTGTTTCTGCAGCGGATGGCCCAATGCCACAAACACGTGAGCACATCCTTCTTTCTAAGCAGGTCGGTGTTCCGTACATCGTTGTTTTCATGAACAAAGAGGACCTTGTTGATGATGAAGAGCTTCTTGAGCTGGTAGAGATGGAAATCCGTGAACTACTAGACCAATACGAGTTCCCGGGTGATGACACTCCTATTACTGTAGGTTCTGCGGTTAAAGCTCTTGAAGAAGCTAAATCTGGTACTCTTGGTGACTGGTCTGCGAAGATCGTTGCTCTTATGGATACTGTTGATGAGTACATCCCAGAACCAGAGCGTGAAACAGACAAAGAGTTCCTAATGCCGGTTGAGGATGTATTCTCGATCTCTGGTCGTGGTACAGTTGTAACCGGTCGTGTTGAACGTGGTCAGGTTTGTGTTGGTGAGAACATCGAGATCGTCGGGATCAAAGATACTCAGTCTACTACGGTAACTGGTGTTGAGATGTTCCGTAAAGAGATGGATTGTGGTGTTGCTGGTGATAACTGTGGTGTTCTTCTTCGTGGTATCGATAAAGAAGCTGTTGAGCGTGGTCAGGTTCTTTGTAAGCCGGGTTCAATCACTCCTCACACAACATTTACTGCTGAGATCTATGTACTAAGCAAAGAAGAGGGTGGACGTCACACTCCATTCTTCTCTAACTACCGTCCACAGTTCTACGTACGTACAACTGACGTTACAGGTGCGATCACTCTACCAGAAGGTACTGAGATGGTTATGCCAGGTGACAACGTAAGCATTACTGCTGAACTGATCGCTCCGATCGCAATGGAAGAGGGAACTCGTTTCGCTATCCGTGAAGGTGGACGTACAGTCGGCGCTGGTGTTGTTGCTACAATCATCAAGTAATTGATGTCGCTTCCCTCGGGAAGTGAATTTTATATTAGGTAAACACAATGAGAGAAACAATTCACTTAGGTTGTGAGAAGTGTACACGTCGTAACTATCACACCACTAAAAACAAAAAGACTCACACAGAAAAATTCACAGTGACTAAATACTGTAAATGGTGTCGTGAGCATACACCACATAAAGAGATGAAATTATAATTTCACCTTTGTGTAAGTGAAGAGTAAAGAGGTAAGAGGTAAGAGGTTTTTTCTCTTACCTCTTCACCCTTTACTCTTTTCCATTTGCGAAAGCAAAATGTAGGCGTATAGCTCCAATGGTAGAGCACCGGATTCCAAATCCGGGTGTTGGGAGTTCGAGTCTCTCTACGCCTGCCACTAAAACAAAAACAGCATTTACAATCAATACGGCTTTCGGGCTCTATTTATTGCAAATGCAATGAGGAAACAGATGATGAAAAGCGCGTTAAGAAATGCAAAACTGGAATTAGCAAAAGTTATCTTCCCGACAAAAGGGCAGGTCAAGCAGGCATTTTTTGCTGTCTTCTTGGTAGTGGCTGTTGTCGCTGCATTTTTGGCACTGGTCGATCTTTTGATGTCATCAGTCCTCTCTGCGATTTTAGGTTAAGGGTTAGTTATGGCACACAAATGGTACTCAATTCAGACCTACGGCAGCGAGCGTAAAGTCCGTGAAGCGATCTTGCACCTCATAGAAGAGAACAAACTTCAAGACCGCATCGCAGAAGTGATCGTTCCGACTGAAGATGTTGTCGAGATGAAAAACGGTCAAAAGAAGATCTCTGAGCGTTCTCTCTACTCAGGGTATGTTTTCATTAACATCGATCTTGACACGGAACTTCAGACAATGATCCAGGCTGTTCCGAAGGTCTCAGGCTTTATCGGCGAGGCGAACATACCGACACCGTTGAGCGACACTGACATTAACACGATCTTAGACCGTGTTAACAACCGCCCTGCACCGAAGCCGAAGGTCTACTTCGAAAACGGTGAGATGGTCCGTATTGTTGACGGTCCGTTCGCTAACTTTACCGGTACTGTTGATGAGTACGATGTAGAGCATGGAACACTTAAACTAAACGTTTCGATCTTTGGTCGTTCAACACCTGTGGATATTTCGTATACACAGGTCGAAAAAATTATTTAATCTCAAAAAAGGAAAAAAACTATGGCAAAAAAAGTTATGGATTATATCAAGCTTCAGATCGAAGCTGGTAAAGCTAACCCGGCTCCACCTGTTGGACCTGCTCTAGGACAACGTGGTGTTAACATCATGGAGTTCTGTAAAGCGTTCAACGAAACAACAAAAGACAAGATGGGGTTCAAAGTCCCGGTTGTTATCACTGTCTACTCTGACAGAAGTTTCACTTTTATCACTAAGCAGCCACCGGCGTCTGCTCTTCTTATGAAGGCTGCAGGTCTTAAAAAAGGTACTGACAACCCACTTACAAACAAAGTAGGCAAGATTACCAAAGCACAGCTTATGGACGTTGTTAAAGCTAAGATCGCTGATCTTAACACTGACGATGAAGAGCAAGCTGCAAACACATTGGCGGGTTCTGCTCGTTCAATGGGTATCGAGATCGTAGACTAACGTCTGCAAAGCTTGTAACTATACTATCGACCGCAGTAGTACAAGTGCAAGGCACTTCGGGCTTTTAGTCCAGGTGTCAAACCAGGTTAAGGAATTTTCCTCAACCGTAACAATATAAATTATGCGGCAGATTTATTATGGAGAATCAAAATGGCAAGTAAACGCTATACACAACTATCAGAAAAAATTGATAGCACTAAAAAATATACAGTGGCTGAGTCAGCTGCTGCTATGAAAGAACTGACATCTGCAAAATTCGACGAGACTGTTGAGATTGCAATGAACCTGAACGTTGACCCTCGTCACGCTGACCAGATGGTACGTGGTGCGATCGTTCTTCCGAACGGAACCGGTAAGACTGTACGTGTTGCAGTTTTCGCTAAGGGTGCTAAAGCTGACGAAGCTAAAGCTGCCGGTGCTGACATCGTTGGTACTGACGATCTTGTAGAGCAGATCCAAGCGGGTGACATCAACTTCGATATCGTTGTTGCTGCACCTGACTGTATGGGTCTTGTCGGTAAGATCGGTCGTATTCTAGGGCCAAAAGGTATGATGCCTAACCCTAAGACCGGTACAGTAACTCCAGATGTTGCTACTGCTGTTAACAACGTAAAAGGCGGCCAGGTCGCTTTCCGTGTTGACAAAAAAGGTAACATCCACGCCGGTATCGGTAAAGCAAGCTTTGACGCTGCTAAGATCGAAGAGAACATCACTGCATTCGTTGCTGCGATCAACAAGCAGAAGCCGGCTTCTGCAAAAGGTCGTTACATCAAGAACGCTGCACTTTCATTAACAATGAGTCCAGCAGTTAAGTT
>JBDLJE010000050.1:0-18721 GCA_039714575.1 Campylobacterota bacterium | reverse complement strand
GGGCTTTTCAGCGAACGAAACCGAAGGTGTTATGCGAAGCATCACCGAAGGCTTGGACATCAATAAAGAACCGAAGGTTCTCAACTGATAGGAAAAGCCAACTGCTGGGCTTTTCAGCGAACGAAAATTTAAAATATCATCTAACCTTTTTTCCTCTCTCCAATATAATAGTCTATCCGCTAAAATAGTTGTATGAAGCTATTTACTCTGTCGATCTTACTTTTACTCATTAATAGCACTGTCAAAGCGGATGACTGTTCTACACTGAAAGCAGTATTTGAAAAAGAGGAAAAAGCCTATGACACAGTAGCTCGTATCGCAATTGCCGGCAACAGCTCCTATGCGATCATTGGAAAGTTTATTAAAAAGGGTACAGGGCTGCTTGAAAAGTGTCCAAAAAGCTACTCTTTAGACCGCCAGTACACGCTCAAACGCAAGATCGCAAAGGCAGAGCAGTATCAACAGAGTTACAAGGTGTTCACTCTGTATGAGATCGGCAGGTATGCCCGCAGCCATCCTGAGGAGATCATCGTCTACAAATGGGGAACGATAAGGCCGGTACAATGAGAAAGACGATCATTATATTTGGCACATTGTTGGTGATCGCAACTGCAAGTCTGTCTGCCAAGAGCTGCAGTGATCGTGAGGCGGCGTATGACATGGCAAAGTATGTCATGAATGAGCAGGGGCAGGTCTCCTATCGTAAAAGTTACAACCTTATCAACAAGGTTATCGACACGGCGACTGAATACTTGGGGTATTGTCAAGAGGAGATCATCTTAGCCGACCAGTATCAGATACGGCAAGTCATCAAAAAAGCAGACAAAATGCGAAGAGACTACTTTAAAGGCGCCGTTCGTGAATACCACGCTATCTACGGCATTCGTCCCAACGTGACAGAGGTCTATCAAGACGGCAGTTTTTCCAGCGGCGGCAGCAGCGGGTCGTCAGGGTACTCTTCACCGCCGCGCTTTCCTCCTGTCAGACAGCCTCAGATGCCACCGGTACGATGATAGAACATATATTGGTATGGTTTGATTGCTGTATGGTCTCCCCACGAGGACTCGAACCTCGAGCTAGGCCTTAGGAGGGCCCTGCTTTATCCAGTTAAGCGATGAAGAGAAAGAGAGGCGGATATTATAACCAAGCATGTTTAACGCCCTCTATAATATCTTTCGATGAGTGTCGTTTGCTTAGCCGGCGGGCTATGCTCTACCAACGTGAAATTAGGGCTAGGTTAACCTTTGCATAGTGGGGGACGCTTACATCGTCAATAGTGTGCTCGTTGCTTGACATCTGCCCGGAGAGGTCGAGTTGGAACCATTTGACACCAATCCCCATACCGGCGGTATAGATAAGTCCGGCCTGGTCATTGCTGTGAAGGTTCTGCATGAGCCCGGCACGAAGCGAGAGGGCAAAGAAGGATTCGAAGGGTTCAAAGTTAAGACCGCCGCCGACCATCTGGCTTTCAAGGTCGTCGGTCAGCACTTTGTTGCTGGTCAGGTCATAGTCGGCAGCGATCTCCAAAGAGTCGAAGATGTTGTAAGCGATACCTGCACGGACCATAGGGTCTATCGTGTATTTGCTGCCGTCTTGGAAGTCGAATTCCGGCGTATTAATATTTTTGGCAACCACGGCAAGTGTCAGGTCATACGCGAAAGCAGGTTGATAGGCAAGGCCCAGGTCAACACCATAGTCGGTAGTGGTCTTGTCAAGTTTTTCACCAAGAGTGCTATCTGAGTAGTCGATGTCAAACTGCTCTGTATAGGCGACGGCCTGCATATATTTCAGCGCCCCGCCTATCATAATATTACCGAGGTTTGTCTCAAAACTATGTCCATAGGCAAGCGGGATCTCACCGAGAGAGACCCCTGTTACATCGAGGTAGGTGAGACCGTTGTCGATGGCATACTCAATAGATGAGCTTGTATATTCAGCAGCATCACTTGGGGCAGGCGTTCCATCCGGGTTGATCTTGACATATTGGCCGCTGCCGCTGTCAAAAAATATAAGTTGGTCATACGCCTGATCGACGACCGCCGTTGCCGCTGCATCCGAGGTGCCAAACACACCGAACCCGAAGCCGTTGATCTGCGCAGCAGCATAGGCTTGCGGTGAAGTAACGACGGCGTTTCCGTCCATATCTATAATAATGTTGATGCCGTCGATAAGGTTTTGTACGTCACTGGAGGTCAATGTAGTCAGATCTTGCGATGCTTTGTTGACGGTGTCAAGAAACTCGATGTCATTGAGTTTAATGATCGATGCGCCGATACCGTGGTCATACGCACCTATACCGCCGCCTATGGAGACCTCAACAGTGTAAGGGGTCTTGCCCAACAGAGCGGGGTTGTTGTAGGTCGCTATGGAACCGGTAGAACTGGCAACGGCAGCGCCTCCCATTGAGATCGACTTGTAGCCAAGTGTTTCAAACTTGGCTGCGTAAAGTGAGCTTGCACCTAACAGTAAGATCGCGGATAGCGGCAGTGTTAATTTGGATTGCATAAATGCCCCTTTTTAGTGAGTTGTTAATATAGATAATAACATAAGCTTGTTTCTTTTACATTACAACTCTCTTTTTTAAAGCCTATGGTAGGATATGAAACAAATTCAGACCGGGAAGCATAATGATCAAAACGGCAGCCGTTCAGATGGCAATGGGCAAAGACAAAGAAGCGAATGTTGACAAAGCTGAAGCACTGGTCAGAGAAGCCGCTTCTCACGGTGCACAGATCATTTTACTGCCGGAGCTTTTTGATGGACTTTACTTTTGCAAAGATATGGACAGCCATTACTTTTCATGGGCACAAGAGCGTGAGGGACACCCGTTGATAGAGCGTTTCAGCATCTTGGCAAAAGAGCTTAGAGTGGTACTGCCTCTGAGTTATTTTGAAAAATCGGGTGATGACTATTTTAATTCACTTGTGGTTATCGATGCGGATGGTACGGTGCTGGAGAACTACCGTAAAACCCATATTCCCGATGGACCCGGTTATGAAGAGAAGTTCTACTTTAAACCGGGCGATACCGGGTTTAAAGTTTGGAATACCGAATATGCCAAGATCGGCGTGGGTATCTGCTGGGATCAGTGGTTTCCGGAGACGGCGCGTTCGCTTGCCTTGATGGGGGCGGAGCTTATTTTCTACCCTACCGCCATAGGGAGTGAACCGGAGATCGGTGTGGACTCAAAAGCACATTGGCAGCGGGTTCAACAGGGTCATGCGGCCGCCAACACCGTACCTGTTGTTGCCGCTAACCGTGTTGGTGTAGAAGAGGGTGAAAGTTGTTCCCTTACGTTTTACGGCGCCTCTTTTATGACGGACTGCACGGGTGAAAAAACAGCTGAAGCTTCATGTGACAAAGAGGGTGTGATCTACACGGAGTATGACCTCGATGAGAACAGAGAACAGAGAGAGTATTGGGCGCTTTTAAAAGACCGTCGACCCGAGATGTATGATGAGGTGTGCCGCAAAAAGCTCTAGCTATATTATGGTTTAGGTAACCCTTCTATCATTTCGTCAGGGCTGAGGTTGTCGAGGAGTTTTTTAAAGTCGTTAAGGCTGTACAGTTGTACTTTTTCATCTTTTGATGATGTGAGCTCATTGGAAAAACCGCGTTTTGAAAATAGTACAAACTCATCGGCTTCGAAGCCTGCAAGAGCGCACTTCTCTTGGAGCTTGGAGAGCTCGCTTTTGTTGACCTTGGTGTTGGTGTATTTGCACTCGCCTGCAACGATCTTGCCCGAGGCTGTTTTGGCCAATATGTCGATCTCGACCTGTCTGTCCCAGTAGCTTCCCACTTCGACTATAGGGTCGTTTTCATACTCTTTTCTCAGCAGTTCGATGGAGAGCTTTTCAAAGACCAGACTGCTAAAACTCTGTTCGCGGTCTCTAAAACGTCTTTTGAGCTCGTTGTACTCCCCTTTTTCTATACCTCTGTACATGGGTGAGACAAAAGAGAACCAAAAACGCATAAAAGGGGTTGTGAAAGCAAGTTTGTCAGAGATCTGATGTCTCTCGATCTCTTTTTTGAACTTTTGGTTCGGGTACTCTTTTTCCAACGGGTTTTCGCGTGAGGGCTCTAGTTCGATGATCCCGGTCTGACAGAGATAGTGAATGGCCTGGTCGCCTGTTTTCTCAGAGATGCGCGCACGCTTAAAAGCGGAGTGTGTCCGGCGGTCACCCCGTGCAATACCCGTGAGTATGGCATGATAGGTACTCTCTCCGAGGGTCATGTCGATGATGTGGTTGTGAATATGGCCGTAATTGTCCAAGATAAGCTCTTCGATCAATGTCAGCAGGGGTATGTCGGTATCGATCTCCCAGCCAAGCCCGCCAAAGACAGCGAAGTACTCTATCGCCTCCTCAAGAGAGTTCGGGTAGTTGCGAATATAAAAAGAGCGAAACTGGTGTAGAAGAGAGGGTTGAGAGGCGGCGATAGGTTGACCTTTTAATTATTTGTTTGATTATAGCAAAAAAAGGTGCCTTTAAAGCTCCCCTCCCCACTGCAGCGTGTCCAGTCCATATTTTTCACGCAGAGATGAGGTGCTTTGTGTCAGTCTGTGACGCTTGGTGTCCTCTTCATACTCCAAGAGAGAGAAGGTGTGGCGGTTGCTTTGGGTGAAGGCAGAACAGGAGAGATTGATTCGAATGACTTTGAGGTTGGTATAGCTGTCTGCTTTTTGAAAAAGCTCGAGCAGGGTGGTACGCAGAAACGCCTCACTGAAAAGGCGGTTGATCGTAATGGCGGCGTTGCCTTTTTGGTTCATATCGTAGCGGATCGAGAGTCTGTAATGTGTAGGATGCTTTTTCATGCGGACAAGGGCGTGGGAGAGGTGACGGGAGAGTATGATGACCCGGCGTTTAAGCTCTCTGCGGTCAATTTCAGGATCGAAGGTGCGTGAGATACCGATAGACTTGCGTTCTCTCTCTTGCTGCAGCGGTGTTTTGTCGATGCCGCAGACACGTTCATAAAGATCTTTTTGAGACTTGGTCGAGTGGAGAAAAGCGTCGGGATGACGCTGTATCTCACCGAGTGTCGTAATACCGCGGGCAAGAAGTTTAGCCGCCGTTTTACGACCGATACCGGGAAAGTCGCTGATGGGTTTCTCTTTTATGAAGGCATCGACTTCATGCGGGTAGATGACTCTGGTACCAAAAGGTTTGGCTACAGTAGTCGCCATCTTTGCGGTGAACTTGGAGTAGGCGGCACCGATAGAGAGAGGCAGCTCCAGTACCTCCATCGCTTCGTGTTTGAGCTCTTCGATGAACTGCGGAACATCTTTGTCCTCAACCCAGCCGTCCAGGTCGCCATAAAACTCATCGATGCTTCCTTGCTCCATAACTGGAATCCGCTCTTGCAGAAAGGTCTTTAGTCTGTATGAGAGCTCTTGGTAGAGTTTCATGTTGGGCTGTTTGATGATGATGTCGGGGCAGCGCTGAAGTGCTTCGCGGATGGTAGAACCTGTTTTGATGCCGTGTGCTCTGGCCTCATACGAAGTGGTCGTCAACATCCCCCGTATGCGCCCATCGGGGTCGATAAACCTTTTGAGGTCATTGTCTTTGGTGGATTGGTGTTCAAAGAAGTAGGCCGGTACAAAAGAGCCCGTGTTCTTAAGGTTCAAAAACTGGCGGCTTTTTTCATGCGAAAATATCTTGGTGTCACCCCGTCCGCCTATACCTACAGGTTTGCCCTTTAGACTGGGGTCTATAGTACGTTCGGCGGAAACAAAAAAGCAGTCTAGATCGATGTGGATTTTCATATGGATATTCTATCGTTTTTATGATTCTTTTGATAGATTGGTGACAAGAAGAAATGCTTTTATATTCTGCAAAGTTAGATCATTAATATAGATTCTAAAAGTTTGAAATAATCAGAGAGGAATTATATTAAAGAGCAACATTGTCATCACCACCATCAATCCGGAAACTTATCCCGAATTTTCCGAAAACGCCCAAAGTTCTTGACTAGAAGGTCCACTAAACGAGGGTCAAAATGTTTACCGCTCTCTTTTTGAATGAAGCTGAGCGTCTGGGGCAGGGTCCATTGTTTTTTATAGGGTCTTGGGGTGTCGAGAGCGTCGAAAACATCCGCTAACGCTGCGATGCGTCCGAGGATGTGGATCTGTTTTCCCTTCAGCCCTCTTGGATAACCCATACCGTCATAGCGTTCATGATGCTGCTGTGCGACAATTGCGGCCGCATGCAGCAGTGGACGTTTGGATTGCGAGAGGATATCATAACCGATGTTAGGGTGTTCGCGCATGATCTCATCCTCCTCTTCGGTCAGTTTTCCTGGTTTGTTGCGGATGGCATCGGGAATACCGATCTTGCCGACATCATGCATGGCAGCGGCAAGTTTAAAGACCTCTGCTTTCTCTTTGTCGTAACCGGCCAGTATTGCAAGCAGTTTGGCATACTCTGAGACCCGCTTAATGTGGTTGCCTATCTCGGCACTGTGTATATCGGTAAGCCGGGCGATAGTGTAGATCAGTTCGCGCTGGGTCTGCTCGATCTCCTGGTCTTGATAGTGTTTGAGTTTGAGGTGGGTCTTGATGCGGGCAAGAAGTTCGATCTTTTGAAACGGCTTGGTGATGTAGTCCACGCCGCCGACTTCAAACCCGGTGGAGATCCCTTTGATGTCGGTCATGGCTGTCAAAAAGATAACAGGTACCATGGCCATTCTTCTTGACTTTTTGATAATAGTGCAGGTCTCGAACCCGTTCATCTCAGGCATCATGATATCGAGCAGGATCAGGTCGGCTTTGAGACCGCCGTTAAGTATCTCTATGGCCTCAATCCCGCTAGAAGCCGAAGTGACACTGTACCCGACACCGTTAAGTATCTTTTCGATGACGATGCGGTTTGTTTCGGTGTCATCAACACTGAGGATATGAAATTTTTTTTCTTTGAACGACATATTGCCTATCTACATAAGGGATTTTATAATCAAGTATAACTACTAATAAATTAGAGCTAAGTGAAGTTCCTAAGTATTTCATCTTTACAACTTGCTACAATTAGTTATTCAAAAAGGCGGTGGAATATGGAGTATCGATATATTGGTCGATCCGGGTTGAGAGTAAGTCCCATCTGTATGGGGACGATGACCTTTGGAACACAGGTGCCGGATGAAAAAACGGCCTTTGCTATTATGGACAAGGCTTATGATGCCGGGGTCAACTTTTATGATACTGCGGAGCTCTATCCGGTACCGCCTCAGAGTAAATTGGCAGGTATCACTGAAGAGATCGTGGGCAGATGGTTAAAGACAAAACCCCGCGAGAGTGTTATCTTGGCAAGCAAAGTCGCCGGAGCGGCGTCAGGCTGGTTTGTGCCGCCGATCCGCCATGGTCTGACCGCTATTGACCGCTTCCACATAGAGCGTGCCGTTGAAGGGTCTTTAAAACGGCTTCAGACAGACTATATCGACCTGTACCAGATGCACTGGCCTGACATGGTCGTTCCGATCGAAGAGTCTATGGAGGCTTTTGACAGACTGGTTCAGAGTGGAAAGGTGCGCTATATCGGTACGTCTAATGACACAGCCTACGGAACGATGAAGGCGTTAAGCGTCTCGAAGTATGAGAAGCTGGCACGGTTCGAGTCGATCCAAAACAACTTCTCGCTGTTGAACCGCCGTTTTTTAGATGAGCTATCGACACTTGCCGTAAAAGAGAGGGTCTCGCTGCTGCCATATTCCCCTTTAGGCGGCGGTGTACTGAGCGGTAAATACAACCAAAATCCAGATGCCAAGGGGCGTTTCAGCGACTACCTTAAATCTTCCAACCCCCGTCAGCGCCTCATGGCAGAGCGTTTTATGAATGACAGGACCCTGGCCTCTACGCAAGAGTATATCCGGATCGCACATGACGCCGGACTTGACCCGGTCACGTTGGCAACGGCTTGGAGCAAGCAGTTCGACTTTGTAGCCTCAACTATTATAGGGGCAACGTCGACCGATCAGCTTGATGCCTCCTTGGCAGCGATGGATATGACACTGAGTGATGAGATATTGAAGGCATGTGACGCGGTTCATGAGAAAATTTTATATCCTATGGGTTAGTCTTGCTGGTCTGCTCATCTTGAGTGGATGTGCAGCAAGACCCTTTGTAAAAACAGATGCAGCGACCATCATCTTGAAGACACCGAAGCTAAAGTTCGCAGACACCGGGTATGTTCGAAGCAATGAAGACCTTGTCGCGCTAGAGCTCTTTTCAGCCGGGCAGCCGGTCGGGAAGATCGAGATCGAGAACCTGATCTGCGTTGAGGGCAAGGGGTGTATGACCAAAAGCAGTTTTAATGCAGAGTATTTGAACGCAATGTATCCTGATGACATCATGGAGAATGTTTTACGTTCACAGCCTATTTTCGATGGTAAAAACCTGCAGCAGACGGATGAGGGATTTGAACAGCGTATCGCGAACAAGGTTTTCGATATCCGGTATACGGTTCGTAAACACCAGATCTATTTTAAAGACCGGAAAAACAGGGTCTTGATCAAGATAAAAAAACAACAAAAGGATAAAGATTGAGGAATATAAGCGTTAAAACGCAATGCAGGGAGTCACTAAATGACGAATCGTGAAATGCCGAGTCGTAAGTTTGTCGGAGCACACACATCAGCAGCAGGGGGTGTCTTTAATGCTCCTCTGAATGCGATGGACATCGGGGCAAAAGCTTTTGCCCTTTTTACAAAGAACCAGCGCCAGTGGGCAGCCAAACCTTTGGATACCGAGACGATAGACAAGTTCAAAGCCAACCTTGAAAAGAGCGGTATTCTGCCTAAACATGTCCTGCCGCATGACTCCTACCTGATCAACCTGGGTCATCCGGAGATCGAGAAGCGCGACAAGTCGTTTAACGCCTTTGTCGATGAGGTAGAGCGCTGTATGCTGCTGGGACTTGACAGACTCAACTTTCACCCGGGATCACACCTTAGAAAAATGGATGAAGAGGTGTGTCTTGACGCTATTGCCGAGAACATGAACCGTACACTGGAGCAGACTTCCGGTGTCAGTCTTGTGCTGGAGAACACGGCAGGACAGGGGAGTAATCTCGGCTGGCGCTTTGAACATCTTGCCCACATCATCGACAAGGTCGAAGACAAGTCGCGGGTCGGGGTCTGTATCGACACCTGCCATATGTTTACCGCCGGTTATGACATCAGAACAAAAGAGGTCTATGATGCGACATGGGCCGAGTTTGAAAAGGTGGTCGGGTTCAAATACCTTATGGGGATGCACATCAACGACTCTAAACCGGACCTTGGTTCGCATGTAGACCGTCATGACAGCATCGGTAAAGGCAAGATCGGACTGGACGCTTTTAAATTCATTATGAATGATGAGCGTATGGATGATATTCCGCTTATCCTGGAGACGATCGATGAGACAATATGGAAAGATGAGATCGAGATGCTCTACTCGTTTGAAGGAAAAGCATAGCACTATTGACTACACTGTAGACGCGTTTTGGACAAAAAATGTTCTTATTCAAGAAGGTTATAAAGTATCTATGGCAAAATAATGCAATTCGTTTTCGCTGCTTTTTTGAGATCTTTAAATGGCGGTGTAACAGCACCAGGAGAATAAATGAAAAAGTTACTAATTGTTTCTGCGATCACAGCAAGTACGCTGATGGCCCAAGGATATAGGATCCCGGAACAATCACTCAACTCAACAGCACTAGCGGGTGCTTATGTGTCAAACACGTCTGCGGCGGATGCAGCCTACTTTAATCCTGCGAATATGGCATTCATGAGTTCAGACAAACACCTTGAAATGAATATGATGTATATTCACCTTAATCCGGTTGACTTTAATGGACAACTGGATTTGGACGGTGACGGCAGCCTTGATACACCACAACATACAGCACAAAGTGCGTCAGAAGACTTTATTATTCCACAGATGTATCTAGTCGCTGCGCCTATGGGTGAGGATGAAGATGTCCGTTTCGGTCTTTCTGTTAACGCTCCGGCAGGACTTTCCAAGCGTTGGCCCGAAGGTATTCAAGCTGTTTTTGCCGAAGAATTTTCTCTAAAAGTGATCGAGATAAACCCGACACTTTCATATAGGATCATGGACAATCTTGCAATCGCGGGCGGGGTTCGTTTTCTCTATTCTGAAGGGGTTATTAAAGCTGGTGGACCTGTTGAAACCGGAGGGCTTGCATTAGAAGGAAGCAGCTGGGATGTAGGTTACAACCTGGCATTGTCATATAGACCAATGGATATGTGGGGAGTGGCGCTTACGTATCGTTCAACTGTTGACTTGACGATGGAAGGTGGTGCAGAGCTTCCATCCTACGCAGCTCCGATGACACATGTTTCTGGAGGCACGTCGGTTCCTGTACCCGGGGTTTTGACACTGGCTACAGATGTCGATGTTACAGAGAGTACAAATATTGAGTTTGTCTATGAGAGAGTCTTTTGGTCTGCGTATGATCAATTGGATATTGAAATAAACTACCCTGATATGTTCGGAGGAACAGTAAATATAATTTCTGATAAAAACTGGGAGGATGCAAACAGCTTCCGTCTCGGTTTGACACAGAAATTTGGTGACGCTGTTGATCTGATGGTCGGTCTAGCCTATGACCAAACAGGTACGCCGGATGAGACGCTTGGTTTTGAACTGCCTGACAGTGACGGTTATATCGGTTCTGTAGGTGTGCGTTATGCGGTTGATGATAAACTTGATGTCGGTGCAGCTGTTCTTTATGACAAAAAAGAAGACAGATATGTTTCACTTCAAGACAATGGCCTGATCGATGGAACTTTCTCCGGTGCCAGCGCTGTCTTACTCAGTGTTGGCCTGGGTTACAAATTCTAAGATATTTTTTATACTACCCATTTACGGGTAGTTCCTCTCTCAAAACACTTTTTTAAAAACAACTTTTCCCTCTCTTAATCATAGATATACTAGAATTAAGCCAATAAAGCCTTTTAAGGACAGTAATGCAACTCATCTACCCCTACCAGAACTTCTATGATATGCTGGAGGCAGCAGCTTCATCATTGCCGAATAAGACCGTCATCTTTATCGATGATCGCAAGGTCAGTTATAAAGAGTTTTTGCATAAAGTCGATGCATTTGCCCGTTTTTTAGAGATCGCAGGTGTGGATGTGGGAGACAGGGTCGCTCTGATAGCCCCTAATTCTGAAGAGTTTGTTATCAGTGTCTATGCCGCGACAAAGATCGGTGCCGTAGTCGTTCCTGTCAACAATATGCTTAAGGCCAATGAGTATGAGTTCATCTTAAATGACTGTGAGGCTAAACTGCTGGTTACGTCCAAACAGTATTTAAAAGAGGTTCAAGGTCTGCCTGCCGTCACAAAAGTCGAGAAAACAGTTTGGGTAGATGACGCGCCGGTGCTCGACAGCGACAATATCGTCTTTGATGAGATACTAGAGACACATCGTCATGGACAGGAGAGCAGAGGGCTTTCAAAACTCGATGACATGGCGATCATCTTTTATACCTCGGGAACGACCGGCAATCCAAAAGGTGCGATGATGAGTTATCGCAACATCTTTTCAAACATGATAGCAGGTTCTGAACGTTTTAATGTCGTCTCTAAAGACCGCTTTATCCTCTATCTGCCGATGTTCCACGCTTTTACGTTCACGGTGATGCTGTTGATCCCTTTTTACAACCGCAGCTCGTTCGTCATCATCCCTAAACTGCTTCCTTTCAGCAATATCATCAAGCAGACACTGCTTAAAAGAGTGACCATCTTTTTAGGGGTGCCGGATGTCTATAATGCACTGATCAAAGCTAAACTGCCATGGTACTTTATGTGGTTTAACAACATTCGTGTCTTTATCTCGGGCGCGTCCGCTTTGAGTGAAGATACACTGAACAAGTTTACCCATAAGTTCAAACGCGCCAGGATGTTGGAAGGGTACGGGCTGAGTGAATGTTCACCGGTCGTTTCGGTCAACCCGCTCGACAAGCAAAAACCGATGTCGATAGGCTTGCCTCTTCGAAGCTATGAAGTCAAAATAATCGATGATGAGATGTTGGAGGTGCCGCTTGGACAGATCGGCGAGATCATTGTCAAAGGCGACAATGTGATGCTGGGATATCTGAACAAGCCGAAGGAGACTGAAGAGACGATCATCAACGGGTGGCTGCGTACCGGTGACCTCGGCAAGATGGACAGTGACGGGTATATCTATATTGTCGATCGCATAAAAGATCTTATTATCTCCAAAGGTATCAACATCTATCCGCGTCAGATCGAAGAGGAGTTGATGAAGTTCGACTACATCAAGCAGGGAGCCGTGATCGGGGTGCAAGATCCTAACAGCGGTGAAGTGCCTGTTGCCTATGTCGAGCTTGAAGATGAGGCTGACAGAGAGTATGCAACGCCTAACCAGATCAAGAAAGATCTTAAAGCGGTGCTTGCGAACTTCAAAGTGCCTAAAAATGTGATCATTGTGGATGAGCTGCCAAAGACGGCAACGGGTAAGGTGCTGAAACGAAAGATCAAAGAAACGCACTCAGCATAATTATAAAGAGCCGGCTGCATGACTTTTTAGTTTAAAACAAAATGTTGAAGGCTCCCTTTAATTATCAAATAATTATCTGTAACTAACCAAACCCTCACCCAAAACGCACTAAAATATATTTATAAAACATTTACCGAGGTTTATTTGAAATATTTAATCGATTTTTTAGAAGCAAAAGAGGTGACAAAGACAGAGGTCTACAGTCAACTAAAGTGCGAGGAAAATGAGGCGAAGGTCCTACAGATCCTGGCGCAGAAATTTATTGCCGGGAATGAAGATATGTTGGTGGTCGACATCCTTCAGTCACTCTTCGGCACAGAGAACTACACCTATATCAGCCATTTGGGGATCATCAAGACACTGCTTGAACTCGGCTGGGTCACCCAACACAGTTTTACGCCGCTGAAGATCAGCGAAGTGACGGAACTGGAGCTGCTCAACACGGCCGTTGCGTTAACACCTTCACTGCTGCGTCTCTTGGAAGAGGGCGCACATGAGATAGAGCTGCCGGATGTTAAACCGTATGAAGATCACCTTGAGTACCTGCAAGACCAGTTCTTCCGTATCGAGCTCTACCAAAAGATCAGCAGTATCCGTCAAAACGTGCATGAGCACTCTTTGGGTATCAACCGTATTCGCACCAAGCTTGAGATGCTGGAAAAGCGGATCGTGGAGCGTGTTGAGGTAACCACGAAAGATGTGGTCTTGGAGAAGTTTTTCAGACAGAAAAAACTTGACGATAAAGAGCAGGTGATCGTTCTTGCCTTGTTAAAAGAGGAGTACAACGCGGGAGATGCCTCTCTGCGTGAGATGAACTCCCTGATCGACCTGATCTCTTTGGATGAGTATGAACGTATCAAAAACCGTTCGCTTTTGGAAGATGGCTCAAACCTTCTCAGCGGGGAAGTGATTGACTATGAAGAGATGCTCAACCCTTTTGGCGGGATCTCGCGAGCTTTCTTTCTTGCCGATGATGTCGTGCAGTCCATTATGCACCCGCAGAAGAAGAAAAAAGTGCACAAGCTCAAGATGGACATGGCCATTAAAGACCAAGACATCTTTGAACTGATCGATCCGGAGCAGTCGTTAGATGATGTTGTCTTAAACCCTAAAACGCATGAGACCCTGCAGAACCTGATGCGTCAGATGGACAAAGAGGTTGTGGCCCGTCTGGTCGAGTGGGGGATCAAAAAACGCAAAGGGGCGCTCGATGCCCGCATTATCTTCTACGGCCCTCCGGGAACAGGCAAGACGATGACCTCCTACTCTTTGGCAAAGTCTTTGAAGCGTCAAGTATTGGCCTTTGACTGCTCAAAGATCCTCTCGATGTATGTGGGAGAGAGCGAGAAAAACGTCCGTAAGATCTTTGATACCTTTAAAGATCTAAGTGCAAAAACAAAAACAGAACCGATCTTGCTGCTCAACGAAGCAGACCAGTTTTTAGGTTCACGTTCGAGCGGCCCCGGCGGCGGTGCAGAGCAGATGCACAACCAGATGCAGAACATCTTTTTGGAGCAGATAGAACAGTTTGAAGGTATCTTGATCGCAACGACCAACCTGCTGGAGAACATCGATGTCGCTTTCTCCCGCCGTTTTAACTACAAGATCGAGTTTAAACGCCCCAACAAGGCACAGCGTAAAAAACTGTGGACGATGATGCTTCCGGAAAATGCACCGTATGAAGAGGGCTTCGACGTCGAAGAGCTGACCAAGTTCGACTTGAGCGGCGGGCAGATCAACCTCGTCGTCAAGAACTGTGCTTATGCCGTCGCAACGCAAAAAGAGCCTCTCTTTACGATGGATGTGTTTAAGCAGGAGATCGAGAAAGAGAAAAAAGGGAACTTTGATTCCGAGAAGTCTATGGGCTTTCTTGCGTAACTGTTGTAAACTAAAAGTTAGTATGTCATAAAAAAAGATAAAAAGTAACACTATTGTGAATAAATATTAGAATATGCTGTAAAACAATATTTTATAATATATTCCTATGGTAGATTAAAAGAAATGCTTCAAGGAATTGATGATGAAACATCTCTTTGGTATCTTCCTGTTCTTCGCTCTATCTACCCTTTCCTCTGCTTCTGTAATTAGCACTCAACCGCTTATAGATGAGCCTAATGCTCCCATGAATATTGTTATTGCTGCAACATTTGACGAAGCGATGGATCCAACTTCCTTTACTGAAAGTACATTTAAACTTAAAATTCACAAAAACCTGTAACGACCAAATGGATCGATGGAACGGTCAGTTATGACGAGTCAACCAAGGAAGTGTCTTTTATTCCACTTGAATACCTTGCGCCCGGGATGTATCAGGCACAACTAACAAATAAGATTTTAAATGCCAATGGCGATAAAGTGCTACAAAAGAGTTTTACTTGGGACTTCAGTGTCGGTGACTATCTCTCTAACAACTTGTTAGACCTTACTCTTTCATCTGAAAAAAGCACTATTGTTGTTGGTGAAAGTCTTCAATTAAATCTCTTGGGTACCTATGAAAATGGGTCAACGTTAACTTTGACACCAGGGTTGACATGGTCACTTTCAGACCCTGATTTAGCTGTTATCGATGCAAGCGGTATGTTGAGTGCTGTAGGACAAGGTGTTATTACGGTGTATGCTACAGATGAAAATTCCAATGTCATCTCCAATACGCTTAGTTTGCAGATAAACGCTCCTGTCATTATTGATACGAGCAACTTTATTCCAACCGATTTTGGTACATTTTATACTGATAGTATTCCCCCAAATGCAACGTTGGATAAGTATGACGAAACACTGTTCTGTATGATTAATGGGACTATATTAAGTGAAGACGGGTCTCCGTTGCAAGGTGTTCTTGTATCCATTCATAGTCATGATGAGTATGGTTCGGTATTGACAAACACTAGCGGTAACTTTGCAATTCCAGCCGAAGGGGGAAGAACGTTAACATTGGTCTACGAAAAAGCAGGCTATACAACGATCCATCGCAGTATCAACGCACCTACTCAAGATTGGATCACAACACCAAACGTCACCATGTTACAGCAAGATACCAAGGTAACAACAATTGACTTCTCTGCCCAAGGATCACAATTTCATGTTTCTACTCCAATTACTGATGATCGGGGCACCCGTTCTACTACATTGGTCTTTGATGGCATTACTAAAGCGACGGTCACTGCTAAAGATGGCAGTACAAGAGACCTCACGACCATAGATGTTCGAGCGACAGAGTTTAAAACACCTGAGTCTATGCCTGCTAACCTACCAATAGAGTCTGCTTATACATACTGTTCTGACCTAAAGATAGATGGTGTGCGTGATGACGAAGAGGTGAACTTTGATGCTCCTGTAGTGATGTATGTTGAGAACTTTTTAGGTTTTGATGCGGGAGAGATCGTCCCGGTAGGTTACTATGACCGTATTCAGGGTAAATGGGTCGGCTCAGATAACGGGGCTGTCGTTACCCTGCTTGACACTGATGCTGATGGTATAGTTGATGCATTAGACAGTACAGGTGATGGCGCACCTAATGACCTTGACGGTGATAGTGTCTTTAGTGATGAAGTTATAGGACTGACTGGCAATCCTAACTATGCTGTTGGACAAACTTTGTGGAGGGCAGCATTTACCCACTTCACACCATGGGATCATAACTGGCCTTATGGTCCACCTGAAGATGCAGAAGAGCCTGAAGATCCAGATGTAGATGATGACAACCCAGATGATCCTTGTAGTATCCCAGTTAACTCTTATGTGAAACCGAAAACAAGAGTGTTTCACGAAGATATCCTAATAGCAGGCACTGATATTACTTTGCATTACTCTTCAAAACGGGTTGATGGTTATATCTATATCATAGATGCATCTATTGATACGACTAATGCACCTTCTTCGGTTATTGGTGCAAATGCAAAACTTGAAATTGCAGGACGAACCTTTATAAAAGAGGTTTCACTTAGTCAGCTCAATAATTTACAGTTCAAGTGGGATGGTAGAGATGTTCTTGGCAATAAACTCTCAGGCGAAGTGAAAGCCAAACTTCATATTGCTTACCAGTATGAATTAGTATACTACACAGCAAGCTCCTTATGGACGCAAGCTTGGGCAAAAGTCGGAAGTGGCATTTCTGCAATTCGTGGTCGAACCGATATGGATCTACGGACAACTAAAAATATTACTATTGATGTAGAGCATGGAGCAAATGATATAGCTAACGGATGGTCACTTTCAAATCATCATAAAGCTGGAGCAAATGCTGTTTATAAGGGGGATGGGACTAAGGTAGAGAAAGAGGTAGATCTTACTAATGAGTTGGCTGCTTATTATCAATTTGAAGGTAACGCTAATGACAGTTCCTTTCAAGCAAACCATGCAATAGCATATGGTGGTGTCTCATATGTTGATGGTTTAGTTGGACAAGCTGCAAGTTTTGATGGGACAGGAAATATTAAAACACCTATAGAATTAACCGGTATAAATGAAAACCAGTATCTTACTCTCTCATTTTTTGGAATATCGAATACAGCTGGACAATCAGTTTTTATTTCAAATTCAAATTATGGTGATTCATCTAAAAGTATCAATTTTTCTGCTAGTCATGTTGGCATATACAGTGCAAGTAATGGTATTTGTTATTCTCCATATATTACAATCAATTTAATTTCTGAGATAGAAGATCAAACTTACTGTGGTGCAGAAAATTATTATCAAGATATTTATGATTACGGATCTCAACCCGTCGATTATACGCAATGGCATCATTATGTTATTAGTTATGATAACCAGTATGAAAGAATATATATTGATGGCAATAAGGTTATAGAAAGAGAAGTAGGCAGTAATATGATTGGTGGGACGGGTCCATATTCACGTACGGATAGTGCTTATGATAGATTTTTGAACATAGGGCGTATCAACAATAGTTTTAATTATTCATCCTATAAAATATACAATAGTGCCTTAGTAGGAAAGATTGATGATCTACGCATCTATAAAGCGGCTTTAAGTGATCAAAAAATTCAACTTTTATACAACTATGTTAAAAATGGAAATACCAATTATCAATTGGATTCTGTTGATATTTCTGATGGTTCTTTTATATACTTATTTGATCTCACTGGAGAGCATTTCGCTACAAAAGATCTATATACCAAGAGAGTGCTAGAAATATTCATGTATGACAACAACAATCAATTAGTAACTATTACTGACCAATTTGAAAATACCACAACCATTACTCGCGACAGTGACGGCAATCCAACTGTTATCACGGCACCAAACGGGCAAAAAACCTATCTGACAGTTGATGCTAACGGTGATTTGAGTGATGTTTCCTATGAAGACGGTTCATCGTACAACTTCACTTATTTTACCGGCTCTCTGATGGACAAGATGACTGATCCAAACAGTAATGAGACTACCCATGTTTTCGATGAAAATGGGCGCATTATCCAAGAGACGGATGCTGAAGGTGGAACATGGTCGTTTGACAAACTAAAAGAAACCGGGTTCATTACTTATTCTACAACACAACCAGAAGGAGAGGTACGCAGTTCGATCGATAGTCAACTTGCCGATGGCAGTACGTTTTCTGAAATGACTTTGATAAGCGGCGACACATTGACAACCACCCGTTCTCAAGACGGCAAACAGGTTGCAAGCACTCGTGACGGCGTTGAATCTGTGAAAACTTTTATAGTTGATCCTAAGAATCAGCAATTGGTACTTGCTTCATCAAGTGTTGTCCAGCCAAGTGGATTAACACAAGACGTAACCTATACTACTAGTTACGAGGGAAATGAAACACATACTGACACTAAGGCACAAACCATTAGTGTTAATGCTAAAAGCATGACCATATTAAGTGATTATGTTGGTGGTGTACAGACTATAACCACTCCGATGGGTAAAAAGATCACCAGAGAGTACGATGTCAATACTCGTCTTACAAACTCTATCTCATCAGGAGGCCTCACACCGACTGCCTTTACTTATGATGTTCAAGGCCGAGTCGTTAGTTCAACAACAGGTACTAGAGAGACAAGCTACACTTACGACAGCCGTGGTAATATCGCCACGGTGACAGACCCAAAAGACAATGTAACAAGCTACAGCTACGACATCATGGACAGACTCACTCAAGTCACCCACTCCAACGGCACGACAGACAACTACAGCTATGATAACAACGGCAATATGACCCTTCTTATCACTCCAACTC
>JBDLJE010000049.1:0-18772 GCA_039714575.1 Campylobacterota bacterium | reverse complement strand
AAATATTTATGTAGGAAAAACACAAACGTGATTGAGACAGTAGAAAAAGAGATCTTAACCCTTGTCAAAGAGATCGGCTATAGTGAGATCACACGCCTTTTTGGCACGCTTGCAGGCGGTAAGCGTCTTCGTGCCAAACTTGTGTTGGAGATCGCAGGCAGTAATGCGGCCGCACCGCGTTTAGGTGCGATCATCGAACTGATCCATGCGGCAAGTCTTCTTCATGACGACGTTATCGATGATGCCACGTTGCGTCGCGGTGCACCGTCTGTGAATGCAACAGAAGACTCTAAAACAGCCATCATGCTCGGCGATGCCCTCTACTCAAAAGCCTACAGCACCTTGGTCTCGTTTGATGAAACGGTGGCCAAAACAGTTGCAGACGCGGTAACGGCACTCTCAGTCGGTGAATTGATGGATGTGCGTATGTCCGAGACGTTTAATGCGGATGCAGACGCGTACATGGACATGCTCTACCTTAAAACGGCAGCACTGATCGAAGCGTCAGCCAAAGCGGCGGCTTTGATGATGGGCAAAGATGCTGAGGCCTACGCTCTTTACGGCAAAAACCTCGGTATCTCGTTTCAGATCATTGATGACATCCTTGATATCGTCTCTGATGAAGCGACACTGGGCAAACCGGCGCTGCACGACTATGAAGAGGGTAAATGTACGCTGCCGTACATCTATCTCTCAGAGGCACTCGAAGGTGAAGAGCGAGAACGTCTGCTCTCGTACCACAGAGAGAAGCTTTCAGCTGAAAATGCGGCGTGGATCAAGGCGAAGATGAAAGAGCACAAGTCGGTTGAACGTTCATACGCTTTAGCACAAGAGCTGTCAGATAAGGCGATTGCAGCAGTTGCCGGTGATGAACGCCTGGTCGGGATCATTGAATCCATGATGAAAAGAAGTTTTTAATGCATTTTTTAGTGGTCAGTTTTACGCATAAAAATACGACGTTGGCTATTCGCGAGAAGCTTGCCTTCTCCAATGATGAGCATAAAGAGATCTGCCTGAGCAAGATCAGTGCTGACCCGAGTATTGATGAAGCGATGGTGACCTCGACGTGTAACCGTATCGAAGTCTTTTGCAGCTGCAGCGATATAGATGCCGCCACAATGACGATCCTGCTCTATCTTCATAAACGCTCCGGGATTCCGGCAGATGAGTTGGAAGCGCGTGCTGATATTCATGAAGACCGTTCAGCGATCCACCATATGCTCTCTGTTGTCAGTTCCCTTGACTCGATGGTCGTAGGCGAAACGCAGATATCGGGGCAGATCAAAGATGCCTTTGTATTTGCTAAAAAACACGGTTTTTGCGGTGCACAGCTCTCTACCGTAGTCCATCATGCCTTTAGATGTGCGGCAGAAGTCCGTAATGTAACCGATATCTCCTCCAAGCCTGTCTCGATCGCCAGTGTGGCCATGAAACAGCTTAAACGTGATGCGGGTGACCTGAGCGGCAAACGCGCTCTGCTTATCGGCGCCGGTGAGATGACGGTGCTTACAGCGCGATACCTGATGCGAGAGGGTGCTTCGATCACGATCATGAACCGCACCCGCTCAAAAGCAGAAGAGATAGCAGAAGAGTTTGATGCTCAGGTCATTGACTTTGAAGAGCTGACGGCGGTTATGGATGAGTTTGAACTGCTTGTCTCAGCTACGGGAGCGACAGAACCGATCATCAAAAAAGAGGAGATCAACTTCTCGATCCGTGAGCGCTACTGGATCGACATGGCAGTGCCGAGAGACATCGAAGAGTTTGAATCAGACTCTATCACTCTCTATGCTGTGGATGATCTTAAAAGCATTGTCGATGAGAACCTTGTGCTGCGTGAAGATGAAGCGAAAGCCTCTTTTAGCGTTATTCGAAAGTTCACTACGAGCTATTATGAGATGCAGCAGCAGCAGCGTATTGAACCGATGATCAAAGAGGTCTATGTCCGTGCGATGAAGGCCGCCGAGGTTGAGAGTGCTAGGGCTGTTGCCAACGGCTACCTGCCAAAAGAGTATGCGGAACAGGCTCAAAAAATGGCGGAACAGACGCTGAAACGTTTTCTGCACAACAAGATGCACCGTCTCCGTGATGTGACGGAAGAGGCCCATTCAGAGTTGTTAATGAATGCACTTACGCACATTTTGGGTCTCGATCACAAAGACAAAGACAATAAATAATACTTTATAAGGAACTCCATGCGTTTTTCTCAGGCTTTTATTCCCACCACTAAAGAGGCACCTTCAGAGGCTGTTCTGGCAAGCCACATCCTTTTAACACGTGCCGGTTTCACGTCACAGGTCGCTGCCGGTCTATATAACTACCTGCCGCTGGGCAAACGTGTTCTCAAAAAGATCGAAAACGTTATCAATGATGAGATGACAAAGATGGGTGCGCAAGAGGTAGACCTCAGTTTTGTGACGCCGGCTGAGCTTTGGGAAGAGAGCGGGCGTATTGAGAAGTTCGGTAAAGAGCTTCTGCGTTTCCGTGACCGTAAAGAGAACCTCTTTGTCTTAGGGCCGACGCACGAAGAGATGATGGTCAACATGGTACGTAACCGTGTGACCAGCTACAAACAGCTCCCGCTTAACCTCTACCAGGTCAAGACCAAGTTCCGTGACGAAGCACGCCCGCGTTACGGTCTGATGCGCGGACGTGAGTTCGTGATGAAAGACGGGTACAGCTTTCATGCGACAATGGAAGACCTTGATAGAGAGTTTGATGCGATGGAAGCAGCATATAAACGTATTTTGGAGCGTTTAGGTCTGGACTTTAGAGTGGTTGAAGCGGACAGCGGTGCTATCGGCGGTGCGGGTTCAAAAGAGCTGATGGTGATCGCTGAGAGCGGCGAAGATACTATTGCTATCTGTGACACGTGTGAGTACGGGGCCAATGTTGAAGCGGCAGAGCGTTCTGCTCGTCAGGATGTTCCTGAAGCTCCGGAAAGTGACTTTAACAAGTTCTCTACACCGGATGTAAAGAGTATTGAAGATATTGCGAACTTCTTTAAAGTAGACCCTTACTACACCATGAAGTGTGTTGCGAAACGTATGACGTATGAAGACGGTGATCAAGTGGTGCTCTTCTTTTTACGCGGTGATGATGAACTTCAAGAGGTCAAAGCGGTCAATGCGGCTGAAGCGCTGGACATCTCGGATGTCAGTGAAGAAGAGTTGACATCCCTGGGTGTAATACCGGGCTTTATAGGTCCTCTTGATATGGAAAAACTGCCGTGTGTTTTTGACAATGCTCTCAAAGGTGCCAAGCAGATGATCTGTGGTGCCAATGAAAACGATTTCCACTATGTCGGTGTTGACATGAGTGTGCTTGATGCGGCTCTTTTTGCCGACCTTTATACGGCGGAAGAGGGTGACGGTTGTCCTCAATGCAGCGGTAAGCTCCTCTATAAAAAAGGGATCGAGGTCGGGCATATCTTTAAACTGGGTACCGCCTATTCAAAACCGCTTAAAGCAGAGTTCTTAAACGAAAGAGGTCAGGCCGAACCGTTTATCATGGGAACATACGGAATGGGTGTGAGCCGTCTTATCGCAGCGACGATCGAGCAGCACCATGATGAAAAAGGGTGTATCTGGACGAAAGAGACAGCACCTTACATGGTCAATGTTATGGTCTCCAACATCAAAGACGAAGAGCAGCTTGCTTTTGGTGAAACACTTTACAAACAGCTGCAGGATGCCGGTGTCGAGGTGATCTTGGATGACAGAAAAGAGCGTTTCGGTTTTAAGATGAAAGATGCGGAGCTTATCGGTTTTCCATATACGATCATTGTGGGCAAAGAGCTGGTCAACGGCAATGTCCAGATCGTTGAACGTGCTAAGTCAGAGAAGAGAGCGGTTTTTGCCGACAAAGCCTTTGCTGAGATCATGGAACGTCTGTAATGCTCTATTTTGTACTCTACATCTTTTTAGAGGTGATGATCTCCGTCAACCTCGCCTCGCAGATCGGTGGTTTTTACACCTTTTTGGAGTTGATGTTGAGTGCATTCGTCGGTTTTGTTCTTTTAGTGAACTTCAGAGCGACACTTATGGAGAACATGCAGGCATTCTCAATGCAGAAGATCGATGTCCAGGAGTTCCAGCGTCTCAACATCTTTGCGGTGCTGGGCGCTGTTCTGTTGATCTTACCGGGTTTTTTAACAGACATGATCGGTGTTTTACTGCAGTTCTCTGTCATTACCAAGATGTTGGTTAACCGTTTTACGGCAAAATCTACTCATCAGAATAACACAACACGTTATACTCAAACTCAAATACATGAAGAAAAGGATGATGATGTCATTGATGTCGAAATTATCAGCAGCGATTCTACTAAGTAGTCTTTCACTTTTTGGTGCCACCGATGCCGAAGTGGTAAATTTTTTAACGAAACAGCTTGGGGCTAATAAAAATATCTCCAACCTTAACGTCACAGTCAGCAGCAGAGCTGCCGTTAAAGAGCTCAAAGGTTGGGACAGTGTCATCGTCAACCTCAAAGCACGTATCAAACAGGGTAAGACCGAGCGTGAGGTCGAGCAGCAGATGATCTACTTTGTGCATGGTGACTACATCACTAAAGAGCTTAACAATGTCAAGACCGGTCGTTCTCTGAGCTCTGCGGTCGCACCGGCGTTCCAAGAGAGCTTTTATACCAAAGAGAACCTGATTTACGGTAACGCCAATGCCAAACATAAGATAGCGATCTTTTCAGATCCACTCTGTCCGTTTTGTCGTAAGTTCGTTCCCGAAGCGATCAATTACATGAAGAAATATCCAAATGATTTTGCTGTTTATTACTACCACTTCCCGCTTCCTCAACTGCACCCGGCAGCGATCGCTCTGACCAAAGCTGCGATCGCCGCGGAACACAAAGGGCTTAAAGGGAAGGTCTTGGAGATGTATAAAGTAGAGATCGATGCACGCGAGACCAGTGAGAAGAAGATCGTAGACGCTTTCAACAAAACGGTCGGGACATCATTGCGTGTTGCTGACATCCATACGCCGGCAGTTGAAAAACAGTTCAGACACGACAAGACCGTTGCGACAAAAGTAATGGTACAGGGTACACCGACGATCTTCTTTGACGGTAAGAAAGACGGAAGTAAAAATAAATTTAGAACAGTGAAAGTCAAATAATGGATAAACTGGTTATTGCTACAAGGGTTTCAGACCTTGCCCTCTGGCAAGCTTATCATATCAAAGATAGAGTTGAAGCAGAGTTCCAGGATATAGAAGTGGTGCTTAACAAGATTGTCAGTAACGGCGATAAGGTTCTAGATAAACCCTTAGCGCTTATCGGCGGCAAGGGCCATTTCACAAAAGAACTTGAAGACGCAATGCTTGCAGGAGATGCGGATATTGCAGTGCATAGCCTGAAAGATGTTCCAACCTACATACCAGAGGGTTTGGAACTTGCAGCAGTAACACAGAGACAAGATCAAAGCGATGTTTTTCTTTCCCATAAGTTTGCAAACCTGGATGATCTGCCGCAGGGCGCAGTCGTAGGAACAACGAGCTTAAGACGACGTATGCAGCTGCTCAAAAAAAGACCGGACCTCAAAGTAAAAGATCTACGGGGCAATGTGAACACAAGACTCCGCAAACTGGCAGAAGGTCAGTATGATGCGATTATTCTTGCATATATCGGACTGCATCGTCTGGACCTTCTCAAGGACATTCCTTTTACAGATAAACTCTCCTTGGATATGATGATACCGCCAATGGGACAAGCTGCTTTGGGCATTGAAATAGTGCAAGGCAACAAAAAGCTTCAAGAGATAGCAGAGTTTCTAAAAGATGAGTACACCTATATAGCAACACAGATCGAACGTGACTTTATCGCGGCAATTGGTGCCGGATGTTCGGCTCCAGTGGCATGTAATGCTGTTATAGAGGCAGATGAAGTTACTTTTCGTGTCATGTTGGGCTTTCCTGACGGCACACATGTCATGCAGGAAAAAGTTGTAGTTGCAGTGAATGAGTCAAAAGATATCGGTAAAGTGCTAGCCCAAACAATGATTGACAATGGTGCACTGGCGCTACTCAAAGATGCTGAAAAAATAGCATTTAAAGATGAGATGCCACAGAGGTTATAGAAGTATCTAATATCGTTATCCTATATCAAGTTCAGGATGATGTTGCCTTAGTTTAATGCTATTGAAGATCTCCTCTAAAAACAGTCAAAGAGATAAAATGAAAAAAACAGTCGAACTCCTTAAAAAACACAACGAAATCACCATCATCGAAGATGAACTCGATATCTATCTGGAAATTCCGCATCTTGCTTACATGGAAGTGAAAAAAGAGGATGGCGGTAAAGCCTTACTCTTTACAAATCCTATTGATAGTAAGAGTGGTAAAAAGTTTGATGTTCCGGTTGTGATGAACCTTTTTGGTTCATATAAACGTACTGAACTTCTCTTTGGACGCAAGATCGAGTCTGTTGCTGATGAGATCACAAAACTTTTGCATATGAAACCGCCGGAGGGTCTAGGCAACAAGATCTCAATGCTGGGTGATCTTTTCCAGCTAAAAAATGTCTTTCCGAAACGTCTGAAAAAAGAGGGTGAGTGTCAGGCGGTTAAGATGCTTGGTGATGACGTGAACCTTTATGATCTTCCTGTTCTTACTACGTGGGAGCAGGACGGCGGCCCTTTTATCACGATGGGACAGGTCTATACGCAGAGCCTTGACGGTGAGATGGTGAACCTGGGGATGTACCGTCTGCAGGTCTATGATAAAAACCACTTAGGTATGCACTGGCAGATCCATAAAGATGCTTCACACTTTTTTGACCAGTATCAGCGTGCGGGGAAAAAGATGCCGGTTAGTATCGGTATCGGCGGGAACCCTCTCTATACCTGGTGTGCTACTGCACCGCTGCCGTACGGGGTGAACGAACTGCTTCTTTACGGTTTTGTCACCAAACAGCAGGCACAGGTTGTCAAGTCCATAACAACACCGCTTTACATCCCTAAAGATGTTGATTATGTGATCGAAGGATGGGTCGATCCCCAGACGATGAAGATCGAAGGACCGTTTGGCGACCACACAGGCTATTACACACTCGAAGAGCCGTACCCGGTTATGGAGGTCAGTGCTATAACCCATAAAAAAGAGCCGATGTTCCTGGCAACGGTAGTCGGTAAGCCGCCGCTTGAAGATAAATACATGGGCTGGGCGACAGAGCGCATCTTTTTGCCGCTTCTTAAGACCAATGCTCCGGATCTTATCGACTATCATATGCCTGAGAACGGTGTTTTCCACAATCTGATCTTTGCCAAGATGCAGCCGCTGTACAAAGGGCATGCCAAACAGTTTATGCATGTCTTCTGGGGTGCGGGTCAGATGAGTTTTGTGAAACACGCTCTTTTTATCGATGAAAACGGGCCGGAACTAAACAACTACTTTGCGATGGCCAAATGGGTACTTGACCGATTCTCCCCTAAAATGCTTTTTGTTTCAGAAGGTATTACCGATGCACTTGACCACTCAAGCCCGGAGGCCTTGGTCGGCGGCAAACTTGGAATTGACGCGACACTTAAATTCACACCTGAAATGCCTGACCTGATCGATGACAAAGAACTTTTGGCACTGGTTAAAGAACAAATTCCAGAAGTTGAAGATGTTCGTCAGTACATGTTGATGACGCCTAACCCTGTTACTGTGATCACCATCGACAAAACACGATCTGTCAGTGGACTGTTTGAACTTCTCGGCGACTTGAAGCAGTATCTTCGTATCGTTGTTTTTGTGGATAACGAGAACAATAATATCGATAACCCATATATGTTGACATGGCGTGTTGTCAATAACCTGGACGCACAGCGTGATCTTGCTATCTTGAACGATATCGTCTACATCGACGGTACCAACAAAAGTACTGTCGACGGTTTCAAGCGTCGTTGGCCGGATGATGTTACCTGTACACCGGAGGTCGTCGCTTCTCTCAAGTCAAAGAGTCTATGGGATCTGGATACGGAGTTTGAGGATCTTTACCAACTGTAAATATTAAACAACACGAAGGCATATGTCATGTGTTATGATAATTTTTACTTATCTATAGTTTAGTAACATTACTTTGTATTCTGACCAAACTAATGCAATTTGTTTTCCAGGTTAAGGGTACTATTATTTTTGATAATGTACTATCAATGCAATAATTAAATAAGTTAGAAGGTTTTTGTATATGAAAAAATTGATAATGTACGTACTCGCCATAACAGTCTTAAGTCTTGGTTCTGCAGAAGCAGCTGTTTATAAAGGTCAGAAGGTATATCTCAAGAAATGCAAGAAATGTCATGGTGGGGGACTCGAGGTCGCTGCATCTAAAAAGAAAAGGACATGGAAGAAACTGATGAAGAAGAAAGGTGAAGCTTTGGCTAAACTTCACCTAGAGAATAAAAAAGCAAAAAAATCATGGAAATACTTTAAAAGTAAAAAATACCAAAAACGTGCAAAACACCTTAAAGATTTCATGATAGAGTATGCAAAAGACAGTGGTAACGTACCTGCTTGTAACTAAGACCTTCACGCTTATGAAGGCACTGCCTTCACCTTCGATCTAACAACCCTTCAAAACTAAAAACTCTTTTTCCAAACATAGAAAAAAATCAGGTAAAATGTCACCATTATTTTGCACATATTATATGTGTACTATCACGGGAGCCAAAATGGATAAAATGTGGTCAGGTCGTTTTAGTGAAAGTTCTGCTTCACTGCTGGATGATTTTAATGCATCGATAATGTTTGATCGTCGCCTTTACAGAGAAGATATTGAGGGTTCACAAGCCCATGCTGCAATGCTGCAGGCACAGGGTATTTTAAATGCTGATGAGCTTAAAGCTATTCATGATGGCCTTTCTCAGGTGTTTGAGGAGATAGAGTCAGGTCAGTTTGAGTGGAAGATCTCTGATGAAGATCTTCATATGGGTATTGAAAAACGTCTTACCGCCATTATTGGCGAAGTAGGTGGCAAGCTCCACACCGCACGCTCTCGTAATGACCAAGTTGCCGTCGATTTTCGTCGTTACGTGGTTCGTAAAAACAGAGAGATCGCTCAGCTTATAAAATCATTGATGGAAGTTGTTGTTGAGATCGCTTCTAAACATACTGAGACGCTTATTCCAGGTATGACACACCTTCAGCATGCACAACCGACAAACTTCGGTTTTCATATGCTTGCGTATGCCTCTATGTTCAAACGTGATATTGAGCGCTTTGAAGAGAGTCGTAAACGTATTAATGTCTCACCCCTTGGTTGTGCTGCATTGGCAGGTACACCACACAACATTGATCGTAAGATGACAGCACAGGCACTTGGCTTTGACAGTGTCAGCATCAACTGTCTGGATACGGTCAGTGACCGTGACTTTGCATTGGAGATCCTCTTTAACATCTCAACGATGATGATGCACATCTCACGTTTGAGTGAAGAGATCATCCTCTGGTCAAGTTATGAGTTTGGTTTTGTAGAGCTCTCTGACGCCTACTCAACAGGCTCGTCGATCATGCCTCAGAAGAAGAACCCGGATGTTCCTGAACTTCTGCGTGGTAAAACAGGGCGTGTAAACGGTAATCTGATCTCACTGCTTACTGTGATGAAAGGTCTTCCGCTTGCCTACAACAAAGATACGCAAGAAGATAAAGAGGGTGTCTTTGACAGCATCGATACGGCTGAGCTCTCATTAGAGATCCTGCGTGAAGCACTTAAGACGATGACCGTTAAACCTGATAAGATGCAAAAAGCGTGTCAAAAAGGGCATTTGACAGCGACGGATCTGGCAGACTACCTGGTTGAGCACTGTGCGGTTCCTTTTAGAGAGACACACTTTATCTCCGGAAAAGCGGTAGCACGTGCTGAGATCATGGGAGTCGATGTCTCGGAGATGAGTTTTGAAGAGCTTCAGAAGATCGATGGTCGTATAAAAGAGGATGTTATGCCGTTTTTGGCACTGCGCAACTCAATGAATGCAAGAACCTCTGAAGGCGGTACGTCGACTGTTCGTACATTAGAGCAGGTAGTACTGTTTGAAAATTATATTAAAGGGTTAGACATATGAAGATCTCTGTAGTCCATAAAGAGGCGATGAAGTTCGAAGCGACAACAGCAAAAAGCAGTTTTATTATTGACTGTCCGACGATCAGCCCTATTGAGTACTTTTTAAGCGGTATTATCGCCTGTAGTGCCAGTGATATTCAGATGCTGCCGCAGAACCAGGGTAAAACGGTTACTGACTTAGTAGTTGACGGTGAAGTGGTGCGTAATGATGACCACCCCAAAAAATTCAACTCGCTTGTGTTGACCTATACATTTAACTCCGATGCTGACAGTGACGATATGGCTGCACGCTGGGTCATGGCAAGTGTCGAGACCTACTGTTCAACGATCAACACGATTCGTGACACGACAAAGATCTCTTATACGATCGTCCATAACGGTAAGATGATTCGTGAGAATGAAGAGATGATCAGCGGTCAAGGGACAGATGTCGATCTTGGCGAGCTGGACGCCTGCTGTCCGTCTTAATCTTCTATTTTGTCCCTTAGCGGGCATCCCTTCAATTAAAAACTACGATCACACTATTTAGAGGATACCTATGTTCGCATTTTATGAAAGTGACTGGTTTACCATTGTTTTAGAGATCGCATTTCTTCTTTTTATTGCCTATGATACAAAACGTTATTTTGAAACCAAGAGACGTGAATACCTTATGAACATCGCTTTGGCTGCCGGTTTCTTTTTTTGGGCTCTGGTACCTTTTTATAATAAGTACTACAGTTGGCAGGACGTTGATAAAGAGAGTCTTATTGCAGTGTGTATTCAAGAGTATAACCAGAGTCATTGTGACTGTCTGGATGATAAGATCTTTAAAGAGTATGACTTTGAGAGTTTTAAAGCCTTGGAGAAGCAGAAGGATGAGGATTATTTGGAGTTTATTGAGGAAGTGGATAAAGAGTGCCGAGGTGAGGGTGGTTGGTTTTAACATTAAGTTAACATGTTGACGATATAGTTTTGCAAATATAGGGGCTAATGATGAAAACAGTAGTATTAATAACTATTTTATTTACAAGTGTATTGATGGCACAACCAAATACGGTTGTTACAAAAATTTCAGATGAGACAAGGAATCTTTTTAAGGTAGAGATGAACTTTATTAAAACTGGAATGGATGAGATTCTTTATTATATGATCTCTGGTAATGATGCGAAGGTTGTGGAGATCGCTGGAGATATCAGAGACAGTTTTATCTTTACAAGAAGTCTGAAACCACACAATGTCGAAGAGCTAAAGACCTTACCTAAAGAGTTTTTTCTTGTTGACAAAGAGCTTCATGGTGGTGCTGCAGATTTGGCAAATGCTGCTGAATTTAATGATAAAGAGGCGATGAGAGAAAACTACTTTAAGATGGTAAACTCCTGTGTTAAATGTCATGCTACTTTTGCTACGCATCGGTTTAGTCACTTTTTGAAAGAAGAGTAATTCACTGGCTATATGGGTAGTTTAAAACTACCCGTCATTTTGGATGTGATCCGGAACCTACAACCTCTTTAGCCTTTTTAACTTATTGACAATGTCAAACTTTATCACTTTTCTTCTTTGTGCACGAAAAGAAAAAAAGTGACATACTATCGATATGAAGTAATTAAAAAAGTTTGAAAGTCAAAGATATTAAAATGAAGAAAATAAGTTGATGAAGAAAGAATTATCCCTTGCAACAAGGGACATAAGGGTTATAAAAAGTTTTTGGAGTCTGCATCCGTCAAATGAGGAAATCGAAGTTTAGCACCACCGATAATATGCCAATGCAGGTGGTTAACCTCTTGCCCGCCATTATGACCGACATTGCTGATAAGGCGGTATCCCGACTCTTTGATGCCCACATGTTCGGCAACATCTTGAATAAACGTCGTCATCTCAGCCATAGTCTCAGGGCTTACCTCGTTGAAACTGTCGACATGTTTTTTTGGAATAACAAGGATATGTACGGGTGCTTTGGGGTTAATGTCATGAAATGCCAGAAAATTTTCATTTTCCATCTCAATGTTACCCGGGATCTCTTTATTGACGATTTTACAAAACAGACACATCTGATTACCTCTAATTATTGATTTTTATCATTGTATCACAGAGTTATTAAATAGCTGAGAATTAAGCTCACAAAAGCCCGTAATACAGGGCTTCAAGATAAAGTTAATACTGTTTGGATAAAATACGCGATATATAACCGGGCAAGGGGTCGATCTGACCTCAATTGAGAGCCTACATGGAGACTCCATTTGACACAGTGGTATGACAAAATTGAAGCAGCGGATTCGGTAGCAGTACTCGAAGAGATCCGTATTTCTGTTTTTGGTAAAAAAGGTGTGCTTGCAGCTGAGTTTGCCAAGATGAAGACAGTCGCTAATGAAGAGAAAGCAGAATTTGCAAAGAACTTGAACATTCATAAAGGCAAGATGACAGAGCTGTTTAACCAGCGCAAGATCGTCTTGGCTACAGAGGCGCTTAAAGCGGCGATGAAAGCGGAGCAGATCGATGTCTCTCTCTTCTCTGCAACTGCTGAACGCGGTGCACTGCACCCGGTTATGCAGACAATGGACCGCATCGTGGAGTATTTTGTCTCTATGAACTTTGCAGTCAACACCGGTCCGATGGTTGAAGATGACTTTCATAATTTCGAAGCACTGAACCTGCCTAAGTATCACCCGGCACGTGATATGCAAGACACCTTCTATTTCAAAGATGAGATGCTGCTTCGCACCCACACATCTCCGGTACAGATCCGTACGATGCTGCATACAAAGCCGCCGATCCGTATGATCGCTCCGGGTTCTGTCTTCAGACGTGACCTTGACCTGACACATACGCCGATGTTCCACCAGGTAGAGGGTCTTGTCGTTGATGAAGAGGGCAAAGTCTCTTTTGCCAATCTCAAGTTCATTCTCGAAGATTTTTTGAAGTATATGTTCGGTGATGTCGAAGTGCGTTTCCGTCCAAGTTTCTTCCCCTTCACCGAGCCGTCAGCCGAAGTAGACATCAGCTGTATCTTCTGTGAAGGAAAGGGTTGTCGTGTCTGCTCCAAGACAGGCTGGCTTGAGGTTCTTGGATGCGGTATCGTTGACCCTAATGTCTTTAAGGCCGTGGGTTATGAAGATGTAAGCGGTTACGCTTTTGGGCTTGGTGTTGAGCGTTTTGCAATGCTTATTCAGCACATCGGAGACCTTCGTTCACTCTTCGAAGGCGATGTCAGACTTTTGGAGCAGTTTCAATGATCGTAACACGCAGTTGGTTAAATGAGTGGATTAAACTCGACGACATCTCAACGGATGATCTGGCAAAGACGTTTAACAGTATCGGCCTTGAAGTAGACCGTATCGAATCATTCGAGATCCCTGAAAAGATCGTTTTTGGTAAGGTGACGGCGTGTGAAAAACACCCTGATGCTGACAAATTGAACGTCTGTCAGGTGGACCTTGGTTCGACTACACGGCAGATCGTTTGCGGTGCTGCAAATGTACGCGAAGGTATTACTGTCGCAGTAGCAACGTTGGGTGCAGAGATGCCGGGCGGTCTTAAGATCAAACCGGTCAAACTTCGCGGTGTCGACTCTGAGGGGATGATCTGTTCTTCGACAGAGATCGGTCTTCCGAAACTCGAAGACGGGATCATGGTGATCGATGAGAGTGTCGGCGAGGTCAAGCTTGGTGAAGAGATTCGTAATAATCTCTATTTCAATGATGATCTGATCGAGATCGAACTGACGGCTAACCGCGGTGACTGTCTCAGTATACGCGGTGTCGCACGTGACCTTTGCGCTGCATACGATCGTCCTTTGAAAAAGATGAAAAGCGAAGACCCTTATCAGCCTCGTCTTGGTATCGGCCGACTTCTTCAGCTTATGCAAGATGACAGTCTGGATGTTGACCTTACCTATCGTGCACTTGACCTTCAAGGTCTTGAACTGCCGTTGAAACTTCGTATGCGTTTAGCGCAGATCGAAGAGGAAAAAGAGTGTGCTATCGAGGGACTTCTCTGGTATGCGACATACAGTACAGGTGTTGTTCTCCGCGCTTATCACTATGGATTTTTCAATGATGAAACGGTGAACAAAGCAGTCTGTAGATTAAAGCGTGACGAAAAAGGCTTTGCTTCGATCTACAACCATGAGAAAGCATCTGTTGTCGGAATATACCAAGAAGAGGCCTCACGTGTCAGCTATGCCGAGGGGGTGATACTACTCGAAGCAAGTTACATCCCGCCGGACATCATCTCCCGTCAGATGTCAGAGAACAAGATCGAGAACGGACCGCATTTTTACCGTACTTCACGCGGTTCCGAACCCGAACTGGAGACCGGTCTTGAGTATGTGCTCAACCTTTTTGACAGCTACTCTGACTCGTCGATCTATGGCGGCAGTGTTGATGTGAACAGCAAGTTCAACAAGAAGGTCGTCAGTATCAGCGTAAGCGAGATCAATGCGATCATCGGTATGGAGGTCAAGAAGGCCACCATCTTTAACCTGCTAAAAGGTCTTGGCTTTGAGCTCTCTAAGTCAAAAGCCGACAACTTCGTTGTTGAAGTGCCGCGTTACCGTCATGACATCGTCAATAAACAAGATGTGGTGGAAGAGATCGTTCGTCTGGTCGGTATCGACAACATTGAGTCTAAACCGCTAGAGTTTAAAGAAGAGTACCGTGTTGATGAAGACTATGCAGCTTATGCAAAACGTAAAGTCTACCGTCACCGCTCAGCACAGAGCGGTTTTTACGAGACGGTACACTTTGTCTTTAATGAACGTGCTGTTTTAGAAAAACATGGTTTTGCCGTGGTTGATAAGTCAAAAGAGCTGCTTAATCCTATCGCCGGGACGCTTGATACATTGCGTTCAACAATGATGCCGGGTCTTGTTCAAGCAGCTTCACAAAATGTCAAAGTAGGGCGTAAGTCGGTTAAACTGTTTGAGTCCGGTTCAGTCTTTGATGCTGATCGTTCGGAAAGTGTCAAGTTCGCTTTTTTAAGTTCAGGCAGTGTTGAAAATGACAAATTGGACAATGGCGGGAAACCGGCCAATGTCGGTTTTGCATCATTTGTTCAAAAGGTTGCTGACGTTGTTGGTGACTTTACACTTCGTGAAACAACACCGGCACACAGCTTTGCACACCCATATCAGGTGGCTTCTGTCATTCAAAACGACCAAGTGATCGGTGAACTGTTCAAACTTCACCCGTCTGTTGCTGAAGAGTATGATCTTGATGATACCTACCTGTGCGAAGTTGATTTCACTGCACTTGAGTATCGTATCAAAGAGGCAAAAAGCTACTCCAAGTATCAAGCATCGTTCAGAGACCTGAGTGTGGTAATGCCATCGTCTATGAACTATGCAGAGATCGCAAAGGTGATTGAAGCTAACAGAAGTGCCGAGATTATCCGTTTCTACCCGGTAGACCGCTACAGTGATGAGAAGCTGGGCGATAACATCAGTCTCAGCCTGCGTTTTGTGCTTCAATCAGAAGCCAAAACACTCGAAGAAGAGGACATCACGTCTGCAATGAGCTCAGTACTGAGTGCACTTGAGTCAGAACTGGGGTTGACACTGCGATGAGTCTGGTCAAGGTCGCGCCTCGCTCAACTGCTTTTAGTTTCAGAACCGATGCCATTGCGGCTGACAAGTCTATCTCGCACCGCTGTGCCATGTTCTCCATGCTTGCCAAGGGCGAGAGTGTTGTTGAGAACTTCTTGCGTGCGGAAGACACCATGAACTCACTGCGTATCGTTGAGAAACTGGGCGCAAAAGTCGTGGATGAGGGCAGTGTTATCCGTATCTCTTCTGAAGGTATTCAAGAGAGTAACGACATTTTGGACTGTGGTAACTCCGGTACGGGAATGCGCCTTTTCTGCGGTCTTTTAGCGTCTGCTGAAGGGCACTTTGTCTTAACGGGTGACGAATATCTGAAACGCCGTCCGATGAAACGTGTAACGTCACCATTGCGGAGTATCGGTGCCAAGCTTGACGGACGCAACGAAGGTGATCTTGCACCGCTTAGTATTCGCGGAGCTTCACTGCAAGCTTTCGACTATGAGAGCAAGATCGCTTCGGCGCAGGTCAAGTCAGCGATGATCTTAGCTGCGCTTAGAGCCGACGGTACCTGTACGTACAAAGAACCTGAACTCAGCCGCGACCATACGGAACGTATGTTAAAAGGGATGGGTGCCGACATCTCTGTTGAGGGCTTGACTACAACGATCAAGCCGATGACGAAGCTGTTGTCACCACTTAAGATACGTGTTCCGGCCGACCCCTCATCAGCTTTTTTCTTCGCTGTTGCAGCAGCTATAACACCGGGATCTGAAGTTGTTTTGGAAGGTGTGACCTTTAATCCGACACGTATCGAAGCCTTTAAAGCTCTGGAGCGAATGGGTGCAGAGATCAGTTATGATCTTAAAGAAGATGTATATGAGCCTATCGGTGATATTACGATCAGACAAGCGCCGCTGAAAGCGATCACGGTAGATGACAACATCTCATGGCTGATCGATGAACTTCCCGTTCTCTCTATCGCTATGGCCTGTGCTGAAGGCAGAAGTGTTGTCGCCAATGCAGAAGAGCTACGTGTTAAAGAGAGCGACCGTATCTCTACGGTTGTGGACAACTTAAAAGCCTGCAGGATCGAGGTCGAAGAGTTCGAAGACGGTTACGCGGTTACCGGCGGCAGACTGACACCGGCTAAGGTTGACAGCTTTGGTGACCACCGAATTGCGATGAGCTTTATCATTGCGGGTCTTCGCTGTGGAATGGAAGTAAGTGATCTGGACTGTATCAACACCTCCTTTCCAAACTTTTTTGAGCTGTTAAGCCAAATTACTGATATCGAACTATGAAGATCAAATTAGCTGAGAACTACGGTTTCTGTTTTGGTGTCAAACGTGCCATTAAGATCGCAGAAGAGAACACGAACTCAGCGACCTATGGACCGCTTATCCACAACAACAAAGAGATCGAGCGCTTGAGCACAGACTTTCAGGTAGCACTGAGTGACAATCTTGATGATTTTCAGACCGGGGACAAGGCGGTTATCCGTACACACGGTATCCCAAAAAATGAACTTGCCGAACTCTACACACGACAAGTAGATGTTGTCGATGCGACTTGTCCTTATGTGACCAAGCCGCAGCAGATCTGTGAAGAGATGAGTGAAGCGGGTTATGATATCGTCATTTTCGGTGATGAAAAACATCCTGAGATCAAGGGTGTAAAAAGCTACGCGACCCACGGTGCACATGTTGTTACCTGCGTTGAAGAACTTGAAAGCCTTCATCTGAGGGAGAAGATAGCGGTTGTTGCACAGACAACGCGTAAAGCAGAAGAGTATCTTGAGATCTGTGACTATCTTATCCCTCGGCATAAAGAGGTACGTGTTTTCAACACGATCTGCAATGCGACCTTTGAAAACCAGGATGCCGTTAGAAAGCTTGCCAAAGAGGCGGATGTTATGATCATCATCGGCGGAATGAACTCATCGAACACCAAGCAGCTGCAAAGTATCGCTCTTGAAGATCTGCATAAAGACTCTTACCATATAGAAGGTGCAGATGATCTGGACGCTTCCTGGTTTAAAGGTAAAAAACTTTGTGGTATCAGTGCAGGGGCTTCAACGCCCGACTGGATCATTCAAGAGGTCATCGACGGCATCGAGGAAATGACTAAGTAAAAGTTCACTACGCAACATATTGATGGAGAGACCGGTTTACCGAAGGCTTATTTTATATGGCATGCTGCACACAGGTTGCTATTTGTGTTGTTGATTCGTAAAAAAGTACCGTTAACCGGATTATGGACATCATGACATGATGGGCACTCGACCATTCCATCAAACAGTTTTACACCTCCTGTCGGAAATGCTTCAAGTTGTGTTACACCTGCAGCTTGCGCATCTGCGTATGAGATGGAAACGGGATGATCATTGGTAAGGTTTGGCCCAACTCTCCAAGATGAGTCAGGATAGATGTCTCCACTGAAGTGGCATGCGTTACAGTTTGAAGACGCTGGGTTGTCCGCAAGACCTGAGTCCGGGCTGTTAATGACATTATGGGCATCAAAAGAGTCTACAGCACTGATGTCACCTTCTACGCTTACACCGTCATGACAACTTAAACAGAGCATTGAAGGGTTGTTCGGGGTTCCGTTCAATCCATTATACATGGTAAATACAGTTGCATCTGTCACATTTCTATTCCATACAAGGTCAAGAGCCGCATTACTGCTATGCGGGGTGTGACAAAATACACATATCTCCGTACTTGCTTCCGTATCGGGACCGTAAAAGTTGGTGACGCTCAGGTCGTGCTTGGAGCCGACGATACTGTCCGCTTTTACTATCAGAAATACTGAAATCAATAATAAAAATGTAATCTGCACACTTCTTTTCATGATAAATATTTTCCTCAAAAATTTAATTACAATATGTTCTAATCATATAATACTGTAGTTGTGGATTAAAAATAATTATACCATAATAATATAGATACTAACGGATAGACCTATAAATCAGTCAGGTTTATTTAGAACCTTGTATTATAAAAAATTATATTTCTTTAGAAGATTTTAATAAAAATATACACTATAATATAATACAATGAGGTGTTATATTGTACGCATATAGCTTTTTCACGTTCTTGATATTTGGAGTTTTGTTATGAATAAAACAAATGTTATAGGTCTTTATTTTTTTACTTTTTTAGCTTTTTTACAGACAGCTGTATATGCTGAATATCACCATGT
>JBDLJE010000048.1:0-19251 GCA_039714575.1 Campylobacterota bacterium | reverse complement strand
GTATTGGCAACCGCTAAAAAATCAGGCGTTGTCAAGACTTTTTGAGGAAACCTCAAGCTCTTTTCTCTCTTATTTTCAGTTGTTGCGCCTGACCTTGCAGCCAATCCGCAAGAGCTTAGACGCCCACTCCACTCCATAAGGCTCTGTTCACCACTGGCATGATGGGCGACGTAACCTCTGTTGTCGACCAAGATCGTCGTCGGCCACCCTTTTGCGGCGTAGGCATCTGCGATATGGTGTTGAGGATCATTGACGACAGCGAACGCAATGCCCTGACGCAGAAGTGCCTCTTGCAGTACTTTCAGCTCTTTCTCGTACGTAAATTTTCCGGTATGTATACCGATAACAGTAAGTTCTCTGCCGTAACGTTCATGCAATTTCTTGACAGTCTGAAGGTTGTTAAGACAGTTAATACAGCCGAAGGTAAAAAAGTCCAGGAGTATGTAGCGGCCTCGCAGTTCAGAGATAAGCAGAGGCTCACTGTTCAACCATTCAAGACCTTCTTTAAAAGCGGGAGCACGGACAGCCATTACTTCTCAGTCAGTTTTTTGATGGCAACAGAGCACATGGTCAGACCAAAAGCAGCCGTCACCGCCATAAAACTGCCTTTCACCTTGACATGAGGCGGTTCAGAGCTGAAGATGACCGGGTATTTCTTGGTAAAACGACGTTTTTTCAACTCATAACGGATCTTCGACGCAAAACGGTCACCGTGTGTTTTCCAGATGGTCGCGACCTCTATCTTGGTGGGGTCAAGGCGCTTTGCCGACCCGGTTGCCGAGATGAGCTTCTTGTAACACTTCTGCGCAAGGGCAAGTTTGGCCTGGGTGTCGTCAATAGCGTCTAGAACAAGGTCATAAGGTTCAAAGTCGAACGTATTGACCCAGTCTGCATCGATCCGTTTCTCTATGGCAATGATCTCCGGGTAGTGCTCTTTGAGACTCAGGACCTTGGACTCGCCGCAGTGGTGTTCCGACCACATCTGACGGTTCTGGTTGCTCTCATCGTACGTATCGAAGTCGATGATCGTTATGTCTCTGACACCGGTACGGTAGAGACAGTCAAGGCAGTATGAGCCGACACCGCCGACGCCCAGCAGCAGTATTTTTGCTTTTTCGATCTCAGCGAAGTCATCGCCGAAAAGCATGCGGCTTCGCTCGAACCTCACAGCCAGTTTTCCAGTTGTTTCATCGACTTGTAGGCACTCAAGTCAAGCTGTATCGGAGTGACAGAGATGCAACCCGCTTCGATGGCCTCAAAATCTGAAAGCATCGTCTTACCCTCTCTAGGTCGGAAGTCCAGAGGGTGCAGACCCAGCCAGTAGTACTCCATCCCACGGGGGTTTCGGTGAAGGTGGGCGTCGTTGCCGTAACAGCGGTAACCGGCATAGGTCGCTTTCAGCTCGGCCTCGTCAACAGAGTGGGGAACGTTGATGTTTAAAAACTCACGTTCAGGAAGAGGGAATTTATCATCAAAGATCTTGGTGACTAAAGCAGCTGTCATTTTTGCTGCCAGCTCATAACCGGGTTCAGGCTGCGAAAAATCCAGTACCTGAGAGACGGCGATGGCAGGAACACCTTGAAGCACCGCTTCCATCGCACCGGCAGCAGTACCTGAGTAGGTGATGTCCTCGCCCATGTTCGAGCCTTTGTTGATGCCGCTTACAACAAGGTCGGGTCTGTTCTCTTCAAACATCGAATGCAGCGCCAGGTAGATACAGTCGCTCGGCGTACCGTCGTCGAGTTTGTAAAAGTCATCATCAACACTGACAAAATTAAGCGGATGCGACAAGGTGAGCGAATGCCCACAGGCTGACTTTTCATTGGCAGGCGCTACGACTGTTACTCTGGCGATCTTGCGCAACTCATCTACAAGAGCATGCAGTGCAGCAGACTCGTACCCGTCATCATTGGTGACTAAAATATGTTTACTTTTTTTCATAGATGCATTATAACATTTAACCCTGTCTCGCAGGTTCGATAATTATTTATGTTATAATCGTCTACCTTTGGCGAATCTACAGCCTTAAAAACAATAAAACAGGTAGAAAATGAGCAATAATAACGAACCCATACGCGTCAAAAGCAATTTATCTGCATCGAAAAGTTTTCAAAAACGCAATACCAAACGACGCACAGAGGCCTCTTTTGCCCAAAAAGAGATCGATATCAAAGCCTTTGTCATCGCTCCTGAAGGCTATGAAGCCTTTATGTTCGGCATCTATTTTCTCACCATACCCTACCTTGCCGGTCTCGCATTTTTATATCTCTTTGTTGCACAAGCCAGTTTCAGCCACTTCCTTAACTTCAAGATAAGCTCGTTTTTTGTCATCTGGATGATCGGTTATGAAGTCGTTGCCGTCATCATATTGGCCATGATCGCCTACGCTTTTGCCAAATCGTTCAAATCCGTAGCATAAGTACTAAAAAAGACAGTGATGCTTTTCTTAAAAGTAAACCTTTTACTTTTTTATCGGTTCAAAGATAAACCTGTTTACACCTTCTGTGTACTCATATGCCAAGACCATGTCATGCGCATTCAAAATAGCATCTACAAGATAGAGCCCCAGGCCGAAACTGTCTCGTGAGTTTTCATCTTTTGTAAAAGGCTGCACATAGTAAGAGAGTGGATGTTTTAGACGTTCGCCTCTGCTCTCAAACCAGATCTCACCCTCATGCGTGGAGATATCGATATGTCTGTCAGGTGAATATTTCATCGCATTGTCGATCATGTTTTTAATGGCTGTTGAGAAAAGGTTAAAGTCAGCCATCACTCTCAGTGTAGCATCAACATCCTGGCTTACACTCTCTTCTTCAACCATTGCAAGGTCGATCGCACCGTCGATAAGGTCGATGAGACGGTACTCCATACTCTGTGCATGACTAAAACCGGTAGAGATCTCTTCGACCATGGCAAACTCATTGATAAGGCTCTCCATACGTAAAAAGATGCGATTGAAACGCTCTTTTTGTTTGCCGCTCTCAAGCATCTCGGCAGAGATTCGTCCTTTGGCGATCGGTGTCTTAAGCTCATGCATGATGTTTCGCATAAACAGCGTGCGCGACTCGATAAGGTTACGGATCTTCTGACGGGTGTTTTCAAGTTCGTTTGAGATGACCGAGATCTCATCTTCTCCCCGCATCTTAAAAGAGGTCTGCATCTCACCCGCACCAAAATCGCGGATCTTCTTTCGCAGTTTACGCAGCGGTCTAAGACGCATAAAGACCAGGATATACGAGATGGTAATACTTGAGATAATGACCAGGTAAGCATAGAGCATGTTCCATGCCCGATAAGGCTTGATCTTCTCATCAAGCAGCAAGACACCGCTGTTAGGCCCCTGCAGCAAAAAGTAGATAACACCTTTATACTGCAGCATCGAGATACGTATCTCGACAAAACGCGGTTTTACAAAACCGGTCAACGTTTGAAAATGGCTTGCATCATCCATCGCTTGAAAGTTTTCACTTTTTAATATCTTTGCATCTTCAGCGATCGTTTCAGCGTCTGCCACAGTGTAGAGATTATATAGTGCAAGATTGGCTTCGAGCATCGTTACAGAGGTGCGTTTTTGCACATGCTCACGGTAGATACGGCTGATAACGGTGTATTTTAAAAAGGTGTTGTTGATGTACTGTTCACGGTTGAGTTTATAAAACTCCAAAAAGATATAACTGACACTGAAAAGGGTTACCACAAGGGCAAAGAGAACCGTTAGTAAAACAGCATGTCGACCCACATCAGCACCTTTGAGCAGATATCATAAGTTTCAGATATCTTCCGTTATTTCATAAGCTTGTAACCGATGCCGCGCACCGACTCTATAAGGGACTTGTCTCCCAGCTTGGTACGGATACGCCCGACCATGACATCGATACTTTTGTTCGAGGAGTCCTCGTTGATCGCGGCAACATTATGGATAATGTCTTCGCGCGAGACCACCATACCCTCTTTTTTGATCATGTAGGCCAAAATGCCGTACTCGGCGTTGGTCAGGTCAAGCGGACGGCTTTTGTAAGAGATCTGCATCGCTGCTTCATCGAGTTTAAAGCTACTGCTGCTCTGCTCTGCTGCCTCGGCAGCTTTTGCTTCATAACGGCGCAGCACAGAGTAGATACGTGCTTCCAGTTCACGCGGGTCGTACGGCTTTGGCAGGTAGTCGTCCGCACCCAGTTCAAGCGCCGTCACTTTGTCGGTTACGTCTGAACGTGCCGATGAGATAATAATAGGGATGTTCTGACGTTTACGGATCTCTTCGCAGACTTCCAGACCGTCCATGCCGGGCAGTGTAAGGTCCAGGATAACAAGGTCAAACTCTTTGAGCTTCAAGATGCTCAGAGCCTTAAAAGGGTCATCTTCCGTCTCGACTTTGATCTCTTCTTGTTTTAGCTGTTCTAAAAATTCGGTTAGGATCTCCGCTAATTCGAGATCATCTTCTATCATTAATATTTTTATCATAAGACGATTCTAGCCCAATATGACTAATACTTAGATAATTGAGACCTCTGAACAGACCTGATATTCCCAGCGGAGGTCTCAACTCCAATAAATGGGTGTACAATGTGTGTATGCAATTTGATTTAGATATAAGATCAGAACAAAGTGGACTCTTTCTACACCTGCGTGACATGATCCTCTCTTTTGATACACTCAAAGAGAAGAAAAATGCGAAGCAGACCAGTTATTACGACCAGTATAGTGCTATCTGTTTTTTACGTGTGCGCAAAGAAAAAGTTCGGCTGAGTTTTGCCAACGGTGGTAGACTGAACAAGCAGTTTAAAGAGTTGACGGGTGACTCTAAGATCGTACGGTTTATGGAGTTCTCATCTGTGGCAGATGTAGACAACAAGCGTGTTAAAGCGATGATAGAAGAGTCACTGCTGCTCAATATAGAGAAGGCAGCGATCAAAGATCTGCGTAACAGTATCAGGTGATCAGCAGTGTTACTCTGTAGGCGATAAATGAGAGCACGTACGCCGTTATCGTCGTAAAGATAAACAGATAGGCGAAATATTTGATATGCCCGGCTTCACGGGTAAAGACGATCGAGGCCGCCAGACACGGCAGGTAGATCATGACAAAGACGATAAAGGCGATGCCTGAGGCGAACGGGATGTTCTTACTGATGGCCGTAATAAGTGACTTGTCAGATTCATCCACATCATCACCGATAGCGTACAGAACACCCAGTGTCGAGACCACGACCTCTTTGGCGGCCAGACCGGTCTGGAGTGCCACTGTCATCTTCCAGTCAAAACCGAGCGGTTCAAAGGCCGGTTCCATAAACTTACCGATACGTCCAAGGTAACTCTGTTCGAGCCGCTGCTCTTGCAGTTTGTTAGCCAGCAAGGCCTTCTCTTCAGCCGTCTGCACCTGTTCTACCTGAACAGTGTACGTACTTTCAAGCTCCTCACTGTGCGGATAGTTGCTTAAAAACCATACAAGAATAGTCGCAGCGGCAATAAACGTACCCGCTTTTTTAAGGTACATCCAGGTCTTGGTCATCACCGTGTGCCAGATCAGTTTAAATGACGGCAGACGGTACTTCGGCATCTCCATGACAAAAGGCTCATCCGCCCCTTTAAAGGCGGTCATCTTCAAGATCTTCGCCGCGAAGAGGCCAATGACCGCACCGGTGATGTAGATGGCAAAAAGGATGTTGCCTGCGGCACTCTCTGAGAAAAAAGCCCCTGCAAAAAGGACATAGACCGGCAGTCTGGCACCACAGCTCATAAACCCGATGATAAAAAGTGTCAAGAGGCGGTCACGGTCATTTTTTAAGATACGTGCCGACATATAGGCAGGAATAGAACAACCAAAACCGGTTACAAGGGGGATAAACGACTGTCCGTGCAGACCGAATTTGTGGAAAAAACCATCCAGTAAAAAGGCAACACGCGACATGTACCCCGTCGACTCCAACAGAGCGATACCGATAAACAGGATAACGATGTTGGGAACAAACATCACAACAGCACCCACACCGGCAATAAGACCGTCAACGATCAATGAACGTGTCGCCTCATGGACGATCGTCTTACCGACAAGGTCGCCGAACCAGCCGAAAAAGGCATCGATCCACTCCATCGGAATAGAACCTATCTCAAAAGTGAGCTGGAAAAGCGACCACATGAAAAAGAGAAAGATCGGTATACCGAACAGCGGGTGGATCAACACATTGTCAATGCGCTCCGTTATGGTCCGCTCTTTAATGGTCTGCTTCTTCTCTTTTACGACCTCGGTGATGATACCGCGGTTAAAAGCGGCATACTCTTCGGCAAAGATCTCTTTGATGTCTTCGCTGTCGTGGTGGATCTCGATGTGTTTGTCGGCTTCGATCAGCATCGGCTGCAGCTCTGTCCAGAGCGGGTTGTCGTGAAGCACACGATAGGTCTTCTTCTCATTTTGAAGCAGGTTGACCGCAATGTTGCGGTTTGAGATCGCCGCTTTGAAACGGTGACGGTCAAGATAGCCTTGAATGTTTGTTATCTCCTCCTCTACCGCTTCGGAAAAGATCAGTTTCGGTTCGACGGCAGGCGCTTCATGCACTGCTATGACCGCATCAATAAGTTCGTCAAGCCCCTCTTTAGAGACAGCCGAGACAGAGACGGCAGGAAGGTCCAAAAGCTGAGACAGGTACGGAGCATCGATTACAATGCCCTCTTTTTGCGCTTCGTCGCTCATGTTCAGAGCCAGGACCATCTTTTTACTCATGGTCATCAACTCTGCCGTCAACTGCAGGTTCTTCTCCAGGTTGGTAGAGTCTGCAACATTGATAACAAGGTCATACTCTTCGTTGCACAAAAAGTCATGCGTCACGCGCTCTTCGATCGTATAGTTGGTAAAAGCGTACGTACCGGGAAGGTCGACAACCGTAAAGTGGTAACCTTTATAGTCGAACAGCACCTCGGTCTTTTCAACTGTCACACCCGTGAAGTTACCTACATGCAGATGGGCATTCGAGATAGAGTTGACCAGCATACTCTTGCCCACGTTAGGCTGACCGACAAGAGCGATCTTAATATGCTGTGCCGTTACCGGACAGGTGGGCGCACTATTTTGCTGCATTTTCAACCTCGATCATATCGGCCTCTTCTTTACGCAGCGCAAGACGCATCTTGCCCACTTTCACCTCTACCGTGCTTTTACGGGGTGCATATTCGAGCAAGGTGACCTTAGCCCCTTTCATAATGCCAAACGACACCAATCTCTGTTTCAAAGGCCCACTTGCATGGAGTTTTATAATCGTCGTTTCACACCCTCTCGGGCAGTCAGTTAAAGTATTCATAGTAATCATTTATTTTATATTCCTGTAATGATAATAAAAATCAAATTAATATCGGTTAAAAACTGTAATCTAATCGCGTTACCAAGCGTCTAAAGTCCCGAATACCCTGATTATCAGGGTCACTGTAATCAATATTCATCATGTTGATGTCACTGTAGATACTCTCAAGGTACCAACGATCCGTAATGGCATAGGTCAGTACCACATCACTCTCTTCAACCTCAGCGGGTGAATTTTCCAAAATAAAATGCCCATGGACGAACTCCAGGTTCAAACGATCGGCACCCAGGGAACTAAAGTCAAATCCCAAAGCAACACGGTAGACACCCAGGTCCTCACCCGGGGAGAGTGCAGAGACAGCACCGATGGTCTGTTCATCCAGAGAGGTATAGAAAGGTCCGCCGCCAAAACCGTCCGTAATGGTCTTGCCGTTCTCTGCAAAGACATAGTTGTAAGCTGCACCCAGATAGATAAGATCATAATCTGCGATCGCCATCGCACCGACGACATCCCCTGCAATACCGGAGTTTGAACGTTCACTAATATGCGCACCTTGCACTCCCCACTCCATATGAAGATCTTTACTTAAATAGAACTCCCCGGTACCTTCGGCATAGACAATATCGCTCTCTTTGTCTACATTGTAGTACCAAAGTGAGAGCGCGTTGTCATCGTTAAGCATGTAGGTCAATGCACCCCCTGCCAGACCGTAACCACCTTCGACAAAGGGTTTAAAGACGTTTTGATCATCACCTGAGTCAGTGCCCGCCCAGCGTGTTAAGAAGTAGGCTTCCGCCTGCCAACTCTCGCCAACATTAAGATTGCCCCATGCCCCTTCAAAACTGTTGGGTGCCATACGGATGTCGTCACTGTCCGCAAAAGGGGTCTCAATACGGATACGGCCCGCTTTCACCTGCAGCACTTCGTTTTCATACTGCAGACTCGCTTCGCCTATATAGACAAATGCGTCACCGTTGCTGTCAAAAAGCTCCGTGTTCCGTTTTGTTGGATCACTAGGAGTGAGGGAGTGGATCTTTTGTGAGACATAGGCCCCCAGATGGAGATATGTGCCGTAAATCGAAGCAGTGTCAAAGCCGAAGATGCCTCCAAAAGAGGTGCCGGACCTCTTCTCTTCGTCTATATTATAAGTTTCTAAAGCATCCTGCTGCGTTCTGACATTGGCCAGACGAAAGGTCGCAAACGGTTTTGCATAGTCAAAAGCCTGATCAAACCCATCTGCTTTTTCCGGAAGTTCTAACACGACTGTATAGCGCCCTTCCTGTTTTGTGTGGATCAATCCGCCTTCTATTTTTTTGGTAACCATCTCCTCTTGCGCTAAAAGAGAGAGCGTTAAAAGAGATATCATAGTTAAAATCTTCATGCTCTATTTTCCTTATAAGTTTGATTTATAAACATATTTTGTCACAGTTATACTAATAATAATATTAATTATCATTTAGATTTGGATAATTTATATTTTTGTGTCATCTGCTTTTTGCTATAATCGTGTTAATAAAACTAAGGATATCAATGAATTTTCTCTACCGTGCCGACAGCCACTTCAATATGGCTAACATGTTTACCTTTGGCAACTTGGCAAGCGGGCTTATCGCAATGTATCTTGCGACACAAGGTAACTACGTCTGGGCAGTTGTCTTTTTATGGATAGGCGGCGGGTTTGATATCTTTGATGGAAAGATGGCGCGTAAATACGGTCTCTCAAACGAATTCGGTATTCAACTCGACTCGTATGCCGACTTCTTGTCGTTTGTCTTGACCCCGGTCTTTATTATCTTTATCTCTATTATCAACCAGCCCGAGGTCTCATCGTTTACGTTTATGCTGGGTGCAGGGGTCTCACTGTATTACATCATCAGCGGGCTTCGCCGTCTTATCCAGTTCAACATCAATGCCGAAGAGGGTGAGGTCGAAAAGTACTTTACAGGACTTCCTACTCCGATGGGCGCCATCGTCTTATGGCTTGTCTTCTTAGGCGGTCTCTATATCTACCCTGCTTTAATCACTGTTATATTAATGGCGATCACCGGCTGGCTGCTTAACTCTACGGTAAAGATCCGTCATCTCTAAACTGGCTGTTTTTCTGTTTCTCAGCCTTCTCCTCTGGGCTGATACTCCGATCACTTACCCCTACTATCAATCCAAACTAAAAGATTTTTCAATGACAAAACAAGCTGACCTTATCTTTTTAGGTGACAGCCTCACCGACTTTCATAACTGGGCTGACTTTGGCAAGCATCACAACGCCGGTATCGCCGGCGACACTACGGACGGTCTGCTCTACCGCCTCCACTACACCTTGGAAAAGAGACCCAGGACCCTTGTCTTGATGATAGGGATCAATGACCTGCTGCAAGGTCAGGATGTTGAGACCATGAAGAAGAACTATCAGAAGATCTTTGAGAAGATAGGGACTGTCGACACCGTTATCATCCTCTCTCTTCTGCCCGTACAGATGATGGCACAGACGTATACGATCAACGAAAAGGTCATCGTTTTGAACCACTTTCTTAAAAAAGAGAGTAAAGAGAGAGGGTTTGTCTTTGGCAACCTCTACAGCTCTATGGTCGATAAAAACGGCGGAATAAGAAAAGAGCTTACAAGCGATGGTGTGCACTTGACACCAAAAGCCTATGAAGTGTGGGAAAAAGCTTTAGAACACCATCTAAAAAACGGTCTGTAAAAGGTCCGTATACATGACAACATAGACAAGGGCGACCTGTACTAAAGCTATCAACCAGAACATTACCTGAAAACGGCGTTTGGTCGTCTTGTGCCAAAAGAGCTGTTGTGCAAGAATGGCAGCGGGTGTCGCCCCGGCAAATGCCAGAAGGTGCAGCAGGCTTTCCGGTACTCTGAGCCAGCTTCGCTTGGCAAGGAATTTATCAAGTGCGTACATAGCAAAACCGACAGCATTGATAGTTGCGATATAAGCCCAGACCGGTTGTAAATGCAGACGGAATTTAAAGAGAAAATAGAAAAGTACGAAGTTTGCAATACTGAGCAAAGCATAACGGATAAAAGCCCTTGTCACACTTTTCTCTCTAATTTGAATCGGCACTCGCCTATGGTGATGACCTTGCCATTCGCTCCGGCGCTTTTGATGTACTCCAGTGTCCCTTTGCCATCGCCCATCTTCATCTCATCATCGATCAGACGGATCGCCTCTTGGTCGGAGACCTTTGTCCACACCTTCTCATAAAGGAACTGTGTCATTAATTGTTTCTGTTTTTTCATGCTCTAATGATATAACAACTTATGTTAACAGCGTTTATATTTTTTAGAGTAAAATGGTATCAACAGTGTCTTTGCCACTGTGATACATTTGACCTATCTGCAAGGAGCAAAGATGCAAAAAAAGTTATTGCAAGATCTCAGGATCCTCTATGTCGAAGATGAAGACGATGTACGCCGCAATGCGGTCGAATACTTAAAGCGCATTGCAAAAGAGGTCTTGGAAGCAAGCGACGGTAAAGAGGCTATTAAAGTCTGGGCAGACGAGAGACCCGACATCATCATCACCGACATCAGCATGCCGCGTCTAAACGGTCTCGACATGGCACGTTACATCCGTTCTAAAGACCAGGATGTGCAGATCATCGTCGCAACAGCGTATACCGACACGGACTACCTGATGAAAGCGGTAGAGCTTAACCTGGTCAAATACCTTGTCAAACCCATCACTAAAGAGAAACTGCAAGGTGCGCTCAGCCAGTCGGTCGAGAAGATCAAAGACGAGAGAAAGTTCTCTGTTCAGCTCTCTCAGGAGTGTGCCTATAATGCTTACAGCCAGCTTGTAGAGTGTGGTGACGAGCAGATCAAGCTGACAAAGAACGAGCTCCTCTTTATGGACCTTTTAGCCCACCACATCAGCCGGACCCTCACCTACCAGGAGATCGAAGATGCCATCTGGCCCTATGAAGGCATGAGTCAGGACGCCATCCGTTCACTGGTCCGCGGTCTGCGAAAAAAACTGCCGGACGATACAGTAGAAAATGTCTCCGGTGTCGGATATCGTCTAAACTCTTACACGGCTTAGCTCAAGGCATCTCTTAAGGCATTTTTTCATACACTTGCACATATAAAAACAAAAGGGCACCAAGGTGCCGAATAAGGAAAAATCGTGAAACGTAAATCTCTCGTACTACTGTTTATGTTCAGTCTCATTGCCAGCACACTTTATGCAGACGCCATTTTAAACATCGACCAGCCGATCAGAAGTCTAAAAGTGAGCAACGAACAGATGAAAAGCGCCATTGTAAATGCTGCACAAGAGCAAAGTTGGCTTGTCACACCGGAAGGTGAAGGTCAGATGAGTGCCACCTACCGCCACTCCAACTATATGGCAAGAGTTGCGATAAAGTACGCGCCGACCTTCTATACCATCAACTACGCTGATTCTGAACGTATGCGCTACAGAGGCAGAAGTATCCATCCAACCTACAACAGCCTCATCAAAGCACTGCAAGCAAATATCATCCGTAATCTAAAAGCGGGCAACTTCGCTGCACAGACTGCTGCCTCCTCCACTGGAACAGATGCTGCCCCGGCTGAACAGGAAGAGGACGTCCGTACAAAACTGGTCAAGATAAAAAAACTTTATGAAGACGGTCTCATCACAGAAAAAGAGTACAATGAAAAACGTAAAGTTTTAATTGAATCTTATTAATACTATTGTATAGTGTTATAAATCATTACAGGAGTGAAAATGAATACATTCAAAAAACTGGCGTTATCCCTTTTACTGGCGATGCCTATGGTAGTAAGTGCAGCAGGTATGGGTGTTTATATCCCAGTTACTATAACAGAGACCGAGACTATCGACTATGATTTTGGCGGATCATCTGACTTTGAGTATAAGCCGGGTGCCGGTTTTGGTATCGCATTTGACTCAAATATCGGTAAAGACAAGCTTTTCAACTACCGTTTAGGTCTTGAATATACCAGTGCAGAGCTCGATACACTTAACGGACGAGAGCTTAGCGGTACTTTGACAAACAATAGATTCAACATTGTAAACACCTTTGGTTTTGGTGTTCTTCGTACTAAAATGGTCCGTCTATGGGTCGGTCCACGTATCAATATCCAATTTGAGAATGGAGAATATACTTCTTCTACCGAAACTGTCGACCTATACAGTTTTGGTTTAGGTGTTGCGGGAGCATTAGGTGTAAATGTCAATCTAGGTCGCACAGTCTCTTTAGCTGCTGATCTGGACTATCATATTGCAAGTATCGCAGGTACAGAGGATTACTCTAATATCTTTGGGACTTCTTATAGTGAAGATTACACAGGTACAAATAAAGGTGTAACTGCACGTTTTTATGTACTGTTCAGATTTGGTGAGACTTTCCAACCACAACAAGAAAAAGCTGTTATCGACAATAGTCTATAATGAAGAGTGGCCTTTAGGCCATCTCTTAACTACCATTATCTACCTCTAATCACTTCATAATTTTCAATTTATTATCTTCTGTCAGACTGTTATTTACAATATTATTGTGCTACAATATTTCAAACACACAAAGGATAACTCCATGAAATATGTACAGTCATTCATCATACTTACAGCCATCATATTCTTCTCTGCCTGCGGCGGCAGCCGCGCGCCAAAAGTCGTCCCTGCAACACCTGTTAACAAGCCTGCACCGGCAGCTCAGAGTGAAAAAGATCTGCATGAGAACATTGTACTGCTTGCCAAGTACAAGAAGTACCAGATACTTAGTGATGACGGCAAAAACAATGCCCGTATCAAATATGACCGTAAATATACGGATAAACAGACAAAAGAGGTCAAACTGCACTCAAGCATCACCTATGATGTCCAAAACAGTGCAAAGGACTACACCTTCTCTTATGTCGACAGTAAAAACCTCGGCTATAACGATGTTAATATCAGCAACACATACACACGTTACATCAACATGTTCGACAGTACACTGAAACGTATGTACCGTGATCCCGCTTATCTTGGGCGTATGAAAAATGTCGTTGCAGGAAAAAACCCTGACGGTACAGAAAAAACAGCCGGGAAAAAATAGAATAAATGTCTAGAGCCACTCTTCTTGCTGTCGGTATGTTTCTGCCCCTTCTCGCTCAGGCTGCCGGTATGGGTATTACCATTCCGTTTAACATTACGGAGACCGAACGTATCAGTTACAGCAATGTCAACCTTGAGAAGACGACTTATGAATATAAGCCAAACAGCGGGTTAGGGTTTGTTTTTGACACCAACATCGGCAAAGACCGTGACTTCAGCTACCGTCTGAACCTTGAGTATACTCTGGCCGACCTTGAAGAGAGTTCCCGTCTCTACTCCAGCAGTGTCTCCAAGCACAAATACAACATTGTCAACACCTTCGGCTTTAGTATCTACCACTCCAGGTATGTTCGGTTCTGGGCAGGACCTCGTCTGAATTTCCAATACCAGCATGTCTCAAGTTCGTCCAACATCCAAAGTCAGAACAGTTATGGCGTCGGGCTTGGTATTGCCACAGGTTTCAATGTGCACTTGGGACCAAAGGTCTCGCTTGCTGCAGATGTTGACTATCATGGCGTATCGATGATCGGCGGTGAGGACTACCAAACATATGACGGTGTCACTACAGGCACTACTACCTACTATACTGCCCTTGGCGGTACCAACAAAGGGATCACCGCACGGGTCTATTTTCTGCTTAGGTTTGGCGAACGGTATGAACGGAAAGTACAGAACAACCAAGAAGACTCTGTGATCGACCACACTCTTTAGCCTACAAGACTATTTTTTCAGTTCAATAGTAAAACAGGCGCCTTCCTCACTATTAAACATACTGATCTCTCCGTTTAAATGCCCCTCAACGATGGTCTTGACCATGTAGAGGCCAAGACCGGTGCCGCTCTTTTCACCTTTTGTAGAGAAGTAAGGTTCAAAGATCTTCTCCTGGATCGCTTCGTCCACGCCGCCGCCGTTGTCACAGACCGTGACAAAAACGCTGTTTGCATCTTCAGTAACCGCGATCATGATCTGCGGTTCACTGACGTCGCCAAAGACCAAAGCGTCTTTAGCATTGGTTATAAGATTTAAAAAGACCTGCAGCAGCTCATTACGGTAGATCATCAGCCTTGCATCGCTCTCTATGTTCATCTCTAAAACGATCTTATGAGAGTCCAGCGACTTTTTAACCAGCGAGACGGTCTCTTCCAACACTTCGCTGATCTGTTCGTCACTGCGCTCTTTGTCCGGTCTGAAAAAGTTCTTGAAATCATCGATAGTGTGCGACATATACTCTAAAAGCTTTGTCCCCTCTTTGACCTTCTCATCCATATACTTCGGTGTCAGCTCCTTGAACTCGTACGCCGAATCGATGTTCATCAGGACATACGACATCTGGTTAAGCGGCTGACGCCACTGGTGGGCGATCATCGAGATCATGTCTCCCATAGCCGCCATCTTGGACTGCTGGATCAGCATCTTCTCTTTCTCTCTGTGCGCGTTCACCTCTTCTGCGACCCGCTCTTCCAAAGAGGCGTTAAGTTCTCGCAGCTCCAGCTCACGGTTATCCAATTCACGCTTGTAGTTCTGGATAATGGCAATGATGTGCCGAGAGACGATAAAACTCAAAACACCGACCAAAAAGGCGATCACCCCTGAGGCTAAAATAATAAACTTTATCTCCCGGTCGATCTCTTTTTTCATCCGGGTCTGCTGATCCAACACCATCGAACTGAAGTAGGACTTTTTAAAACCGTAGACGATATGCCAGTCAAACGGTGCATAGTATTGTGTATAAACATAGGCATCTTCTTCAGCCAGCTCGATCCAGCCGCTCTGTTGACCAAGGTTTTGCCGTATCTTCTCTAAAAAGTCTTTTGGGAGCTCTTTCTCATGTTCTTGCGTAAAATAGACCGGTTTTTTCTTCTCAAAAAGTACAATATAACCGGAATCATCTTTCGGCGCTTTTTTGAGAAGATGCAGCAGTGCCTCTTTTTTCTGCTGCAGTGCACGATCCAGATGAATACCGCTGCCAAAAAACCAGTTAAAGTGTTTAAAGTCGACCACCTTCAGTATCTGCTCTGATCCTCCCTCTCTAAAGCGTGTCGTCAGATAACCTTCACCGTACTTGCGCGCTATCTGTATCTCTTCGAGTATGATCGCACGGCCGTCGGCATCCTGCCAGGCAGAGAGGTTGACCCTTTTGAGATCATTGCTGCCCGAAAGTACGTTGAAACCGTCATAGTCAGTGACAAAGACATAGTTTTTGTTGTCGTGCCAGCTCATACTGCTCAAAGCATCGATGATACGCTTTTTGACGGCCCTGTCCGAAAGTTTTCCCTGGTATTTGTCGTAGATGAACGACGCCGTTCTATGGGCGATCTTGAGGCGCTCGTCAAGCTCTTTTTTGACACTCGCTTCAAGGTGCTCTGTCGTGTAGCTTGTCAGAATATGAATATCTTTGACCAGCTCTTCACCCTGACGCTTTTCGCTAGTGACATATTCATCCAGATACCGTGCCGCGTTCTCCTGAAAATAGTAGTTGAGCTTGTCGACATAAAAAGAGGCGATGACCACCGTCAAAATAGCGATAGCGACAAGCGGCGTGATGATGATAAGACGCAGCGTCCAACGCTCATTCAAAAGGCTAATCTTCATCTTCTTCGCCTAAAAGCGGCAGACTCTTTTTAGGTTTCAGACCCAGTTTCTTCATGGATTCCACTCGGTTAAGAAGGTTGCCTCTTCCCGTACTGAGTTTATTGAAGGCATTGTCATAACTCTCTTGGGTCTTGCCGATCTGCGTGCCGATCTTTTTCAGATCATCAACGAACATGACAAATTTATCGTATAGGTTTTCAGCCTGACGGGCGATCTCTTGAGCATTCTGCTCTTGACGCTCTGTACGCCAGATATGTTCGATGGTCCGCAGTGTCACCAGAAGTGTTGACGGACTGACGATCATGATGTTTTTCTCATAGGCTCGGCTGAAGAAGGTGCCATCCTGTTCCAGTGCCAGTAGAAAGGCCCCTTCGATCGGCATAAAGAGTAAAATAAAGTCAAGCGTATTGACGCCGTCAAGTTTTTCATACTTCTTCTCACTCAAACCTTTGATATGGGCATTGATCGATGCAAGATGGTTTTTAAGTGCCGCCTCCTTCTCAACAGGACTTTCGGCACTCATAAAACGTTCGTATGCTACCAGTGAGACCTTGGAGTCGATGACAATGTCCTTCTCCTGCGGCAGATGGATGATGACATCCGGACGAAGCGTATTGCCCTCTTCGCCTTTGAAACTCCCCTGCGTCTCATACTCCATCCCCTCGCGCAGTCCCGACTCTTCCAAGATCCGTTCAAGAACGATCTCTCCCCAGTTGCCCTGGGTCTTGTTCTCGCCTTTAAGCGCATTGGTCAGATTTTTAGCATCCTGAGTGATCTGTTCATTGAGTTCACGCAGTTGAGAGAGCTCTTTACGCAGTACGGCACGTTCCGAGTTCTCCGTGACAAATCGCTCTTCCGTCTGTTTTGAGAAGTTGGTGATCTGCTCGCGGAACGGTTTCAACAGCAGCTGCAGACGCTCTTGCGAGCTCTCTTCAAACCGTTTGGTCTTGGACTCAAAGATCTCGTTAGCCAAGTGATTGAACTGCTGTTTGAGCGTCTCTTTGGCTTCGTCCAGAAGTTTTATCTTCTCGTTATGCGATGATGTGGCATCTTCATGACGGGTGTGTAGAACAGCATAGTCTCGTTCCAAGACATTTTTTTCATCTTCCAGTAATTTGTAATCACTGGCTAACTGTTTAGCCTCAAACAGTTTATCGTTAAACTCTTCTTCCAGAACATTGACCTTCTCATCTCTCTCACGTAATAGAAGTTCCAGCTCTTTTGCTTTTAGATAGTTACGAATATATAAAAAAAGAAAAACAGCGGTTAGCATAATAAATACAGCAAGTAAAAAATAGAGATAATCGATTGGCATATGGTTCCTTATAATGTTCTCTATTATAGCAGTCATTGAAAGTAAACTTAATAAATATTGCATTGCCTCCCGTAATTGTTAATATTTCGCTATAATTCCACCACTTAAACTTTTGAGCCTTTTTAAGGGTACCTCTAAAGTCCCAAGAAGAGTGTTCTTGTGCTTTTAGTGATACCCTTTCGTCATAAGTACAGGGTGAGACTTTTATCGTCCAGACCCTCTAGAGAGCCCAGGTGGGCAAATCCTAAAAGTTTATAATTTACCAGATACCCGATTCAAGCTAATTGCCATGGCAATAGTCATGCTTGCACTTCCAGGTGTCCTACATTAAAAGAGATTACAATGAGTAACGAAAACACAGAAAAAACAATCGCAGAAGAGCTGCCGCTAGAAGAGACATTCAATCAATTCGGTCTTAAAAAAGAGATCATGCGTGCTATCGGTTATGCCGGTTTCAAATCACCGAGTCCTATCCAGAAAATGGCGATCCCTATCGTTTTAGAAGGTCGTGACGTTGTCGCACAGGCACAGACAGGTACAGGTAAGACAGCAGCTTTCGGTCTTCCTGTTCTTAACAACATGGACGGCAACAGCGGTGTTGAAGCACTGATCATTACACCGACACGTGAACTTGCGAACCAGGTCAGTGACGAGCTTTACAAGTATGGTAAACAGCTTGGTATTCGTACTGTTACTGTTTACGGCGGCAGCTCTTACGGTCGTCAGATCGGTCTTATCGAGCGCGGAGCACAGGTCGTTATCGCGACACCGGGCCGTCTTAAAGATATCCTTGCCCGCGACATGCTCAAAGACTTTGCACCGTCAACGGTTATTCTAGACGAAGCGGACGAGATGCTTGACATGGGATTCCTGGACGACATCAACGAGATCTTCTCATACCTTCCGTCTGACCGTCAGACACTTCTTTTCTCAGCAACTATGCCGCCTCCGATCAAAAAACTTGCAGAGCGCATTTTAGTTGATCCGGAGTTCATCACTATTACTCGTGATGAGACAACTAATGTAGATATCGAGCAGAAGTACTACGTAATCGATGAGAATGAGCGTGATGATGCGATCATCCGTCTTTTGGACTCTGAAGAGACGACCAAGTGTGTTGTCTTCTGTCGTACTAAAAAAGAGGTCGACCGTGTTGCTGAAGTCCTTATGGGTGTTGGCTACAACGCCAAGGGTCTTCACGGTGACATGGAGCAGCGTCAGCGTGAAGCGGTCATCAAAGGTCTTAAAACAGGTCAGTATGACATCCTTGTCGCAACAGACGTTGCCGCACGCGGTATCCACATCAACGACGTGAGCCACGTTTTCAACTACCACATCCCTTTTGACTCTGAATCATATGTTCACCGTATCGGTCGTACAGGTCGTGCGGGTCAAAAAGGTATGGCGATCACACTTCTTACGCCACGTGAGTTCAAAGAGCTTCAGCGTATTAAGTCTAAGGTCGGTACGACGATGGAGCATGCTTACATCCCATCAAAAGCTTCGATCAAGACTGCCAACTTCGCCTCTATCGTTGAGTCGATCGAAAAGCATAAAGTCTTTGACGAGGCACATCAGATCCTTGATGCACTTCGCGAAGATATCGACGAAGAGCAGATCATGTACAAACTTGTCTCTATGATCATCGACCGTCAAGAGGTCAAAGGGCCAAATGAGATCGGGATCAACCCTGAACGTCTTGAGAAGATCCTTCAAAACCTCGAGCGCGGCGGACACGGCGGCGGAAACCGTGGTCGCGGCGGCTATCGCGGCAACCGTAACCGTGGTGGCGGAGGCGGTGGGTACCGTGGTAATCGTGACCGTAACAGCGGCGGCGGTGGATACCGCGGTAATCGCAACAGAAACAGAGACTAGTCTCACCCTTTTGGAGAGAGCTCTGCTCTCTTCATATGCAACCGATGGAACCCCAACTTGACATCTTCTATTCAGTTGTTATAAAATACGGTAAATAAACCACAAAACACTTCTTCAATTTGT
>JBDLJE010000047.1:0-19387 GCA_039714575.1 Campylobacterota bacterium | reverse complement strand
ACCGTAGCTATGGCTACGCTAAAGAACATCTGCCTTGATTATGCACAAAATTACCCTCATTGAAATTGATATGTTTAGTTGGTGCCGTAATAGTTTAGCCTAGGCTGACTATCTGCTATTTCACATATACTTTATCGCCCATACAACCCCTAACTTCTTATGTTAGGTTAGAACCGAACCTACGATCACACATAAAAGACCGCTTTAAATCATAATATCAATTCTCATTATTATTGTCACTATTGGTAACACAAATGGAATAACTTTATCTTATTTTTCATTATAATGATAATTAATCTCAAAACTATTGACAAACATACACCTATTTGATACTATTCCTGCATAAAATGATTATGAAAATGATTATTACAATTAAGGAATAGAGATGATATATACTAAAAGAGAGTGTAACTATACACGAAACATAGTACTGGCCATTAGTGCGGCAACGCTAATAACAACGACTGCTTATGCTGACGAAGCGACAGACATCGCTGAACTAAAGAGACAGGTTGCCGAACTTCAAGCCAACCAGGAGGCACTGGTTGATGAGACATCTAATGCACAAGTAGGTTTTACTACTGTAGACACGGCCTTCTCGCATAACGGCATGGGAGCAGCCGCATCAAAGATCTATAACGCAACATCACCGCTCTCTATCGGCGGCTACGGTGAGATGTTCTATGCCGCCCCGGACAATGGAGATAACTTTGCGGACGTCTACCGTTTTGTGCCCTACATCGGTTATAAGTTCAGCGATAATATCATCTTGAATACCGAGATAGAGTTCGAACACGGCGGGGCTAACGGCGGAAGCGGCGAAGCTATCATCGAGTTTATGTATCTTGACTTCTTGATGTACCAGGCCTTCAACGTTCAAGTCGGTCACGTGCTGACACCGATGGGTCTGATCAACTTGCGCCATGAACCGACACTGTTCAACACTATTCAGCGTCCCAACACAGAGCGGTACCTTCTTCCGTCAACATGGCATACCAACGGTGCTATCGCCTATGGTAGTTTCGCAGATACCGGGCTGAGCTACAATGCCGGTGTTATCCAGGCACTTGAGCTGAACAACGCTGATGCCGGCGCGCAAAAACAGATCCGTTCCGGCCGTGCAGGTTCATCTAAAGAGTCAACGTTCAATAACACAGCCTTTGTCGGCCGTCTTGACTATCGAGGTGTCAACGGGCTTTTAGTGGGCGGTTCTGTCTATTACGGTTCGATGACACAAGGCACCCCTTCCGGTGTCGACGGTGTGATGTATGATGTTCACGCAACGTATGAGATCGCCGGTATTAAAGCAAAAGGACTGTACACCGCCACCAAAGTCAATAATGCTGACAAGATCGCGATCGACAATGCAAACGGTGTCTCTATCTCTGATGCGAACGGTTATTATCTCAACGTAGAGTATGACGTTCTTGCAGCAGTGGGTACGACCTACAGACTGCCGATCTTTGTTCAATACGATTATATCAACCCGACAGCGACCGTTGTTGATGCTGCCAACACGGTTATCGACACCACCGACCTGGATGCAGAGAGTGCGACAACAACAGTCGGTGTCAACTTTTTTCCGCATGAACAGGTCGTACTGAAACTCGATTATGCGATGAAAGATGTCGTTAATGACACTGTTGAAGACTACAACACCTTAAGTGTCGGCCTTGGGTTCATCTTCTAAGTGCCTTATGCGCTTAGGTGTTATAAATTACAGGATCGTAGTGAGGGTTTTATGCGCAATTTTATTTTAATACTGCTTTTTATCGGCTCTTTGGAGGCTAAACTACTGGTCAACCCTTTTGACGCTCTTCATGACGTCTATGGAGACGATGTCAAGATCACCAAGAAAAATGTTCTGTTGAGTCTTGAGAAAGCAGCGATCGTCTACAGACAGGCCAAAATGAAAAAAGGCTCCAAGATCTTTCGCACGTATAGGGTCACAAAAGATGGGAGACCTGTCGCGTACGGGGTCTTGCTCTCTCGTGTTGTCCGCAGCAAAGATGCCGCTATTCTCTATATGGTCTCGCCGGATGGTGTCATAGATGCCATTGAGGTGATCGCCTTTAACGAACCGCCGGAGTTCATCCCGACAAAAAACTATGTCGACCAGTTCAAAGGCAAGTCGGCTAAAGACACTCTGCGTGTCGGAAAAGACATCCCCACTGTTACCGGAGCCACCATGAGCGCACGCAACGTAACCGACGGCGCACGTCTCGCGCTTGCCGTGTTCGACATGCTGTTTAGAGGCAGATAGATGAGATTCACACTGATAAAAGATGTCAAACACGATGCGCTGATGCGCCCTCTTCTGGGTGGGTTACTGCTGTTCATCTTACTCTTTTTAAGTGCTGATATTGCCTTGCGCAGCGGCCATATCGGTCTGACACCGTCGGCTCTCTCTCAAACACTTTTTGGCGATGAAGAGGCGTTCATAGAACCTGTGACCGAACACTTTCTGCTCGAGATGGTCCACAGTGACATCTTTTTCATCATGATGACACTGCTGACGCTCAGTGCGGTCTATGCCAGACTCTGTCAGAACCGGAGTCTGCGCCTCATCAACATCAATGTCACGATGACAGCCGCCCTCTTCTCTATCGTGCTGCTTCCATCAGCCTATTACCTGTCGCCACTGTTTGTCATGCCGTGGATCATCAGCTTTTTCACCTGGCATTTTCTGGCGATCATGATGACCCTGGCTTCGCTCTATTATCTGTTCATACCGCACAGAAGCGGGAGCAAGTAATGCACCAGAGCTACCGTCTGTCCATCGCCTATTTTACTCTTTTCGGGCTGCTTCTGCTTGCCAGCGGCATGGTGCTGTTCTTTAGCAAGATCGGTTTCTCCTACGAAGCGGTACAGAGCTACTATCTGGGCGACAAAGCCCTCTTTATCAACCCTAAAAGCAGTTACGGTCTTCTCGAAGTCGCCCTTCCCCACCTCGGCGCTATGGGACTGTTTATCATGGTGACCGGCCACTTCTTTCTTTTTTCGACAAAGCATCATAAACACCATGTTATCAAAATAGTGATCGGCCTGTTTACTGTAGCTCTGTTCGATATTTTCAGCGGTTTTTTGATCGTAGAGGGATGGACGATCTTTATCTGGGTCAAGCTGCTCTCTTTTATACTTCTGCAGCTCTTGGGACTCTACCTGCTCTGGTCACTTTTCAGAGCAGTTTGGCAGGGGATCATTACCCACAAAAGCTGAGGGCAAACGTTCTCTGAACAAGTTTTGTTCTAACGCTATCAGTCTCTTTTATAATATGAGACAATAGAAAAAACACTAAAATGAGTGATTGACAGCATTTGACACAATATACTATTTTCTTATAGTATAATATATCACATTAAAGAAAAAAAGGATAAAAAATGACACATACAGGTAGAGTGATAAATGTAAAAAACCTAACTACAATGAGCTGCTTTGGCAGGATCAAACCGGATATCGGCGGAAGAAGTGTATTTGTAAGTGCCGTAAATTGTGATGAGTATAAACTTGAAAACGGTATGCACGTAGCTTATGAACTGCAAAAAGGAGTAAGAAGCAACTTCGCAGTGAATGTGAGAGACGCTTCTTAATAACAAACACCGACAATCCCTCTTGCAGTCTAATCAGCAGGCACTGTATACCAAGCAAAAAAATGAGGTACTGACGGTGATTGATCATCATCATAGGCTAGAAATGCCTTCTCTCTAAGACCGCAACGGATAAACCCGTCGATCTCGCGGCGATCCAGAGGCAGAGGAATGTCTTGTTCCTGCTCTCCACTCATACGTGAACGGCACGATACGATCAGACTGCCCTTTTCTGACAAAAAACTGACCATGGCGTCACGTGCTTTTATACGGTATTTTCCGGGAAGCACTTGAATAGTGTTGCACTCATAGACCAGGTCAAAGGCTCCGGCCCACTCTTGAGGGTACTCAAACAGGTCAGCAACCAGATAGTGAACCTTTGTATGGGCATACCGTTTTTGACAGAGGGCTATTGCACTGGGCGAAATGTCAAAAGCAGTAACTTCATAGCCGTGTTCTGCCATCGCCTCTGCATCATCGCCGACACCGCAGCCGATGACGATCGCCTTTTTTCCAGACGTTGTGACAGGATGCTGTTCTAACCACTCAACTAAGTAAGAGTTCGGTGCAAGATCAGCCCAGAATACGGCATTATGGTCGCCTTCTGCACTGCTGTAGATGCTGTCAAACCAGCCTGTCGGGTCGTCACGTTCTTGATGGTCACGCACCATATCTCTGTACTTTTCAGCGTCAAATGCTTCTGTCTGAAGCCACTGCACTTTACGTACCTTCGGCAGTTACCGGGTCAACAACATTAGTGACCTTTCTCACGATGTTGGCAGGAAACCCGCTGCGTTCACTGTGTTCATAAATAAGGTCTTCATTGTCGACGATGTAGATACAGAACATTACATCTCCTGTTGCATAAGAGTGAACCCACTGAATATTCTTGTGTTCAGCAGTCATCTCTGCTATCACCTTGTTAGACTGTCCTGCTGCCGCTTTATACTCGTCAGGACTGAAAGACCCAACACCCGGAATGTCACGGTGAATGATATACTTGGCCATCTCACACCTCCTCTTTGGATTGTCATATAAAACAATCTTATATTAAAAAGTTTTGGTATAGACTTTATATCCAGATGCAATAGAGATCTTTAAGGGTGACTTTATGGTCGTTGTACAAACCTTGTGAGGTTGTCACTTACATACTGACCGCCATCATTAACGATCAAGACATAACCGACATCCAGAGCGTTTAGAAACATGATTGCTTTCTCCAAAGGCATCACTGAAGCTGCCGTGGCATAAGCGTCTATATCGCTGTTGCTGCCATGTGAAAAGAGAGTGATCGAAGCAAAGTTCTGCTGCGACCGGTGCTGTTTAGGGTCTATGAGATGGTTGTTTTCTGTACTCTCGACATAGCGGCGGTAGTTTCCGCTGGTAGAGATCGCGGTATAGGCCTGTTTGGTTGTGAGTTCAGCAATGACACCCTCACCAAAAGGGTTTTGAACTGCTATCGTACAGATGTCCAGACAGCGTATGTCGCCGCTCAAAGCGACCTTTCCTTGTGTGATGTTCTGCTCGTTCAGATACAGTGCGACCTTGTCGACACCAAAGCCTTTACCCATGCCTCCCAAGTCTATCACTGTGCCTTTGTCAAGCCATGCCTTCTTACGTTCAAAATGCAGACCTCTAAAGTCAATATTGGCCTTTTGCAACTGCTGATGACTTACAAGACGTGTCTCTTCGCCAAAACGGTATAATCCTTTGGTAATAGAACCGACCGTTATATCAAAATAACCGTCACTCTCATCGTAATATCGTTTAGAGAGCAAAAGCGCTTCATAACTATAGGCAGTGAGGTACGCAGAACGTTCATGGTTGAGTCTGTATATGTCGGCTTTGGGATCATAACTTGAGAGCGAAGCTTCCACATCTTTTAGAATCTCAAAACTTTTTTGCTGCTCTTTACCCTTCTCTTTGGGCAGGGATATGGTTGCAAAGGTGCCCATCAACATCTGCGTACGCTCAACCATCTCAGTGGAGTATAGTGATGATGCCAAGAGTAAGGTAAGAAGGACTTTCATCAGTCAGATCAGTTCAAGAAGCTCTCTGGGGTGCCCTATAACATGGTCGCCATGACCCTCAGGGCTGAAACCCCAGGTGGCGAAGACAGAGGTCACCCCGGCACGAAAAGCGGCTTCCATATCTTTGGAGTTGTCACCCACCATCAAAGCTTTGTCGATACGCGTGTCAAAGAGTGTATGCTCCAGTGTAACCCGCAACATCTCAGGATCAGGCTTAGGCAGAGCCACCATATCGGCGCCGATAATTTGCTCAAAATAGTGTGAGACACCTACATGTTCCAGCATTCTGTTGGCAAACGGGCTGGGAGCATTGGTCGCGACTCCCATCTTGACGCCGCGTTCATGTAGAGTCTCAATAAGCTCTTTAACACCATCGTAAAGCACAACTGCTTCGGTACACTGTTTATGGTAGTGCGCTTCAAACAGTATGCGGTCGGCATCCTGATAGAGTTCCGTGTTGTAAAATTCCATGGCAAGATTGCGCTGATCACGGTTGATCGCTTCTACAACGAAGTCACTGCTTAACGGCTCCAGGGTATGGTTCAAAGCCCGTACATGGTTGATGGAAGCGGTGATGTCGTTCTGGGAGTCGATCAGCGTTCCATCCATGTCAAAGATTACTACGGTCATTCTATCTCTTGTTTAACTTTTCATCTTCGCATAGACCTCTAAAAGGGCATCAACAAATTTACCGCTGTCATTCACACAGCGGCAGATACGGTAGTCATTAAAACCCATCTCCTCGGCGATCTCTCTATACTCGATCTCAAGTTCAAAGTCGGTCTCAGAGTTGTCGATGGTGAAGGCTATGGGGTAGATGATGACACCGCGGTTACGCACTTTATGCAAAGCTGTCTCCAAAGAAGGTTCCAGCCACTTCATCGGGCCGACTTTGGACTGATACGCCAGGTGCACTTGGTGGAACTTCATCTCATGTTCTTGAAGCTTCGTTTTGAGCAGTTCGACATGACGCTCGACATGACGCTGATACGGATCACCTGCATCGACGATCTTCTGCGGCAGGCCGTGAGCGGAGAAGATGATGTCAAAGTCGTTATAGTCACTGTCTGCCATCTTCTCTTTGATGCGTTCTATGACCGCTTCGTTATAGGTGTTGTTCTCATAGTAGTGTTTGACCTCGACCAAGATCGCATCCATACCGCTGTCATGGAAGGCCTCTTCGAAGTCTTCAAGAGAGGACTTTGTCGTTGTTGTCGAGAACTGAGGATAGAGCGGGATAAGATAGACCTTCTCCACACTCTCCTCTTTCAGACGTTCAATGACCTCGGGCGCGAACGGCGGTGTGTAGCGCATGACAAAGTCAACGATGACGTTCTCATCGTCAAGCTTCTTTTCCAACGCTGCAATAAGGTTTTTAGTGTGATCGACGATCGGTGACTTTCCGCCAAGCTGGCGGTAGATCTCTTGCGAAGACTCTGCACGGGTAAAGGTGATCATCCCGCCGACGAACTTACGCATGAGACCGCTTTTCATGGTCAGGATATTGGGGTCGTTAAACATGTTTTTTAAAAACATCTCGACTTCGCCAAGGTTGTTCGGGCCACCCATATTGAGTAAGATTATCGCTTCTTTCACTTTGCTAACACCTTTTCTATCTCTTGACACACTTCGTCACTAAAGAGTAATTGAGCGTGATTATAGCCTTCAAACTCTTTATAGTCAATCAGCATTCCCTCTTTCGCCCTCGCCTTCAACTTTCGGGGCTGTTTTATCGGCACAAAACCGTCATCTTTAGTGACATACATCGAAAATGGCACCTGTACTTTGTCAATCTCTCTGATGGTCTCGAAACGGTGTTTGACAACAAACCTCGGCACCGGGACCTTCTTTGCGCGTGAAAGCGCCTGCACCGACTCAAATGCCGCTACAAGTATCAGTTCAGCAGGTTCTCTTCGAACAGCGATGTGAGCAGCGATATTTGAACCCAGGCTGTAACCCAGCAGTATCGGTTTGCCATAGTGTTCATTCACATGATCAAAGACCTTAAGCGCATCGCCATGATAGGCCGCTTCGCTCGGCTCTCCGTCACTTGTCCCGTAACCGCGGTAATTAAAGGCGATGATACGTGTCTCAGGGTAATGCAGTGAAAACTTGGCGATCAGCGTTACACTGTCTTGTTCACGCCCTCCAAAATAGAGCATAGTCGCATCGGCTCTCTCTTCCGGCTCATAGACAATACCTTCAAGAAAGATGCCCTTTTCGACCTGCAGTTCCAACGGTCTGTAAAGCTCAGGGTATTCACGGAAAAGACCACGGCGTTTATGATGATAAGGGGTAAAGATGATCTTATGCTGCAACAGGTAGACCAATAGACTTGGTATGCCAAATAGAAGGATAAGACCAATAATAATGAATTCTGTGACCATCTACCCCTGCCTCTTTGCCCAGCGTCTGAAAAAACGGGTCGGTGTAAGCTCTCTTTCCAACTCTGTGTTATCGGTTATATACTCCGTAAGCTGTTTTGCCAAAAAAGGCGCCAAGACAAAACCGTATCCGCCCGTACCGTTTATCATGTAGAGCTCCGGAAAATGGGTAAAGCTATCGTCACTCATCTTCTTTAACTTTGAGGGCTTAAACGTCTCATCCATTGTCTTCTCTGCATCCACAACAGGTCCGATAATAGGGAGGTAGTCATTGCTGCCTGAACGCAGACCGACATAGTCTTTAAGGAGTTCTACATTCTCCAGTTTGACACTTTTAAGCGCCTTCTCCAGCAGCTCTTTTCTTCCCTCTTCAACGTCATAGACCTCGTCACCAAAAGGGTTGTAGCGAAGGTTATGTGTCGCACCTATGGCCAGTATGCCCTCCTCTGATGAGGGTGAGATAGAGAGGTGGTGGTGGATGCTGTAAGGCACTTTGGTCGTAGTCTTTACATCGATACGGTGCCCCCAGACACGACGCAGCTCCAGGTACGGCATCTTGACCACAACATCATACGAACCTGTCGCCAATATGATACGCTTAGCCCTGATGTCACCTATCTGCCAGACACCGTCATCATAATGCAAAACGTCTACTTTCTCTCTACTGAAGTCGATCCCCTCGGCCAACGCCTCACACATGGCCTGAGCATTGACAACGCCGCCCTCGTCCAACACTAAGGAAGCAGACTCTTTAGCATACGGTGTCAAGATGGGTTCAGCTTCACTGTTGTCTTCTGAAAAAGAGAGTGAAGTTGTCTCTTTGAACGCATTGAGACGTACTTCATTCTCATCTGAGTTAGCGATCTGTAATAGTTTGGCGATCTGAATATGTTTGGGGAAGTTTTGTGTATAAAAAGCAAGCGAGTACAGGTAGGCCTCTTCAAGCAGCTCTTTGAGGTACCCGCCCTTGGTGAACTTGGGCGAGATAAAAGCTCCCGCAGCACCGGAACCGCCGGCAGCAATGCCTTCCTGGTCGATAAGAACAACATTCTGTTCTGCTCTGGAGAGAAAGTAGGCACAGCTGCAGCCGTTGATACCGGCACCGATTATCGCTGTGTCGTAGACCTGCATGACGTTACAGACAGTTCTTAAAGAGTGATCTCTTTAATATCGGCAATATCAAAGATCGCTTTGTAGATGGTACCTACAAGCATTTTACGGTTGTTCTTCACCGCTTCATCATCAGCATTGACCATCACTTTTTCAAAGAAAAGATCGAGCTGCGGTTTCAGGCTGAAAAGTGCATCCAGCTGCTCTGTGAAAGAGGCGTACTCTTTTTCATTGACTGCATTATACGCGTTAAACAGGACACTCTCCGCCTCACCTTCGAACAGCGCGGCATCAACACCCTGAAGGTTGTCAAGGTCTACATCTTTAGTAATGTTCGCCACACGCTTGAAGGTCGAGAAGATCGTTGCGAACTCACTGCTTTCAGAGATCGTTGCCACCGCTTCGATCTTTGCATCGATAGCACGAAGTTCACGTTCGCCGGTTGAAAGAACGGCTTTGACGATCGACGGATTGACGTTATAGAACTGGTTCACACGCTCCAAGAAGAAGGCCTCCAGCTTTTCAAAATCGATCTCTGCGTATTTTTTGCTCAGGCTCTGAAGTACCGCGTTGATGTCGAAAGAGAGATCATGCTCTTTGGTAATACGGATCAGGCCGTTGACCGCACGGCGAAGTGCGAACGGGTCACGCGAGCCTGTCGGGATCTGATTGATACTGAAAAGACCAAGCAGCGTGTCGAGCTTAATGGACATCGCAACGATCGCGCTCAGTTTCGTTGAGGGTACGTCAGACTCTTCACCGTCCGGAAGATACTGCTCTTTGATCGCGAGTGCGACTTCATGCTCTTCACCGAGTGCATTGGCGTAGTAGTGTCCCATCAGGCCCTGAAGCTCCGTGAACTCATAGACCATCTCGCTCATAAGGTCCGCTTTTGCCAAGGAAACCGAACGCTGAAGCAGTGCTTGGTTAGCCTCTACATGTTTGCCGTTCTCTGCACAGACTGCGTCACTGTAAAGCTCAAATAGATAATCAGCGATGTCATGTTCTCGTTCGATCTTGTCGGCTAATGATCCAAGACCATTCATAAAGACGACCTTCTCAAGTCCATCGGTACTCAGACCGTTACGCAGGTCATTGTCGTAAAAGAAGAGCCCGTCGGCAAGACGCGGACGAAGGACACGTTCGTTACCTTCGATCACTTTTGAGAAGTCATCTGTCAAAGCGTTGGAGACCACCACAAACTTGTTGATAAGCTTGCCGTCTTTAAAGACAGGGAAGTATCGCTGATGCTCTTTCATCGACGTAATGATCACTTCGGGAGGAAGACGCAGAAACTCAACATCAAACGTACCGAGCAGCGGTGTCGGGTGCTCCGTGATCGCTACGATCTCTGCAAGCAGCTCTTCATCGATCTCAATATTCAGACCGTTTTTTGCTTCGATACTTTTAAAGTCAGCCAAGATGTTTTTGCGGCGCTCATCTTGGTACAGTGTGACCGCACCCGCTTTAAGCTTGTCAAAATAGTCTTTGTACCCTTCAACAGCCAAGGCCTCGAAGTTATCCATGCGGTGAACTGACGTTGACATACTCGACGCAACACCAAACAGTGACATCGGTACGAGTTTTTCAGCCAACAGCACATTGACCCAGCGGATAGGACGGATAAAGCTCTCGCTGCTGGAACCCCAGCGCATCGACTTGCCGAAGCTTAGAGACTTCATCCATTTCTCTATCATCGCCGGAAGAAGCGCCGCACTATCTTCTCCTTCAACACTCTTTTTAAAGTAAAGGACCTCTTTACCGCCCTTCTCTGCTTTAGTGACTTCTGAAAGGTCTACACCGCATTTACGTGCAAAACCCTCTGCCGCTTTCGTCGGCTCGCCGTCTTTGTAGGCGATAGCGATCGGCGCTCCGAAGAACTCCTCTTCACTGTCGTCTTGACGTACCTTGAACTCACTGTGCCACAGCACTAAACGTCGCGGTGTGTAGTAAAACTCAAACTCAGCGACAAGGCTGTTCTCTTCTAAAACGGTTAACCATTTTTTCTCAATATTTTTCAGTTCTTTCAGAAGCGGTACAGCCGGAAGTTCTTCAACACCGATTTCGATTAAAAGAGGTTGGATCATTGATATTGTCCTATATTATGTAGTTGAGGGCACTTCTGCTTCTCCGTAAGAGTGACTAAGCTGCCGGAAATGCCCTTTATTAATCCCGCGATTCTAACGCTTAAAGGGTTAAAAGCCGCTTTGTTTGACTTTTAGATGTGCTCTATTCCTATTTCAAAGTCCTCTGTTCATGTGCTGTTTACCGCCTATTTTGCAGATATAAGAATTAAGTATATAATAGCAGCACAAATGCTATTGCTCCACTAGCAAAATAAGATCAGGAACATATATGTCTACATTCAAATGCTCTGCCAATTATGTCGTTATCTCTGTTATACCCGTACTCTTTTTTGCCCTTATGCTGGCCGGATACCTCAATCTCATCCCTTTGAACATACCGGTCTACACCCTTGCTTACATCGGTTTTATCCTTTTTGTCTTTTTACTTTTTATCAAGCATAACGCCAACTACACCGTCTGTAAGATGAGAGCGTCTTACCCTGCAATGAACCTGCAGCTAAAGTCGGAACTACAGTCCAAATCACTGACCCTGGGCGACAAAAGCAGATCTATTTTAGATGTCGAAGACTTTCTTAACGACTACTATGCCGACATACGAAATGACAACTTTGTCTCTGTTGCCTCTTCTGTGTTTCCGATGATGGGTATCTTGGGTACCTTTGTCGCCATGGCGATCTCGATGCCGAACTTCACAGCGACCAGCACCGACACCCTGGACTCGGAGATCTCTCTGCTGTTGAGCGGGGTCGGTTCGGCTTTCTTTGCTTCTATCTACGGTATCTTGCTTTCACTGATCTGGACCTATTTTGAGAAAAGCGGTCTCAGTAAGATCGACCACTATTTTGAGAGCACCCAAAAACTGTTTGCATCAAGCATATGGAGCAGTGATGAACTGCTGATCCATAAGCATGCACAGCGCGACATTCAAGACGACAGGTTCATCCATGCACTCAAAGAGACCTTTGACCTTGACTTTGTCAAGACATTGAGCGAGCAGCATATGCAGAGCTTTAAAGAGATCATACATGAGAGCAATCAGAGTTTTTCTCTGATCTCCAACAACCTCCAGGAGGTCTCGGCAGACCTCAAAAACACACTCTCAACAATCGACAACAGTACCAATGCCATCGCTGCCAGAAACCAGATCGAACAACAGCTGGAAGAGTTTACCCTGGCGACCGGTTCGCTAGAGAAGAGCACAAAGATGTTCAGTGCGCAGATGGATGCTTCACTCAACAGGACCTTTGAAAAGATCGACGGTGAGATTGGCGATATTGTTATGAAACTGGCTGACTTCGCCACCCATGTGAGTCTGGAGAGTCAAGAGGTGCAAGAGAGTATTAAAAAATACCATGAAGCTGTCGCCGACCAGGTCAAAGCGAAATAGATGTTTAAACGCAACACAAACGATGAGAGCAGCAACTTCTGGCTCTCCTATGCCGACCTTATGGCGGGACTGCTCTTTGTCTTTATCTTGCTTATCGGTGCCATCGTTGTCAAGTCTATCGTGCTGAAGTCAAATCTGGACTCCAAAGAGAGCTCACTTGAGAACTCGCTTCAAGCCCTGCTTCTTCGCGACAAAGAGGTGCAGAAGCTAAAGACACTGCTGGCCCGCAGAACAGCTGAACTGAACGCCACACAGACAGAGCTTCTCTACAGTGCCGAAGCACTCAAGTTAAAGACCGAAGAGATTATCAACCTTAACAACATCCTCTTGGCACACAACACCAAGATCGATGATTTTAACGACAAGATCATCATCATGCAGAACCTGCTTGACGAGTCAAACGCCACTATTGCCGACAATAACAAGACCATTGAAGATTATGAGGCAAGAGTACTGATCTTGTCCAACGAGACCACTGCTGCAAACAATGCGCTCAAGATCAATGACCAAAAACTCTTGACACTCCTGCAGACACTCGAGCAGAAAGAGACGGAGTATGATCGTCTCGTTGCAAAACTCCAGTCGCAAAAAGCGAAGATCAAAAGTCTGACAGGTATTAAGATCAAAGTGATCGCTGAACTCAAGCAGAGTCTGGGCGAACATGTTCAGATCGACACAAGAAGCGGCTCTCTGCGGCTTTCGTCAAATATTCTTTTCCAAAAAGGAAGCGCAACGCTCAAACAGAGCTCTAAAAAAGAGCTAAAAAAGGTCTTCATAAACTACATCGGTGCCTTGACGTCCAACAAAAACATCAAAGACCATCTTGACCGTATCGTCATTGAAGGCCATACAGACAGTGACGGCAAATACCTCTACAACCTGAACCTCTCGCAAAAACGGGCCTACGCCGTTATGAACTACTTGTTGACACTGGACTTTACCAAAAAGAACAACCTCAAACCCCTCCTGGTCGCCAGCGGACGCTCTTATCAGGACATCATCACCAAAAAAGGCAAAGAGGACAAGGCCGCATCACGACGTATCGAGATCAAGTTCACACTTAAAAATGACGACGCCATGGGCGAAATAGAGAAGATACTAGATTATGAATGATTTTACGCCAAAACAGATGCATCTGGCCTCTCTATATCTTCAAGAGAAGGTCGACAAGGCTGTACAAAAGAGAGAAGAGGGTTCAAAGACCGAAGAAGGCAAAAGCTCTTTTCTAAAGCAGTTCGTCAACTCGATCTTTAAGCGGTAAGGTAAGCAATAGTATATTTTCTTGTTCCCATCATCCCAAAGATGGCACTTCTCAGCTTTATTGGTATCTTATTCGTCAAGAATACGCTTTTGGATATATTTTAAGATTGCATTGATAAGAGTATTGGAAAAGTCGGTACTTCTCGAAACGTCGCAATTGTATGCATATGACGGCTCGCCACCGTATGCAGCACGAAAAGCTTCAAGCCGGATCATCAAACTGTTTGCATACTGTTTTACATCTTGCTGATCCAGTCCGATCGTAACGTCTTCTACTTTACCGATAACGTGCGCAGCTAATGCCTTACAGTCGCTACTCGACTCCTTGGTCTCGATCATCTTACGATAATGATCGATGATGGCCTGTACCCCCTTCTTGTACTCCAATACTTCCAAGGCGGGCACCTGAGGCTTGACAACTGTCTCAACTTTAGAAGGCTTATTTTTAAACTTCAAAATGGCAACGGCAAAGAAAACCAACACTATAACTGCAATCAGTACTATTATCTCAATAAGCAATTTGGAACTCCTGTATGGATCATGTAAACACTACACATCAATATAATGTGAATTTCAGGGTCAGCTGACAACTCACTGCTTTACACCTCTAAAACCTTAGAGATGAAACTTTAGGGTCATAATACCACGTCCTGTCAAAATAAAACAACATCACCAACACTTTACGCTTTGACATTTATTGTATCGGAGAGGGACTACGGTAATAATACCAAACAGAGATAGTAATTTAATAATCATTCTCACTTGTAACTGAGAAATATTTTAATTAAGACACCTTTACTCTTATTTATGTTTCATTAAAACTATTTACGTGTAGAATACTTGACATAAATCAAAAAAACCAAAGGACAACCATGCCAAAGATTAACAAATACGAGAACATCGACAACGTAGAGCGTGAAGCAAAAAAAGATCTTATCGATCGTCACTCTCCATTTATCACTGTAGCCGGTGTTGCTAAAAAAGGCGAGATCCTTTCTGTAAACGTTAAAATGGGTAACGAGTACACGCATCCGGATGATTTCGATCACTTCATCGAAAGCATCACTCTTTTCAACGGTGACACTAAGCTTGCAGCAGCTTCATTTGTACCGGGTACACTTGGTAACGAAAAATCTCACGCTGAAGTGACATTCAACATCCGTCCAATGGGTAAGAAACTTAACCTTATCGCTCACGGTTACTGTACAAAACACGGCATCTGGGAATCAACGGCAGTTGTTGTAGAAGTAGCTGAGTAGTCTCACTCTTAAACAGAGGGGTTCTGCCCTCTGTCTCATCACTTCCTATATCAAATCAAACGCAGCAATTTTTAAAATCATCCGTAAAATTATCAACAACACTATCTTTCTTACCGAATACCTAAAATTTATCCGGATTTAACACACCATTTACTACACTAAGAGATCAAATCTAAAGGGTTGCCGCTGAAGTCTTATCAGAACCTCGTCATGCTTCAGAACCTCTACCGTTTGAAAGCACTCGGATTCAGTTACAGTGACCCTTTTGTGACCAACAGGTCAACGGTCGCGCAAGAGCTTCCTGACGACTTGCTGCAGCTTCAGGAGATCGTTTCGCAGTGTCACCTTTGTGATCTGAGCAAGTCACGTCAACAGAGTATGAGCGGCCTGGGAAACCTGAATGCCGACCTGATGATCATTGATGCTTACGTCTCGATCAGCGAAGATGCTTCTAACAGCTATTATGCAGGTAAATCGGGAGAGTCGTTGGTCAAGATGATAGAGAACGTACTTGGCAGAAAAAAAGAGGATGTTTACATCACCCACGCGGTCAAGTGTAAACCTCTCGGGACCAACACACCCTCAAAATCCGAGTTCAACAGCTGTAAACCCTATCTGTATAAACAGATAGAGATGATCAGGCCTAAAGTCATTATGACCCTGGGTGAAGAGGCCTATCATCTTATTAGCGGTGATGACACACCGTTTGAGCAGATACGCGGGCAGAAGATCAACTTTGGTGACTATGTCATCATCCCGATCTTCCATCCGCAATTTCTACTGCGTAACCCTTCGATGAAGGGTGAAACACTTAGTGATCTTAAAACCATAAAGAGTTGTCTATGATAAAACAGTTTTTACTACTTCTTATACCATTTTTTCTATTTGCAGAGAGCACGCAGGTCTCGACGATCCCGCTGCCGACCACCTACATCCAGCTGATCGACATAGATGAGGAGTGTGACAGCGACTGTCTGCTAAACTACCTTGAAGAGGGTCAGATCTTTACCTTTCTTGCCCTGGCTGACGACACCCTTGAATGTATGGAGCTTGAAGACGAGCGCATGATCTATGTCGGCCTTTTTAACATCGGTTCAGCAAACTTTGTACAAGAGGAGCTGAAAATAGCGATGATCCTGCCGTACAAGCTGATCGGACGCTATGCCTACTCAACGTCCAATGCTGTTTTTTCCTACCTGCTGACACGCAACCACCCTTTTGTCTTAAAGAATTTTCAGATCGAGGATGAGAGCCCGGAAGAGATGGAGCGTGTCTTAGATGAGATCAGAGAGCAGGAGTTCCATTATGTCATCGCGCCGCTGACACCTAAGGGAGCCCGAAATATCATAGAGAACGAAGAGGAGATCAACGTCTTCTTTCCTACTATCAACAAAAACGACCTGAACACCAGTGCTGAAAACATCTATTTCGGTGCCATTGACTACAAAGCACAGATAGACAAACTTTCAGAACGTGCAACGTCACCGATTGTTGTGATGTATGACAAGTCGGCTAAAGGCAAGAAACTCTATAAGCAGACCAAAGAGAGCTATATGGACGATAACCTTTCGTTCCAGGAGACAAGCAGAAAAAAGGTCTATGAAGAGCTTGAGCTAGAGTATGACGAAGAGATGGAACTGACAAAGAAAAAGGTGATCGCTTACGGGATCGATCGTAAAACAACCAACATGAAGTGGCACTTTGAAGAGAATGAAAAGATCCAGTTCGGAACCTTTTTTCTCAACACCCCTGTTATTAAAAGTACGATGATCGTCTCACAACTTACGACCTATGACACCAATGTCACCAACATTCTCTCTACACAGATCAACTATGACCCGTTGATGTTCTCTATGACACAGAAACAAGACCGTGACAACATGTATATAGCCAACTCTATCAACATCAACAATAACACGCTTATCGAGGCCAACTCACTACTGAGCAATGACATCGTTTATGACTGGATCAACTACGCCTCAACGGTCGGTGCCGACTATTTTTACCATAATATCACCCGTTCAGAGCGCACTTATCAGCTTCCAATGGTCGATAACCAGGTCCTCTACCCTATCTCTATCGTAAAACCGTCCGGTTCACGTTTTGAGGTCGTTGAACAGGGCGAAACGCCTGTACTTGACGAATACGGGAACGTGGTGATCCCTTCGACTGAAGAGTTTTGATACTGCTTGAGTATCATTATTTCGAAACCTGCTAAATACCTGTCCTCTTTCGTCAGAGGGATTTTCATTACTTTTCTTCTGCTAACATTTTAGTAACTAAACGTCATCTTCTTTTTGCATCAAGGTCTCTATTTATGAAGTTCTCCCATCTTTTCTACCTGTTTTTATTAACACTCTTAATTGGAGGCTGTACACACAAAGGCATCGTTACCGCATTCGAAGAGGAGCAAGAAGAGCAGAAGGTCAAGATCGCAATGATCTTGCCGGACAAACTCATCGGTCGATACGCACACACGACCTCTACCGCCGTTTTTGCCTATTTTTTGACACGAGAGCACCCTTTTGAGCTCAAGACATTTCAGATCAGTGATGAGAGTCCAAAAGAGATCACACGTGTCTTGAGCGAGATAAAGGAGCAGGAGTTTGAGTACGTCATCGCTCCGGTAACGCCTAAGGGAGCAAGGGTGATTGTCGAACAGGAGGATGATCTTACGATCTTTTTTCCGACGATCCATAAAAACGATCTTGCAGGCACGACCGAAAACATCTATTTCGGTGCCATCGACTACAGAGCGCAGATAGAGAAGTTAATGCCTCTGGCCAGCTCGCCTCTTGTTGTTATGTACGACAAGTCGACTCAAGGTAAAAAGCTGTTGACGCTGACTAAAGAGAGTTATTTTGAACAAGACCGGCACTTTCTCCCTACGGACCGTAAAAAGAGCGCTTTGGAAGACAAAACGCCCTACGATCCTGCGCTGGAGCCTGAAAAGAGAAGAGTCATCGCCTACGGCCTCGACAAAAAAACCAGTAACCTGAAACAGCACCTTCAAAAAAATGAAAAGATCCAGTTCGGCAGCTTCTTTCTCAACACCCCTGTTATTAAAAGTACTATGATCCTCTCACAGCTCTCCGTCTATGACACGGACGTCACCAATGTACTCTCAACACAGATCAACTACGACCCGCTCATCCTGACCATGACACAGAAAAAAGATCGCGAGGAGCTCTACATCGCCAACTCTGTCAGCATCCAAAACGACAGGCTGATCCAGACCAATGCACTGTTGAACAACGATATTGTCTATGACTGGATCAACTACGCTTCGACTGTCGGTGCCGACTACTTCTATGCTGTGATCACGGGCGAGGAGCGCATCTACGACCTGCCTGTCATCGACAACCAGATCGTCTATCCTGTTGCCATTATGCAGCCCTCTGTCTCGCATTTTAAAACACTCATCGAGTAATCAAACTCTTTAGGAGAGCAGATCCTTCAACATCTCTCTTGTCTCATCGTCAAAGCGCCCTATCTCACCGTTATGCGTCAGGTAAGCCAGCTTGATCTTCATCTCAAAGATCTTCTCTTCGCCTCTATAGATACTCTGTCTTAACGTGAATGAAGCGAACTTTAAAGAGGTCAGTTCCGTTTTCACCTCCAGAACATCTGCAAAAAGAGCCGGCTTGATGTAGTTGGCTTCCAGTGAACTCGCTACAAAATGACCGCTATCCAGAACAGGTGACTGCCCCCTGGAAAAAAAGAGCTCGCTACGAGCCCGTTCACAAAAGTTAAAATAGTTGGCATGATAGACCACCCCGCCAAGATCGGTATCTTCATAATAGACTCGTATTTTCATCCTAATGTCTCCTGTTTTCGCTCACAATAGCTTTATCGTCTTTTTTTTCTATAAATTTTCTATGATCAGATCTATGATTGATGTTACACCCATCAATCAAAAGCACATATATAGCTTTACCTTCCCTCTCCATAGCGATGTCTTATTCATTGCAGGAGTGAGTGAATAAAAGTTATAAAAAGAGCTGTAAAGCTTCCAATAGTTTTCCATTGTCAATTGGCTTGGATAGATATTCATCCATGCCTGCTGCTAAAAATCTATCTCTGTCACCTTTTAATGCATTTGCCGTCAAGGCAATAATCGGCGTATGCTCTAACTTCTTCTCTTTCTCGATTTCAATGATCTGGCTTGTTGCTTCAATACCGTTTAGTACAGGCATATTTGCATCCATTAAGATCAGATCATACTTTTTATCCTTAAACATCTCAACGGCTTCAGCACCATTTGTCGCTATAGTGACATTAAG
>JBDLJE010000046.1:0-19395 GCA_039714575.1 Campylobacterota bacterium | reverse complement strand
TGAAGTAGAATATTATCGTCTAACCTCTTCAAATCCCTAAAATACTCTCTCTGATCTTATGATTGTCAAAAATTGCACTTCGGATTTAAATTCGGGCAGTTTAAAAAAAAGAAAAAAGGGGTCAGGTGATACCGATACCTAAAGATGGTATACTTATTCAACTAAAAAGAGGAGAGTCGATGCCAAGACGACCAAGGATTGATATGGTGGGGAGTTATCATATCGTTAACCGTGGAGTAGAGCAGCGTGTTGTCTATAAAGACAATGAAGACTTTGAGATGTTTTTAACCATTTTATGTACAGCTTGCCAACTCTATGGTGTGCAGCTTCATGGTTATGTGTTGATGCGTAATCATTATCATCTGCTCATTGAGACAAAAGATGAGAATCTTTCAAGGTTTATGAAACATCTGAATGCCTCTTATGCCATCTACTTCAATAAAAAGTATAAACGCTCAGGTCACCTCTGGCAAGGAAGATTTAAATCTTGGTATGTAACAGACGAGGCATATTTATACACCTTGATAGGCTATATTGAAAACAACCCTGTTAAGGCAAAAATAGTAAAAGAACTGGGTGATTATCCTTATAGTTCCTATCGTGCTTTTAGCGAAGAGACGATGACGCTGCCATGTCTAAAAGAGTCTTTTGTGTTTAAAGAATTTCCTGATGTAAAAGAACGTATAGAATTTTTACAATATGCAAATGATGAAAGACTTTTGGAAGAGATCAAAAAAGCATCTAACCTTGTCGTGACCTCTATAAAGAAAAAAGAGCTTGATCCAAATAAGCTTAATAAGATGTTACTGGATACACAGAACAACATACAACGTAATAAAAAGATATATCAAGCCTATCTGCTAGGTTACTCTCAACATACTATCGCCCAGTGTCTAGGTGTCTCTCAGCCACATATTAACAGAATAGTGAAGAAAGAGAGAGGTATAGGTGATAACGCTTAAATGCCTCTTTTAAAGTATGAAGTATATTTTTGTGATGTAGTTTGAGTATTGCTAGGAAGTGGGGTTCTTTGAAGGTGGTGCAAATAGCGAAGCAAACGCTTCGCCAGGGACCTACTTAATGTTCTCGAAAGGGTTGTTGATAACCGCTTTACGAGTAACAGTGTAAGGGATGATCGCTGCTGCACGAGCACGCTTGATAGCGATAGTAACCATCTCTTGGTGACGTTTACAGTTACCTGTTAAACGACGTGGCATGATCTTGTAACGCTCTGATAGTGAAAAGCGTAGTGAACCTGCATCTTTGTAATCCATGAAGTCAACTTTTGCTTCACAGTATTTACAATAACGTTTTTTGTATTTTCTTCTTTCTGCCATAATTTGGTCCTTAATTTTATTTCATAAAATGAAGGGAACCCCTTCATCTATTAAAACAGCAAAGGAAGTAATTCCTTTACCTACATTAACACTAGGTTTCCTTCGGCAGGAGACCCAATGTTCCATGTTGTTTATGCGATTAGAGATTGCTCTCTAAAATGGGATCTCATCTTCATCAATGTCGATAGACGGAAGGTCTGCCGGCATACTCTGCTGTGCTGGAGCTTTCTGCTGCTGTTGTTGCTGACCACCGTATGATGGTTGCTGGTACGACTGCTGTTGCTGTGGAGCATTGTATGATGATTGAGACTGCTGCTGTTGCTGCGGTGCGTTATAACCATCTTGTGATTGCTGTTGCTGTGGTGCAGTATAACTTCCTTGAGCGCCACCAGAGTTCTGGTTGTCACCCTTGGAGTCAAGCATCTGCATACTGTCAACAGTAATAGCGTGCTTAGAACGTTTGCCGCCATTTTGGTCTACCCATTGGTCAAATTGAAGACGTCCTTCGACTAGGATCTTACTACCCTTACGAAGATACTGGTTTGCTACCTCGGCTGAGCGTCCAAAGAAAGTGATGTCAATAAACATCACTTCCTCTTTTTTCTCACCGTTTGAGGTGAACTTACGGCTAGTAGCGATCGCAGTTTTAGCGATTGCCATGCCTGACTGGCTATAGCGTAACTCAATATCACGTGTTAGGTTTCCTGCGAGGATGACTCTATTGTACATCTGGGCTTTCCTTTACTTATTCAGCTGCCGGAGCTTCTGTTGCTGGAGCTTCTTCTGCTGCTGGAGCTTCAGTTGCCGCTGCTGCTTCAGTCGCTGCAGTTGCTGCTGCAGTCTTAGCTGCTGCTTTCTTTTCAGTTTTTGCAACAAGCTCTTTCCAAGCAGTCACTTCGCGTTTAGAATCGTATTTGATCGTAACGAAACGAAGAAGATCTTCGTTGATACGGAAACGACGCTCAACTTCAGCGATAGATGCAGGTGCCATTGTGTAATAAACAACATGGAAGTAGCCACGCTCGCTTTTTTGAATAGGGTATGCTAATTTCTTAGTGCCCATTTCGTCACGTGCGATGATTTCAGCACCGTTTGAAGTTAGAACTTCTTCGATAGCTGCGATTGAAGCTTTTGTCTCTTCTTCAGTTAGCGTTGGTTTAACAATTACTAGATTTTCGTAATGTCTCATAGAGTATTTCTCCTTTTGGTTTTGGTCCCTTATGGATCGGGTTTAGTGAACTAAACAGTCATATGCTTAAACTTAAATGCTTTTGCACAAAGAGTAAGGAACGCGTGATTATACCCAACTGCAACTTAAGAGCCTTTAAAGAATATTTCATTTAATCGTGTGATTATAATAGATGAGTAGGTTGGATGCGGCTACATCCTCTTTTTAGTTTTACTCGTAGCCTGTGCAGTCAATGGATCGTCAGGCCAGTAGTGCTTTTTATATTTGCCTCTCAGCTCTTTTTTGACCTCGTTATAGGTGTTTTCCCAAAAGCTTTTTAAGTCTTTGGTGACCTGCATGGGACGGTGAGCCGGAGAGAGCAGCTCAACGGTTATGGTCACCGCTCCATTGATCAGCAAGGGTGTCTCCAGCATCCCAAACAACTCTTGCAGTCGTACTGCCAGAACAGGCGAGGCGGGGTTCTCATAATTGAGAATGATGTTAGAGCCGCTTGGCACCTTTAATTTTGCCGGTGCCAGAGTGTCGATACGCTGTTGCTGCTCCCACGTCAGCAGACTTAAGAGCATAGGGTGGGTGTTGAGTTTTTGACAGGCTTTGAAACTTTTTACCCCATTCAAATGAGGCAGTAACCATGCGTCAAGGTGTTCAAGCAGCCATGTATTACTCATATCAGGCAGCTCACCGATGATGTTTGTGCTCTCTTTATGATAGTTTAAAAAGTCAACCCTTTGACGCAGTCCAAGTGCCTCTTTTGACCAGGTTAGCGCCTCTAACCCTCTCTCTCTTATCGCACCGAGCAGAGCAGCCGTTATATCAGCACTGCCGATGTTCTGAACAGGCTGTTCGTCAAGCGTAACTGCACCGAGTTTTATGATCTCTCTCGCTTCAACCCGCTCCGTTTCATCATTCCATCTGGTCAGACGCTCTCTGGTGATAAGTTCACCGAAATGCTCTTCTATCTGAGCTTCGCTAATGCTTGCGGCACTGTAGACCCGTGCATCAGTCTGTGCAGCATCAAGGTCTGCGATGACTAGAAAAGACTCGCCGAACAGGTCATCTTCCATGTTCAGCTTGGCACCTTTTCCCCCGCTGAGAATATAGCGGCTGTTTTTAATGCCACGGCATTTGGCAATGCGGTCAGGGTAGGCAAACCCGAGTATCACGCCAACCATATCAGTGTGGCTTTTTTGCGGGGCATCTGAACGGTTCAGTTTTTTACGAAAGAGAGAAGCCGTTGTCAACACACGTTTAACAGCATTTCTGTCAACATGGTTGCCTGAATGCCGCTCCTCTATGGCAGTGACTCGTTGTGAAAGGTCGGCAGCGTGTCTGGCACTGCCTGTGAAGATCTCTTTTTCACTTAGAAGTGCTGCGATCAAACATGCGGTTTCACCATAGCCAAGGCTGGACGCTTTGATGATCATGTGTGCCAGACGCGGGTGGGTTCCCAGCGCAAGCATCGCTTTGCCGTGCCCGGTAATTGTTGTCTCTTCAAGAGCGCCGAGTCCATTGAGCAGGTCTCTTGCATGTTTGACTGCAGAGGCGGCAGGCAGGTCAAGCCACTGCAGCTCATCAACGTCGTCTACGCCCCAATTGGCAAGTTCCAACATCATCGGTGTCAGGTCGCTTGTCAGGATCTCGGGCGCACTGTGCCGTGAGAGCTGACGGTGCTCGTGCCAGATACGGTAGCATTTTCCGGGACTTAAACGTCCGGCACGCCCGCTCCGTTGTGTTGCAGAATCCTGGGAGATGGCGATGGTGTGCAGACGGTTCATCCCTGAACCGCTGTTAAAGGTAGAGACACGCTGCAGACCTGAGTCGATGACCACAGTGATGCCTTCAATTGTCAGACTTGTTTCGGCAATGTTGGTGGCAAGGACTATCTTGCGTTTTCCCTCTCTGCCGGGTCTGATGGCCGCATCTTGCGCCTGTTTACTCATATCACCATAGAGCGGGGCGATGAGCATGTCGCTCTCTTTGAGTGTTTCACGCAATTTGGATTCGACATTTTTGATCTCTCTGACCCCGGGAAGAAAGATCAGGATACTGCCGCTCTCACTGCGTATAACATCACCGACTATCTTGGAGACAAGGCCGCTGAGCTGCATAGGTGACGGGTGGGGTGTCTTACTGCTGAGGTAGATGTTCTCAACAGGAAAACTGCGTCCTTCACTGGTGATGACGGGTGCATCATCCAGCAGCTTGGCAATAGCCTCAGTGTTCAGGGTTGCGGACATCACCATGATCTTAAGGTCGTCGCGAAGAAGCTCTTGCGACTGCAGGCTCAGCGCTAGGGCAAGGTCGCCGTGGAGGTTGCGTTCATGGAACTCATCGAAGATGACCAGTGCTGTCTTCTCCAAAGCGGGGTCGCCTTGGAGCATGCGGGTCAAGATCCCTTCCGTCACGACGATGATCTTCGTCTTGGCACCGACGCAGCGGTCAGCGCGTATCTGGTACCCGACTCTCTCACCGACTTTTTCACCCAAAAGCTCTGCCATACGTGCCGCCGCGTTCCTGGCGGCCAGACGGCGCGGTTCGAGCATGATGATCTGTCTGTCTTGCAGCCAGGTTTCGTCAAGCAGTGCTATCGGTACAGCCGTTGTCTTACCTGCACCGGGAGGCGCTTGCAATACAAGACGGTTGCTTTCGTTCAAAGTGCTGATGATCTGCGGTATGGCCTGATGGATGGGTAGGGTTTGCATAGTGTATTATAGCGAAGCGAGGTCTCTAAAGACCCGAATATCAGCTCTTACTGTCGAGCAGAGCTTGTATTGTTATCTTTTGCAAAATGCTCTAAAAAAGCATTCAGATGTTTCATCTTTTTCAAGTATCTGCTACCTTCAAAATATGGCTGCAACGCTCTGGCTTCTGGATCACGGCTTTTTAGATGTATATCGGCAAGTTTTGTGCCGTTGTTCTCCATAAAATTGTTCCACTGAGCGATGGTGTACTGTTTCACAAAGACTTTACTGCTTTTGTGGCAGGGCCAGCACTGTTTGAGGTACTCTTTTTGACCGCCAAAATAGTGCAGATACTCGGCAGACAGAGAGACAGTCAGTGTGATCAATAATAATATAATCTTATTCATATGATTTGATTCCTTTCTCTTGCTAAGTGTACAGTATTATTATAAAATTCTATATTTGAGGGGTACTTTATCACTGAGATGGAGAGAAGTTTTTAGAAGGTCCTAGTATAATTGAACCCTCTGAACAAATCAGATGTTCTCAGAGGGTCCAATTATAAAAAGTTAAGAGAGTCATGCAAAAAAGAACCGACAAAGGTCTGCACCCGCGCAACCTTCATAATGACCGTTACGACTTTAAAGCACTGATAAAAAGTGAACCGGGACTGGCCTCCTTCGTCCGTGAGAACAACTACGGGGATCTCTCCATCGACTTTGCCGATCCCGAGGCGGTACTTGTGTTGAACAGAGCGCTGCTGTCACATTTTTACGGTGTCCAAAAGTGGACGATCCCCAAAAACTACCTCTGCCCGCCTATCCCGGGACGTGCCGACTACATCCACTACATAGCAGACCTGTTGGCGGAGTCTAACGGCGGCAAGGTGCCAAGCGGAGAGAACATAGCAGGGCTTGATGTCGGTGTCGGTGCAAACTGCATCTACCCTATCGTCGGCAGTACTATTTACGGCTGGAGGTTTGTCGGTTCAGACATCGACAAGGTCTCCATAAAGTCTGCAAGATCGTTAGTCGAGAACAACGACGCACTCAAGGGTAAAATAGAGATACGCGAGCAGACAAATCCGGACAATATCTTTACCGGGATCATCGGTAAAAGCGACCGTTTTGACTTTACGCTCTGCAATCCGCCTTTTCACCGCTCGGCAGAAGAGGCCAGTGCAGGCACTCAGCGTAAAAACCGCAATCTCACTAAAGACAAACGTAAAAACAGCGCACTGAACTTCGGAGGGCAGGCCAATGAGCTTTGGTGCCCGGGCGGTGAGGTCGCTTTTATAAAAAAGATGATCAGACAGAGTGTGGTGCACAGCAAAAAAGTCTTTTGGTTCTCGACACTTGTCTCTAAAAAAGAGAACCTGCCCACGATCTACAAAGCACTGCAACTGCTCAAACCCGCAGAGGTCCGTACCATAGAGATGAAACAGGGGCAAAAGGCAACGCGCGTCGTTGCCTGGACATTTTTGACAAACAAGATGCAGAGACAGTGGTGTAAGGAACGATGGCATGAGAGAACTCAGGGTACCTAAGTCTCTGTCTCCGGCAGTTGCCGGAAGAGCTAAGCGCTCTCTTTTTCTGCCTGTTTAGCTTCGATACGTCTGTAGAGGATCGGCAAGATAAGCAGTGTGAGCAGTGTTGAGCTGATCAGTCCGAAGATGACGACGATGGCCAGCGGTTTTTGGATCTCTGAACCCGGTCCGGTGGCAAAAAGCATCGGGACAAGCCCGAATGCCGCGATCAGCGCGGTCATGACAACAGGGCGCAGACGACGTTTCGCCCCTTCGATAACCGCCTCTTTCAGCGGCATGGTCTTGACAAGCTCATTGAAGTAGCTGACCATGACGACCCCGTTAAGTACCGCGATCCCCAGAAGGGCAATAAAGCCGACCGAGGCAGGGACCGAGAGGTAGTTCTGCGTTACAAAGAGACCCAGGACACCGCCGGTAAGCGCAAGCGGGATGGTCACAAAGACCGCCGCTGCTTGACGAACCGAACGGAAGGTGAAAAAGAGGATCATAAAGATGACCGCCAGCGCGACAGGGATGACAACAGAGAGACGTGCCATGGTGCGCTGCTGGTTTTTGAACTCCCCGCCATACTCAAGACGGTAGCCTGCCGGCAGCGTCACATCGGTGTCGATCTGCTCCTGGATCCGGCTGACAAAGGTGTTGAGGTCTGTCCCGGTGACATTGGTCTGAATAGAGACAAAACGCTGGGCGTGTTCGTGTTTGATTTCGACACTGCCGCCGACACGTTCGATGTGCGCGATGTTGGCAAGGGTGATCCGCTGACCGGACGGAGTTGTGAGATAGACCTGCTCAAGAGGCAGGTTGTTACGCGAGTAGTCACTGCGGATCAGGATGTCAAACTGCTTCATCCCCTCGTAGATCTTACCGCTCTGCTCGCCCATGATAGCGATGTTGAGGATCTGTGCCGCCTCGTCAAGGTGCATGCCGTATTTGGCGATCTGCTTTTTGTCGAAGACGACCTGATGGTAGGCGACACCTTCGTTCTCACGCATGTAGACATCTTCACTGCCTTCGGTCTTTTTAATAAGTTCAGCGATCTGTTCGCCAAGGTCGTTAAGCACCTGGGTCTTTTCGCCAAAGAGCTTGACCACCACATCACCGCGGGCGCCGGTCAGCATCTCGGAGGTACGCATCTCGATAGGCTGGGTGAACCCGAACTCGATACCTGAGATCTCATCGAGTACCTTACGCATCTCGCCTTTGAGCCACTCCGGATCACTCTCTCGCCACTCGGACTTGGGCGCAAGTACCAAGAAGGTGTCGGTGTCGTTCAACCCCATAGGGTCGAGTCCGATCTCGTCGGAACCGCTTCGTGCGATGATAGAGGTGATCTCCGGGACCTTGGCCATCAGCTGCTGTTGGATCTGCGTGTTGAGTGCAACGCCGGCAGGAATGTTGATGGAGGGGTTTGACTCGACACCGATGACGATATTACCCTCATCCATGGTCGGCATAAAGGTCTTGCCGATACGGTCAAACATAAAGACCGTGACGGGGATGCTCAGAAGCACAAAGAGGTAGATCCATTTTTCATACGCAAAGGCCTTTGTCAGGGTCGGCATATAGATGTTCTGCAGCTTTCTGACCAGCCAAGTCGGCTCCTCGGAAGGGTTTTTGATAAACCATTCGGCAATGACCGGGATAAGAAAGAGGGCAAATATAATAGAGGCTCCCAGACTAAAGACGATACTCATCGCCACCGGAGCAAAGAGCTTGCCTTCGAGTCCTTCAAGCATCAGCAGAGGCGTAAAGATGGTAATGATAATAACGACTCCGGAGATAACAGGCATACTGACCTCTTTAGCCGCCAGATAGACGATACGGCCGCGCGAATCGTGTTTGTATCGCGGGTGAGCGAGTCTGGCTACGATGTTCTCGACCATGACCACGGCCGAATCGACGATCATACCGATGGCGATAGCGAGACCGCCGAGGCTCATCAGGTTGGCGCTGATACCGAAAAACTTCATCAAGATGAACGTGGTAAGGATCGCCATCGGCAAGATGAGTGCAACGGTCAGTGCCGAAACAAAGTCGCCCAGCATAAGCAGCAGGACGATGATGATCAGTACAACGGCTTCGACAAGAGCAGTCTGTACGGTACTGACGGCTTTGCCGACCAGGTCGCTTCGGTCATAAAAGATAGAGAGCGTGGTGCCCTCCGGCAGGCTCTTGCCAAGTTCGTCAAGTTTGGCTTTGACGGCAGTAAGTGTTTGCGAGGAGTCGGCACCTTTAAGACCGAGCACCAGCCCCTGAACCGCTTCACCTTCACCGTCTTTGGTCACATAACCGTAGCGTGTGATGGCTCCGGTGGAGACCTGGGCAACATCTTTGATATAGATAGTGCTGCTGCCGCGCTGTGCAAGCACCAGACTCTCTATGGATTGGATATCGGTGAGTTTTCCGATGACGCGGACGATAAGGGCTTCATCACCGCGGGCGATCCGTCCTGCTCCGTAGTTGGCGTTGTTGCGCTCGAGAACCTGTTGAAGTTCTGAGACAGGGATGCCAAAAAGCGCCAGTTTGGCAAAGTCGGGTTTGACGATAAAGCTTTTGACCTCACCGCCCAGGGCATTGACATCGGCAACACCGGCGACACTGCGAAGTGCCGGGCGGATCACCCAGTCAAGCAGGGTGCGTTTCTCCATCAGGTCCATGGTCTCCGACTCGATAGTGAACATCAAGATCTCGCCCAGCGGCGTGGTGATAGGCGCGATACCGCCGTCAATACTGCTCGGCAAATCCTCTTTGATGGCGCTGAAACGTTGATAGACACGGTCACGTGCCCAGTAGAGGTCGGTCCCCTCTTCAAAGTCGATAGTGATGTCGGCAAGAGCATATTTGGAGATAGAACGCACCATACTCTGGTTGGGGATCCCTTTCATCTCCAGCTCGATCGGAATGGTTATCTGCTGTTCAACCTCTGCCGGGGTCATGCCCGGCGCTTTGATAATGATCTTTACCTGAGTCGAGGAGACGTCGGGAAAAGCGTCGATGACAAGCTTGCTATAAGAGAGTACGCCGTAAACAGCGATGGCAAGTGCGAGCAGGATGACGATATAGCGTTGCGAAAGCGTAAAGCGTAAGAGTGCGTCTATCATTCTTCTGCCCCTTCAGCAGCACTTTTAAGTGCCAGGACCGAAGAGACAGCGATGCGGTCGCTCTCAGTCAGGTCTGCCGTGATAAAGTTCTTACCCTCAAGCTGTGCCAGTACGGTGACAGTTACAGCACGGAAACCCTCTTTTTCAGCAACAAAGACAACATGTCCGTTCTCCATACCGACGACAGCGGAAGAGGGTACTTTCCAGGCAGACTGTTTTTGATAGAGTGTGACGCTCATACTGGCGCCGCCCTGTGCGTTACAGCCTTTCTCCTCGTGCAGGTCGATACCTCGGGTCTGAGAGACGGGGTCGATGTCAGGCGACATGGCAAAGATAGTAAAGGTGTTGTTCTGAGAGTAGAGCTTGTCGTCTTGTTTGAGCGGTGCTGCCAACTGCCACGGTATATCGACCTCAAAATGGCACTCTTTGGTGTTGACCAGTTTTGCGAGTGTATCACCCTGATGAACAAAGCTACCCACCTGAACCTCAAGTGTGCTGACAGTCGTGTTCTCCGGTGCTGTGATAGTAAGGCTAGGATAGGCTTTGTGCTGCATCGTGATCTTGTTTAGTTGAGACGACGAGAGACCATAGGCTTTAAGAAGGTTTTTTTTGAAGGCAGTGGTGGTTTTGAGCTGGTCGTGTCTGTTCTTGGCTTCGGTGTAGCGTTTAGAGGCTACCACCCCTTTTTCAGAGAGGGGTTTAAGACGCTTGAGCTCTTTTTGGTAGAACTCCAACTCTAAAAGTGTGGTGATGTAGTCTGATTGAAGGTCAAGAAGTTTCGGGCTTTGGAGTACAAAGAGCTTTTGTCCTTTTTTAACGGTTGCGTAGGGCTTTACATTGATCTCTGAGACAAACCCGTCAACAAGGGCACTGATAGTGTAGCGGTGTGCTGATGGATAGGTGTAGGTACCCAGGTAGTTGCCCATCGGGACCTTCTCTGCTTTTTGCGGTGCGGCAAGGGTGATGTTGAGCGAACCGGCCTGTATGAGTTCGTTAGCGCTTAGCGGCAGGGTCAATAGCAGGCTCAGTGAGAGAAAAAATTGTTTCATTTTATATCCTTTTGCGGGTCAATGCCCAGTGTTCGATAGAGTTTGGCTTGTGCGAGCAGGGCGTCAGAACGTGTCTCGATGCCTCTGATAAGCAGTTCAAAGAGCATCTTCTGGCTTTCGATGTAGGCGAGGTAACTGCCCTCTGAACCCATAAAGCGCTCTTGCAGTAAGACGGTGGTCTCATAGGCTTTGGGTATAAGCTCGTCATTGAGACGGGCCAAGGCCTTTTTACGGGTCAGTTGAGCCGTGTAGTAGATACGGATCTGTGCATGGATCTGCGCTTTGGAGAAGAGCAGCTGCTGTTGAGCAGAGAGCTGTGCTTTTGTGGCGGCTTCACGCTCACTTGCGCGTCTGCTTCCCTGTGTCAACGGGATCTGCATAAAGACGACGGCACGGGAGAGGTCCATCTCGTTGTCATACCCGACACCCACCGTGACGTTCTGCAACGTCGTATCACTGAAGTTCTGGAGTGCAGAGGCTGCCGAGACCTCCTGTTCAAGGTACTGGTAAAGTGTAGAGTCCGTCTCCGGGTTTGCCGTCAGTGAGATCTCTAAAGGGAGGTCTCGGCAGAGGGGCTCTTCACTTTTGTCGGTGTAGAGCTGCAGGGTCTGCAGGGCTTCGTAATAGCGGCTCTGCAAAGTCTGCACCTGTAGTTGCAGCTCTTCTACGACCAGTTCGCTTCGAAGCAGGGAACTTCGGTCGAACTCGCCCCCTTGAACTCCCTCGCTGATCAGCATGGTGAGTTTGAGGTTACGGTCTTCGGCGTCTCTGAGGAGTCCGATCTCCTCTTGGAACATACAGGCGTTGATGTAGTGTTCGTAAACGATACTCTTCAGCCGGTTGAGCTGAAGCTGCTGCTGTTTTTGAGAGGAGAGTTTGAGTGAATCGGCATAGGCGTCGCTGTCGCCGAAAAAGAGCTGCTTTTCAACGGCGACATGGTATTCGAGTGCGTCGCGGCTGGAATCTTTTTCTGCAGCGTAACCCAGTTCGCCGCTCAGTTGGAACCCTTCGGACTGGACTTGCGAACTTTCTGCTGCGGCCTTTGAGTCGGCTTGTGCATTGAGGGCAGTAACGGCACTGGAGGACTTTACTCCCGCGAGATAGGACTCTAGCGAAAGGGAGCCTGCATGAAGCCCCAGAACTGCTAAGAGGAGGATAGAGAAAATTTTCATAGATGACCTTTTTTAAATACGCATGTATAGGCGTATAGAGTTACAGCGTAAACTGTTAAAAATAGCGTTAAAAAAAGGGTTTAGACTAGCGGTGGTCGCTGGGGAACGGACAGTATGTTGGAGTCAAGCGCGGCTTGAAGATAGAGCGGCTTCGATGACGGAAAAACCGACGGTGTCAAGGCTGCCTGGGCGCTGGGCAGGTCCAGCAAAATGTGGATGTGGTCGTGGATCTGTGAAGGGAGGTCTAAAATGTCTTTGTCGCTCTGGGCGTAACAGAGCTCATACTGTGTGTCGGCATCCACATCGACCATGACGTAGTCATGGATCACGAAGAAGGTGAAGGCGAACAGTAGAACCGACAGTATTTTTATTTTAGCTGTTTTCATGTTGGCCGTATTTTACCTAAAAACTCATTGACTAAACTATGGACACCTCTAAAAAACCTGTATAATGCCTCATGCAAAACTTACCCTTAGACAACATTTTTATACCTTCAAAAGTCCCCTCTAAAAAGGTGATGATCATCATGCACGGCCGGGGAGACTCCTCTGAAGGGTTCACCTCCTTACCGCCGTTTTTAGAGATAGACGAGATGAACTACCTTCTTCTTGATGCTCCGTTCGAGTACTTTACCGGTCTCTCCTGGTACCAGCTTCCGCCCGACCAGCTCCCGGGTATCAAACACTCAAGTCAACTGCTCACCGAGACCTTGGACATGCTCTTCGAAGAGGAGTTTAACGCTGAAGAGAGCTTCTTGTTCGGTTTTTCACAAGGTTCTCTCCTGACCTTTGAGTTTGGGGCACGTTACCACAGAGAACTTGCCGGTTACATCGCCGTAAGCGGCTACATCTATGATGCTGACCACCTGCTTGCCGAGATGAATCCCGAACTTCTTGACGCCAATTGGCTCTGTACGCATGGAACCTACGACAATGTCCTCCCTTTTGAGACCTCTAAAATGCAGGTAGAAGTACTTCAAGACGGCGGTTTTAATGTAGAGTTTAAAGCCTATGGAAAAGACCATAGTATAGACAGGGACGAATTAGAGATGATCGCGTCTTGGATGAAAAAGATCATAAGTCAATAACCTATGTTCAAAAAACGTTTAGAGACTTTCTTCCTCGCGGTCATTGTCATCGCTTTGGGTCTATTAGCCAAGAGCTACTATGACAGCTACAGTTTCAAAAACAACGACATTCCTGAGAGCTATAAAGAGCGTATTGCGGACAAAGAGCAAGAGGTGCTTCGCAAGATGCATCAGCATTACGGCTACGCACGGAAGTTTCCGCTTATTGTCACCGACAAGTTTAAAGGCCGACTTTACGGTCTGACTGCCTATACCGACGGCGAGATCAAGGTCTATCTCAACAAAAAAGTGATGCGAGAGAGCATAGACTACATGGTAGAGAGTGTTATCGCCCACGAGTACGCTCATGCACTGCTGTTCCACCAAGGTCATATCAACGCCGGTGACGGACATTCGACACTTTGGCAAGAGACATGCACCAACCTAGGCGGAAAAAACTGCCAACAGTATGTTGACTCTCAAGAAGTCATTATGAGTAAGTTGCCGTTTTAGTTTTGAGGTACGAAGTAGTGGGTTGTGACCTGACCCTAAAGTTGACCATCACCTCGAACACAGCGAACATAACGCTTATAAGTCTTATAATTAATGTATTCGTAACCACGTTTAAAATTCATCATCCACGCGAACGCCTCATCTGACTCATCTTCAGTAGAAGACCAGTAATAGCCGGAGTCACCAACATTTTTAAAGATACTTTTAACGGCTGGATTATATCTACTTAGAGGAGTGATTACGCTCTGTAGCTCTTTAACGATTGGAAGTCGCCAGTCATCATGCCCCGCTAAACGCAACTCCTCACAAAAGGCCAATGCCCCTTGCCAATCTTTTTTTGTATATTTTGCAGCACTGTTGTCTTGCCACATCAATCCTGTTTTGCTATCGACAAATACATCAGATGCTAAGGCTAAACCAACACTTATCATGACTAAAAGAACTGTTCTCATCTATCTCTCCTGTTTTTTGTCTCTTGGTAACATCCAAGCTGAAGGGTGTTGCGTAAATCCAACTCTTGGATAATATTCTGCTGCACTTGGTGCAGAGAGTAAAATTATTTTACACTTTTTATTAAGCTGTTCTTGTGTCATATCTATAAGCTTTTTACCAATACCAAGTTTCTGATATTTTTCATCTACTGCTAGATCAGATAAATAGCAACAGTAATTAAAGTCTGTTATTGATCTTGCAACGCCAATTATCTTTTCATTTTTAGTTGCTGTTACTATGATATCCGCATTTTTTAACATACCTTTAATGCACTCTTTATCATCAACGGGTCTTCTTTCGCCTAGAGTTGAACGGTTAAGAATATCTGTAAACTCGTTTTCTGTCAGTTCTGGATGTAATTTATACTCTATATTCAATATAAGTTCCTTCTATTGTACATTCTATAGCTATTAACCTTAATCAGTAAATATTTGTGGGTTGTCATCTAGACCCCTATAATTCTCTTGGTGCGTTGAGCAACACTGATGGGGTCATAGTAGATTTTTTCTGTTGATTGTTCGGTTTGCTCAGACATGATGGGAGTTCCTTAAAAGTATGACGGAAGTATAGCGCAAGAGGTGATAGCTCTTTATTTATCTCTCTTGCTTCACTAAGTTGTACTTTCTCGTTCCACCTCTCCTGAGATTGTTGAGAGCGCTTGTGAGTGGAACTTTGGGGAGGATTTAAAAGTGGAGATTCAACCCCTCGTATAATACTCTTTTGTATGTTGACATGAAAGATCAAAGATCCCTATTATTGGGGAAGATGGCTTCAGCGGTTATATGTTTTAAATAACGGCATCGGTTAGTAAAAAAATGTAAAAAAATAGCATTCTGCATATAATATCACCTGTTTGGGTGATACTGTAGAAGGTTGTCCGGAGTATAATTACTATGAGCACAGGGTGTATTATGTGCTGACAAAAAAGGATGGTTATGAAAAAAATAAGTAAATCCATAGCAATAGCATTGATAAGCTTACTGTTTTTGGCGGGATGTACAGACAGTACAGGTGAGTCAACGGGTGCTCCGGCTGCAGTCATTGGTGAAGCCAATGCTACCAATGAGAACACAACGGTACTAGCCAACCCGGTATTATTGCCGGTAGAGACAAATACCACTATTACAGTTACACTGGCTGACAGTAATGGGGTGCTTCTTACTACAGGCGGCGATAATGTGACATTAACCGGCAAAGGAAGCAACCAGACAGGTACTATCTCTGCAGTCACAGATAACAATGACGGGACATATACGTTCATGGCAACACAGACTACGGCCACAAAAGTAACATATACGGGTACCGTAAATGATGTAAACATCACAGACCCAGCTATTGTAGAGTATACAGAAGCGCCGGTAGTGGACATTACACCTCCCGTCATTACACTTGAAGGTGCAAACCCTCAAGAGGTGGTGATAGACACCGCTTATACAGAGCTTGGGGCTACAGCCAGTGATGATGTTGACGGTGACATTACGGCGAATATTGTCATAGATGCTTCGGATGTCAATACGAGTGCAGTAGGTTCTTATGCGGTCACATATGATGTAAATGACTCTGCTGGAAATCCTGCAGTTCAGGTAAGCAGAACAGTGAATGTAATTGCAGCAGACACTACCGCTCCAGTCATTGTGTTAGTGGGAGAAAATCCTCAAGAGGTAATATTAAACAGTGCCTATGTAGAACTTGGTGCCACAGCAAGTGACAATGTTGATGGCGACCTTACGGCGAATATTGTCATAGATGCTTCGGATGTCAATACGAGTGCAGTAGGTTCTTATGCGGTTACATATGATGTAAATGACTCTGCTGGAAATCCTGCAGTTCAGGTAAGCAGAACAGTGAATGTTGTGGCAGACACGACTGCTCCGGTAATTGTACTCATCGGTGCAAATCCTCAAGAGATAGTACTCAACAGTGCCTATGTAGAGCTTAATGCTACAGCAAGCGATGATGTTGACGGGGATATCTCGGCAAACATTGTCATAGATGCTTCAGCTGTAGATACAAACACAACAGGAACATATCTTGTAACTTATAATGTAACTGATGCGGTTGGAAACCCTGCCGACGAAGTAATCAGAACAGTGACTGTTTTTGCAGACACGACGGCTCCGGTAATTGTGCTCATCGGTGCAAATCCTCAGCAGGTAGTACTCGACAGTGCCTATGTCGAACTAAATGCTACTGCCAGCGACAATGTGGATGGAGACATATCAGCAAATATTGTCATAGATGCCTCAGATGTCAATACGAGTGCATTAGGAGACTATAACGTAACCTATAATGTAGTCGATGCTGTAGGAAACCCGGCCATAGAAGTAAGGAGAACAGTGAGTGTTGTCGATACAATAATATTGGATGACATAGTAGGTCAAACGTTGACATTTGACGGCAACGCTTCAGCAGAGTTCTCTTTCTATCCAAACAACAAGTTTGTAAAAATCAATGCGGCAGTATTTGAGTTTATCGGAACATGGTCAGGCGGTACAACAGGAGACGATGCTTCGGGATTGACACTTAAAGATGACGCCAACAACACAATTACAGTCACAACTATTGACAGTTTTGCGCCTATCTATCACTATCCCGTCGCAGCAGACAAAGACCTGCCTAACAACGTGCAGGGAGACGGAATCAGAGAGAAACATGCCAACGGCAGTGTCACCTTCGTCTATTTTCGAGATCCTGACCTGTCTGGAACAACAGCGTTTAGCGGATTTGGATTTGACACCACGATATGGGCAGCTACAGGAGGCGGTGGTCATTGGAACATTGCAGATGGAAAAGTCTATGCTTATTACGGTATAAACACCGCTGCAGAGATCGCAACCTACGCCTTTGACAGACAACCGGTCAAAGACACAGGAGGCCCTATTGTAACCGTAACAAAAGGCGGTGACCTTATGAACGTTATTGTTGTTGATGAGTACTGGCAGCTAAAGCCGCCGCCATCGGATCTCAACAAAACTGCAGAGGTGGTTCCGGCTATAATGGAGATGGAAACTTTCTCTGATAAACTGATGATCATCACTGATAAAACAGACGGCCCCTCAGCATGTTACTTTGAGGCACCGCTGGCTGTAGATGTCAATGGCTATGTTGTCTGTGCCGGCATCAGTATTGCAGGCGTTCCGTGGGGAGGTCGAGGTGACAACTGGTATATCAACAATGATGATGATCTTGAGACAAAGATTCACTACATAGTGGCAGGTTCATTGTCAGAAACAGAAATATGGAGATTTGACAACGCTTCTCCGGTACAAGGGACGGAAGTGTCAAAATACGACAAAGATGGTGTTTTCGATACGACGCAATCACTCTCCAGATTTGCACCTTTTTAACAATATGCAGAGGAGGGGAGACCTTCCTCGCATACTCCTGAACATAAGTTTTAAACCTCATTAAGAAAATCCTGTCTCTGATCATTTACAGCGCGACAGCTGCCGGATGTTTTTTGGCTAGGCCACGTTTGAAAAATGTGTATAATGCGCCATGCAAAACTTACCACTAGATAACATTTTTATACCCGCTAAAATCCCTTCAAAAAAGGTGATGATCATCATGCACGGCAGGGGTGACTCCTCTGAAGGCTTTACAATGCTGCCCGATTTTCTAAACATTGATGAGATGAACTACCTTCTTCTTGATGCTCCGTTTGAGTACTTCACCGGTCTCTCATGGTATCAGCTCCCACCCGACCAGCTTCCGGGCATCAAACACTCAAGTCAACTCCTTACCGAGACACTGGACATGCTTTTTGAAGAGGAGTTCAAGGCTGAGGAGAGCTTCTTGTTCGGCTTCTCACAAGGCTCTCTGCTCACCTTTGAGTTTGGTGCTCGCTACCACAGAGAACTGGCAGGTTACATCGCCGTAAGCGGCTACATCTATGATGCCGACCACCTGCTGGCAGAGATGCAACCAGAACGTATGGAAGCCAACTGGCTCTGTACCCATGGAACCAATGACAACGTCTTAGCGTTTGAAACCTCAAAAGAGCAGGTTAAGACACTTCAAAAGGGTGGTTTTGAGATAGAGTTTAAGGCTTACGAAAAAGATCATAGTATTGATAGTGAGGAGTTGGCGCATATTGGTACTTGGATAAAAAGCATCATTGGAACAGTAGTCTAGAGGGCGCATTAAATATGCTATAATACTATCAAAAGTAAGTATAAAGGATGTTGTTATGCAGACTATCGGTATAAAAGATCTTCAAACCAACCCTGCTATCTTAACGAAGTCGCTTGAATCGCATGAGTACTCTATGATTACGAAACGAAGTAAACCCATTGGTATCGCGGTGGCGTTTGATGATGAGGTTTTGACGCATGGATTGCAAAAAGCACTGCTCATAGATGCTTACAAAAATGGACTGATCAGTTTAGGGCAGTTGACAAAGTCCTTGAACATCTCAAAAAAAGAGACCATGCAGATGCTCTCTTTGATGGGTATCGATGTTGTTGATTACAGTTTTAAAGATGACCTCAAAAGCATCGACACGCTTCTATGATCATCAGCGACAGTACGACCCTTATCATACTGTTTGACCTTGACCGTTTAGAGCTGCTTTCAAACCTCTTTAAAAAAATCTATCTGCCGAGTGCTGTTTACAGTGAGATCACCTATAAGGGCGATATTGAGTTGCCCAGCTTTATGGAGGTCGTTGAGGTAGGTGGGTCAGAACTTTTAGACTCGTTGCAACTTCTCTTAGACGTAGGAGAGAGTGAGGCTATTGCACTGGCAAAAGAGAGGGGCTTGCCATTGATCATTGATGAGAAGAAGGGTCGAAAAATAGCACAGAATATTGATATCAAGATCATTGGGCTGCTGGGTGTTATCTACTTGAATATAACAAAAGAGTACCTTAGTAAAGAGGAAGCAATGGTGTTTTTAACAGAGGCCAAGGAACATGGCTACTGTATTAGCAAGGGTGTTGTTGATGAGATGTTAGCGACTCTTTGATATAGAGTAGTTATCCTTGTTTCCATCGAGACGATGGGAACGAGCTAAAAGAGATGTTGTGTGCTACCAGTGTCTTAGCCTCGCTGCAAAAATCGATGAATGCACTGTCTTCTTCGAAGTATTCGGCATAATCTGCATCACCTCGGAGTCGCTCAATTCTCTCCGGGGACAACTTATGCACTGCCAAGGAATGAGGGTTGACCTCATAGTCCGAGCGGTAATAGCGATGAAAGGTATCTAACACGACATAGGTGTTAGCCACTTTTTTAACACGGAATGCAGCC
>JBDLJE010000045.1:0-19485 GCA_039714575.1 Campylobacterota bacterium | reverse complement strand
AACATCGCGATCGGTGCACACGGTGCACACAGTTTTTAGGACAATATGATGAAATACCTTTGGTTGCTTCTTTTACCATTGTCACTCTTTGGCCATCTCAACATTGTGGTAAGCTACCCCTATATAGGGGCTATCACCAAGACGATCGGCCAAGACCATGTCAAGACCGTCGTCTTGGCTAAAGGGAACTGGGACCCGCACTTTGTGGTGCCCCGTCCCTCGCTTATCTCCAAGCTTCGCAGCGCCGATGCGCTTATTATGAACGGCGGGCAGCTTGAGATCGGCTGGCTTCCTCCTCTGATGAGACGTGCCAACAACGCGAAGGTCCAGCCAAATGCAAAGAGTTTTTTAAACCTCTCTCACTACGTCAAGATGATCCAAAAGCCCTCGTCGGTAGACCGTTCAAAGGGCGATGTCCACCCTGACGGCAATCCCCACTATCATCTTGACCCGAACAATGTACTTGTTATTGCACAGACGGTAGCCGCTTTTTTGATCTCCATCGACCGTGAGCATAAAGATATTTACGAAGCCAACTACAACGCTTTTGAAAAAGAGTGGAAAGGACATCTTGAGCAGTGGAAGAGTAAAATGGCCCCAAGAGAGGGGATACAGGTCATCCAGTACCATAATAACCTTGCCTATTTTAACAGAGCTTACGGTCTTGTCAACATCGGGACTATCGAACCTCTGCCGGGCATCCCGCCCTCATCACGCCACACCCTGGAGCTTGTGAGACTCATTAAGAACGAGAAGCCCTGCTGTATCCTGCATGACGTCTACCACTCTACAAAAACTGCGGAGTATATCAGCAATAAAACAGGTATCAAGATCATTCGCATGCCTCACGACATCGGTGCCTTAGACTCCATCACTTCGCTTGTTGAGCTCTTTGACTACCTTACAGATGCGGTGACCCATGATTGATATCTTTTTGATCCCCGCCCTTCTTCTCATCATCCTGGTCATGATCCACTCCTGGTTCGGGATCCGTATTTTAGAGCGCGGCATTATCTTTACCGACCTGGCGATCGGGCAGTTGGCTGCACTAGGTGCCGCTGTCAGTTACGGCTATTTTCATGGAGAACATATCTACTTTTGGACCTTGGCCTTTGCCTTCATTGGCGCACTGCTGATCACCTTGGGTTCGCATAGAAAACTGCACCTTGAAGCCTACATCGGGCTGCTTTACGTCTTGGGTGCCAGCGGGATCATGATGGTCCTGGCGCAGAGTGCGGAGGGGATGGAACACTTTAAGTCGCTGCTCGCAAACGACATACTCTTCAGCACAGAAGAGGATCTCTATACAAGCAGTGCTATCTACGCACTCATCGGCTTGGTCATCTACTATATCTACCCCAAGACAAAAGGTGTTGTCAAAGAGCTTCTTTTCTTCTCTCTCTTAGCCGTCACCGTCACCTCGTCAGTACAGTTGGCAGGCGTCTTTGTCGTCTTTACCCTGCTCATCGCTCCGGCAATGGTGGCCAGTATGCAGAAAAGCTTCTCCCCTCTGTTTGTCGCCTTTGGATTTGGATGGTTCTTCTCTATCACAGCGGTAGCCGTCGGCTTCTACTATGACCTGCCGACAGGCTACAGCATCGTCTTTTTAGGTGCCCTCTTAAGTCTTATCTTCGTCTTGGTAAAAAGTACAAAAAAAGAGAACGAAGACTAAGAGAGTCTCTCTATCATCTTTAACTCGTCCTCTTCCGACTCAGGGTAGATGACACCTTTAAGTGCCGCGCCGTCATCATAGATGTCGAACATGTTATCTGGGAGGTCATCTAAAAGCACCGTGTGACCCAACCCGGTCACTGATGTTTTCAAGGTTGTCCCTTTTACAGAGATGATGGCGATCACTGCACCTTTTGCAAGCTCCTTCATCACAGCACCATCATACTCTATCTGACAGAGGAAGATCTCTTCTAGTTCCTGGTTTTGCACCATACCGATCAGTCTGTTTAAGACATTTTTATCGCTGACTTCTATTGCCCATGTAGATATTGCCATTTTTACTCTCCGGGATTTATTCTCTTTGAAGTATACTACAGCATATCTATTGAAAGTCATACTATGAAACTACTCATCACGCTTCTACTGAGCCTGACACTTTTTGCCGGTGACACGACCGACTATAGAACAGACGCTTTTACCAATGTAAACGAACAGATACCCTCTATTAAGTTCGATATGCGATATAACACCACGGACAACTTTATCGGCGGACCCATCGATGGATACAAAGAACCTGTCTGCTATCTGACGAACGAAACAGCACTGGCACTTCAAAACGTACAGAACAGACTCCAAAAAGAGGGGTATTCTCTAAAGGTCTTTGACTGTTTTCGTCCGCAGCGTGCCGTTGACCATTTTGTGCGCTGGGCCAAAGAGATCAATGAGACCAGGATGAAAAGCACTTATTACCCCAATGTGGAGAAAAAAGACCTTTTCAAAGAGGGCTACATCGCCGCCAAGTCTGGTCACAGCCGAGGCAGTACAGTCGACCTTACTGTCGATGGACTCGACATGGGAACGCCCTTTGACTTTTTCGACCCGCGCTCACACACCAACGCACAGAGCGTTACAAAAGAGCAGCACAACAATAGAATATATTTGAAAAAAGTGATGGAAGAGAACGGCTTTAAGAACTATGCCGAAGAGTGGTGGCACTACACACTAAAAGAGGAGCCCTTTACAGAGCACTATTTTGACTTTGTCATCGAGTAGCAATATACTATTGTCCTTTTGTAAGTATTGTAATTCTTTCACGTTCAATTTCAACAACATTACCCTCTTTGTCAACACCTACCAAAAAGGCTTTCGCTCTCAACTTCTCACTGTTCATCATCCCGTTGGTCTTGGCATAAAGCCACATCCACGTCTGTTCACCATCTTTGCAAAAACCGGAAAACTTACCTGTGTTTATAGGGCACTTGCCCATACCGGAAGGCTCGCCAATACGCTTAACCACATCATCAATGCTGTCACCGACTTTGATCTCTTTGGCCTTGGTGTAACTGAAGTTGGTAGAGTCATTGTCAAAACTGCTGACCGTGATGTAGGCATAAAGAAGATCCTCACGGAACTCCAAGTAACTCATTCGTGCCTTACCGGAAAATAGACTTAAGTCTGTACTGTAATAACGTAAAAAGACATAAGAGTAGAGTTGGGACTTAACGTGGTATCGTTCCCTGGGTGTACCGTATTGCTCGATGGCATCCTGTACCGTTGTTTGATCAAGCTGCAGCTTATGGTTATATTTATAGTTATACGGGGCACCGAGTTCTACTGCGTAAACAGCAAAAACCGGTACCAAAAGAAGTAATAACATTTTAATCATCGTATCTCTTAATATATTAGGTATTCATATATTCTACCCAAATTACTCTAGAACGATATCAAGACTCTCCAAAAGACTGACAGCCTCGTCACGACTGAACTTTGCCCCTGCTATAGTGTTGATCCGTATATCAATTGTATAACTGTAGGCCTCTCTAAAATCACAACTGCTTACGTTAGTGTTACGAAACTGGCTCTTGCTGAGTTCACTTCCGGAGAAGTCTGCCCCGCTGAGATCAGCCTCTCTAAAGTCCACTTCGATCACACGACACTTTTGCAGGCGTAAGTTCTCTAGTCTTTCGCCAAAAAAAGAGCTGTAGTCCAGAACAGACGTATCAAACGAAAAAGGTGCCTCTTGTATGAACTCTGAGTAATCTACCGTTGTCCAGTCAACACCGCTCAATTTACATGAGGAGAAACGTGTCTCTTCGAACCGACTGCCGGTAAAACTGACAACGTTCATATTACAGTCTACAAAGTGGCAATCTATAAACCGGCACTGGCTGAATTCCGTCTTGCGAAAGTCACACCCTCTGAAGGTACAGTCATCAAACTCTATCGACGAGAAGTGCTGTTCAGTCAACTCAAGGTCATTAAAACTTTCAGCCCAGTACTCTTTTTGTCTGAACATCTCAGCTCTCCCCGATCGTAAATGCTGTCTCTAAACAGCTTCTGTCAAACACCGTCTCCATCTCTTCCAGCACCCGGCTAAAGGTCTCGTCCAACCCTGCTCTCAACACGATCTTTCTCTCTAAGACAGGATGTGTAAACGTTAAGCTCTCTGCATGCAGCAAGAGACGATGCGCATCATACTGTTCACGGAAAAAACGGTTATGTTCATTGCGTCCGTACTTTGTGTCACCGACTATAGGGTGCAGAAGATGTTTCATATGGCGGCGCAGTTGATGTTTACGTCCTGTCTGCGGTCTTAGACATACCAGAGAGTAGCGGGCGGTACTGTAACGGCCAACGGCAAAAGGCAGCTCGACCTGATCGATCTTCTCAAACGTGGTTATCGCATCCTGTGCCGGTTTGTCTTGACGTGCCCTCGCATCTGTCATCTTGTCCAGCACCTCTTTAAGAGGATAGTCTATAACACCCTCTTCTTCAATATACCCCCGTACCACAGCGAGGTACTCTTTACTGAACCCATGCGCAAGGATCTGTTCAGAAAGTGCTCTGGCAGCCTCCTTGTTCAGGGCAAACAGCAGCACTCCAGAGGTGGGTTTGTCCAGACGGTGCACCGGGTAGACATATTGACCGATCTGGTCGCGCAAAATCTGTATGGCAAAGCGCGTCTCTCTTTTGTCGATGAGTGAACGATGCACCAAAAGACCCGACGGTTTATTGATAGCGACTATATGTTCATCCTGATATATTATTTCCAGCTCTTCCATGCAGAATTATATACAAAAAAATGACATCTGAATTACTACTAACAAATAGTATTATAAAAATCATAAGTAAATACTAGTTATAATGGCATCGAAATTTATACACTAGGCCATACGTATGTCAGCAGCTATCTATCCCGATATTTTTGATGAACTCAAAACCCAGGTTCGTGAAGCCGGTCTTCTGAAACGCGTCCCTGTCCGCGGCACCATGGAGATGATCGCCGTCTTCATCTCATTTGCTGTTGTCTACAGCACCATGACTCTATGGAACCCTGTACTGCTTGGTCTCTTTATGACCCTGCTCTTCACCCGCGCCGTCTTTGTCTCTCATGACATCCTGCACCTGCAGTACTTTCAAAGCAAAAAGCTCTCGTTTCGTCTGAGCTACCCTTTTTCAGCTATCATCCTAAGCAACTCATCATCCTGGTGGGACTTTAAACACAACATCAACCACCACCACTTCTGTAATACTATTGAGAAAGATGAGGACATCATGGCACTTGACGGTGCGTTTACACCGAACAACCGCGGCAACTCCCCTTTTATCAAAAAGTTCAAGCGCATTATCTTCTGGGGTGCGATGTTCTTTATGTATCCGGCATTTATCGCCCAGTCGTACAGTTTTGCGCTGAAGAACAAGAACTACGGCGAGTTCTTTTTAATGCTGCTGCACTGGCCTGTCATCTGGGGTCCGATCTTTTATTTCTTGCCTTTCGCCGATGCGATCACGGTCTTTGTAACACTTTACCTTGTCCTCTCTGCCTGGTTGGCATTCGGCTTTATCACAAACCACCTGGGCTGTGAGGTCTTTACCGTTGAAGAGGTCGAAGACATGAGTTGGTTAGAGCTTCAGATGCGCACGTCGCGTTCGCTTAAAGGCGGGATGTTCGTACACTGGTTCTATGGCGGTCTCAACACGCAGATAGAGCACCACCTCTTTCCAAAAGCGCCGCGCTACAACCTCTTAAAAGTGCAGCAGATGACCCGGGATTTTGCTAAAAAACATAACATCGCCTACTTTGAGTCCACACCGATCGAAGCCTATGTTCAGATCAACAGAGCGTTGGACGCATACTAAAAACATCGCTTTATAAATAGGGTATTTGCCCTATTCTTTTTTTAACGAACTCTCTTCTTCACCCTTAAATTCTTCTATTTTTTCAGATCCTATCATTAGCGCAATATCTTGTCGAACAGAGAGTTTAAAAGCATCCGGACGGGCATAGTGTCCGGCTACATCCAGGTTCCATTTACTGCCGCGCAGCTTATTTAGGTCCATCTCGGCATAAAGAGTACCCTCCTCTTTGTGCAATGGACCCGCTATGATCTCACCGTTAGGATCAACGATAAGGCTATTGCCCGTATTGACCCACTCTCCTGCCGACTCGTAATAAGGTGCAAGTTCAGGACAGTGGGCGACAATATCCTCTTTTTTGGAGACCATACAGCAGCCCATGACATAGGTCCGTCCTTCTCTGGCGATATGCTGCATAGAAGCTTTCCACACTTCACTTTCATCATAAGTAGGTGCAAGATAGAGCTCTATCCCCTGTTCATAAAGGCTATAACGTACCAAAGGCATGTAATTTTCCCAGCATGTCAATCCGCCCACCTTGCACAAGGGGGTGTCAAACACCTTCACACCGCTCGGGTCGCCATATGCCCAGATCGTACGTTCCGGAGCAGTCGGTACAAGTTTTTGATGTCTGCCCATGATGTTGCCTTGCGGGTCAATATATAGGCGCGTATTATAAAGGCTGCCTCCACTGGCTTCGCTATTGCGTTCGTTGATTCCGATAATGACATAGATTCCACCCTCTTGTGCTGCTGCGCATAGCCTCTCTGTGGCACTGCTGGGTATCGTAACTGCCTGGTCCAGCAACTTTGCATAGAGCTGCTGATGCAATCCCATCTGCCCAGCCGAAACATTCCATATCCAGTCCGGAAAACCGGGGACAAAGGCCTCCGGAAGAAGGGCTATTCTTGCGCCGTTTTCAGCCGCTTCGAGGATCAATTTACATGCTTTGTCTATCGTTGCTTCACGGTCCATAAACACTGGAGATGCCTGGATCGCTGCAATGCTAAAAGTATCATTTTTCATCTACTGTCCTTTCACAATCGCAGCTGCACCTGCACCCGCAACTTAGTATTATTATGCACCAGGACTTTACTGTTTTAGATTACTTATACTTATAACGTGGCGTTGTTAATTATTTTATAAGCCTGGCCCATAAAAATGAGCGATAAACACTATAGTTTCATAGTATTGTGATAACTTTCACATAATATTTAGTTACTATCACACCAAATTCACTTATGTTAAAAATAATAATATATATAACAGATCAGGTTCTGATGATACGTAATAAAATAGCGCTGTTTTTACTAATGTTCTTCTTTATATTCATGACGGCATATAGTGCCTGGCATGATATGCGTGCAGATCAGCAACAGCTTAACAATGCTCTCCTGGTCGAAAAACGCCTTCTTGACATTAGTCAGATCAACCATGTCATAGCTGAGCTTCAAAAAGAGCGTGGACTAACCGCTATATACCTGGCTGCCCCAAACGAACAATTTTTAGATGCACTTCAAAAGCAGTATCTTGCTACAACACATATTCTCAACGCTGCTTCATCCAGACTGGACCTGACAATGCTGATCAAAGAACGTGACATATTACTAGAACAATACACTCACAGAGCAGGTGCAAAAGAGACATTCAAACAGTACACACAGCTTATTGAAGAACTACTCTTACAATCGGAACACCTGGTGTTCAATACACATGACACTAGAATCAAAAACGCCCTGATCACATATCATATACTGAAAAATATTCAAGAGAATGCCGGTCAGCTACGGGCTAAGATTGGTACTGCCTTAGCTGCCAAGACCCTGACTTCTCAAAACCATCAAGAGATCATTGTACACCATGCCCTTTATCACTTTCTTATGAAAAAGGCAGAAACACATCAATCCATTGAAGCAGGTTTATTGTTAAAAGAGATGCAAAGCAAAAGCTGCGTACATCAGACGCATGCCGTTATCAAAATGGTTATTGATGAATCACTCGAGAGAGTCACCTTAACCCCTATGCAGTGGTTTAAACTCTCTACCTCTACTTTGGACAGCATTCAAAACGCCTCCAGTGAGAGTTTAAAACTGATCCAGATCGATGCTTTGAAAATCAAAGAAGAGGCAAAAAATGCTCTGACACAGCATCTTCTTTTCTGGATTGGCGGTGCTTTAACATTGATCATGCTTTTGGTTATCACCTTTAACCGTTCCAAGGAGTTAACCAAAAAGCATCTACAGCTTGAAAACTACAAAGAGGCTATCGACTACAGTACTATCGTTTCAAAAACGGACAACAAGGGCATCATTACATACGTCAACAGTGCATTTTGCGATATATCCGGTTATGAAACGGATGAACTGTTACACCGCCCCCATAACATTGTTCGCCACCCTGATATGCCCAAAGAGGTCTTTCAGGTCATGTGGGAGACTCTTCAAACAGGTAAAAAGTGGAAGGGGATCGTTAAAAACCTAAAAAAAGACGGCACCTCGTACTGGGTCGATGCTTCCATCTCTCCTATCTTTGATGTCAAGGGAGAGGTAGTAGAGTATATTGCCATCCGTCGGGATATAACCGACATTATTCTTCTCAATGAAGAGATCAGGAGCACACAGAGCGAACTCATCTACCGTATGGGAGAAGCCGTTGAGTCAAGAAGCAAAGAGAGCGGGCACCATGTTCAGCGTGTTGCCCACTACTCCAAACTTTTAGCACAAGTTGCGGGATTAGAGCACGAAGAGTGTGAGATCATCTTTGCCGCATCGACTATGCATGACATTGGAAAACTCTCGATTCCCGATGCCATCTTGCTTAAAGCAGATCTTTTAACAGATGAAGAGTGGACAGTAATGAAGACCCATACCGAAGTTGGGTATAAAATACTCGAAGGTTCCGAGCGTCCGCTTCTTAAAATGGCGGCTACCGTCGCTTACGAACACCATGAACATTTCGACGGCAACGGCTACCCACGTGGTATCAAAGCAGATGAGATCTCTATTTATGGACGTATCGTTGCCATCGCTGATGTTTTTGACGCCCTGGCAACAGACCGCATCTATAAACAGGCCTGGCCTTTGAAAAAGATATTTGAACATCTGAAAGAGCAGTCAGGCAAGCAGTTCGACCCAAAACTCATCGAACTTTTTCTAAACCATCTTGACCAGTTTTTAGAGATCAAAAGCCGGTTTAAAGACAAGTAACATCAGCCTGTATAACAGCAAGAGAATATATTGATACGTTTAGGATAAAGAGGTGCAGTATAGAGAAAGGGTCAATAAAAAGAGCAGACCGAAGCTGCTCTTTTTACTCTAGCGGTCTTTTTCTATCTCGTCTTCAAGTTTGTTGAGACGTTTGTCTGTATAAAATGTACCAAACGGGATCAGTGAAGCGATAAAGAAGATGACACTGTCTTTCATTGAAAAGTTATGCTTCTGCGCTGCCTGCATCAAAATAATCAGAAAAACGATAAAGAGCAGTCCATGGATCATGCCTACGATCTTAGTCGCAATGGCAATGCCCATCATATATTTCATCGGCATAGCGATAAAAAGCAGTACCAGGTATGAGATACCTTCAATAAACCCGATAATTCTAAAGTTTCCGATCAGGTCGTTGTGGATATTTTGTAATAACATCGTTATATGCCTTCTTTTTTTACTGTAATAGTATCTAAGAAATCTTATGACTTTTATTTGTATGGATAATCATAAGTTTAGAATTAGTTTAGGAGAGGGAAGGTAAAAGCCCAATGGGCTTTTGAAAAGAAAATCTTTTAGATATCTTGTTCGACGACTTTAGCAAACTGTCCAAAGTAGACTTTATCAAGATCAGTCAGGCCCATCTCAACATCATTGACCTTAAGGTCTGTTCCGCCGACAGTTCCGATCTTCTCGCAAGCAAGATCACCCAGCATCGCTTTGAATGCATCTGCATTTTCAGGAGCGACTTCGATGATAGCACGGCTCATTGACTCTGCAAAGATATCGCGAGCATCTGCAATGTCATTAATAACAACATCACAGCCCAAGCCGCTAGTCGCTGCCATCTTGGCAAGCGCGATCACAGCACCACCGGAGCTAAGGTCTTTAGCACAAGAGAGAAGACCTTTTTTGTTCGCTTCGATGACCAGGTCCCAAAGTGCCAACTCTTTTTTGTAGTCGATCTCAGGCAGTGTACCTTCAACCACACCACACACCTCTTTCATATAAAGAGAGCCGCCAAACTCTGATGCTGTATTACCTACTAAGTAGAGCTCATTGCCTGCTGTCTGGAAGTTAGAGAGAAGAACTTTGTTCTGATCATCATTGACACCCACTGTCGCGATAGACGGTGTCGGGAAAACAGAGATACCGTTTGTCTCATTGTAAAGAGAGACGTTACCGCCGATAACCGGTGTGTTAAGCTCAGAACACGCCTCTTTAATACCAAGACAACCCTCTGCAAACTGCCACATGACTTCCGGGTTCTCAGGGTTACCGTAGTTTAGACAGTCGGTAATCGCCAGTGGACGGGCACCTGACATCGCTACATTACGCCCTGCTTCGATAACCGCAGCAGCCGCACCGCCTTTTGGGTCAACGTAACAGAAGCGTACGTTACAGTCAGAACTCATCGCAAGTGCTTTACCGTTCTCTTTGACGCGGATAACCGATGCGTCAAGCTGACCGCCTTTTTTGATGGTGTTTGTCTGTACCATTGAGTCGTACTGATCATAGACCCATGACTTGTCAACCACTTCCATCGAAGCGATCATTGTCTCAAACGCCTCCTGGTTAGTCACTTTTGCAAAGTCGTCGATCTTTGTATCTGCGATGCCGTCAAGGTATTTAGGGCGTGACGTTGGACGGTCCAGGATCGGTGCCTCTTCAGAGACCGGGTCAACCGGAACCTCAGCACACTTCTCGCCTTCCCAGAAGAGCTCCATGTTGCCTGTGTCTGTCACTTCACCGATAACGGCAGCATCAAGGTCCCATTTTTCGAAGATCTCGATGATCGCCTGCTCCGAGCCTTTTTTAGCACAGATCAGCATACGCTCTTGCGACTCAGAGAGCATAAAGTCATACGGTGTCATGTTCTCTTCACGGGCAGGTACTTGGTCAAGGTGCATGATCATTCCTGAACCTGAACGTCCTGCCATCTCAAACGAAGACGACGTAAGACCCGCTGCACCCATATCCTGGATACCGACAACATAGTCAGTTTTGAAAAGCTCTAAACACGCCTCAAGCAGAAGTTTCTCTGTAAACGGGTCACCCACCTGTACCGTTGGACGAAGTGACTTGGACTCTTCTGTAAATGAGTCAGAACTCATCACCGCACCGCCGAGACCGTCACGGCCTGTTTTTGAACCGACGTACATGACCGGGTTGCCGATACCTTCTGCCTTGCCGTAGAAGATCTCATCCGCTTTAGCGATACCGAGGTTGAAGGCGTTGACAAGGATGTTCCCGTTGTAACACTCATCAAAACTGATCTCACCGCCGATAGTCGGTACACCCATACAGTTACCGTAACCGCCGATACCGTCAACAACACCACGTACCAAGAAACGTTGGTGCTTACTTGTCTTATCATCATTTGTCACATTACCAAAACGCAGTGCGTTAAGGCTTGCTACCGGACGGGCACCCATGGTAAAGACATCACGCATGATCCCGCCGACACCTGTCGCTGCACCCTGATACGGTTCAATAAACGATGGATGGTTGTGGCTCTCCATCTTGAAAACAGCCGCATAACCGTCGCCGATATCGATAACACCCGCATTTTCACCCGGGCCCTGGATAACCCATGGCGCTTTTGTCGGGAAACCATTGAGGTGTTTCTTAGAAGATTTGTATGAACAGTGCTCTGACCACATCGCTGAGAAGATACCGATCTCTACAAAGTTAGGCTCACGCCCTAAGATGCTTTTGATGTTGGCATATTCCAGGTTTGAAAGCTTATGGTCTTTAAGTACTTGCTCAATATTCTCTAATGGTTGGCTCACGTTTAGTCCTTGGTAGGGGTATATAAGCAAGTCGTTTACCGATCTGCTTACAAAAATTTTTAGTTTTAAGACGCGATTATACCAAAAAACAATTTTATCTCTGATTCCGATCTCTAAAAAACCGCTATTTTTTGCTAATATGACAAAATTGATCCTATACTGATTGCGCATTACAGTATACTCATTTCCTTAACACTAGAAGTAGGTAGATTTTTAGAGGCACTTTTAAGAATCTTATGTTTACAATGGGTTTATTATTTTTTGTTAGTTGGAGGTGTTCCATTTTTTCTAAGACAGCACAATATGCATTTCGCATCGTTATTTTCATGGCAGGAGATCCTGAAAGACTCTATTCTGCAGCCTATATCCACGAAAAAATAGACATCCCCTATAAGTACCTCACCATGTTGATGACAAAACTGGCAAAAGCGGGTCTCTTAGAGGTGACACGCGGCCGTAACGGCGGTTTTTCGCTAAACCGCAAGGTTGAGGAGATCTTTTTAGTTGATGTTTTAAATGCTATTGATGAGAACAACTGTACAAATTGTGCTTATACCGAAACAGAATGTGATGAACTAAGCCCCTGCTCAATTCATGATGTTTACAAGATCCCTAAACAGGCACTTGAAGATATGCTGAATACTACGAGTCTGGACAATATCGACTCAAAAATGCTGTAACAGCCATTCTTGACAAATCCAGTCTACTTAATTTAAACTCTTTTAGTCACTTCAATAAGGTGCCATCCAAACTGTGTTTGGACCGGTCCTACCACCACGCCTACATCCGAAGAGAAGACCGCTTTGTCAAACTCAGCTACCATCTGACCCGGACCGAATTCACCTAAGTTCCCGCCGTCACGACCCGATGGGCATTGTGAGTTTGCCTGTGCCACCGTCTCAAACTTTGCACCGTTTTCGATCTCTTTTTTCAACTCTAAACATCTCTCTTCGCTCTCTACGAGGATGTGTCTTGCTTCTGCTCTTGCCATTTTGGCTCCTTTATTATCAATAACTGTATTGTATCTACTCTTTAAACCGATCCCAAAACAGGACGCTATTTAAAACCAAAGTCTTTCTCATCTTTGATTACTTTTTTAAGTGCAAAGACGCCAATGTACTCCAGCTTCTCAACCTCATACTCTTTTTTCCCACCCGGCAGGTCAATACTGAATTCATCACCGACCCGCCTGCCTATCATCAACTTAGAGAGAGGCGCATGAATGGTGATCAGACCGTTCTCTGGTTCACTCTCATATGCACCGCAAATAGTATAGACCTCTTCTTCATCTGTTTCAAGGTTGGTCAGCGTAACGGTTGAGCCAAAATGTACACGGGTATGGTCAAGGGTAGATGGATCGATGATCTGTGTTTTATGAAGGAGGGCGTTAAGATAAAAAAGACGTTTGTCTATGTGGCGGAGTTTCTCTTTAGCCGCATGATAATCCGCATTTTCACTACGGTCGCCCAAGGCGGCAGCAACCTCTTTTTCACGGCTGGCCTTGGGTTTTTCAACCTCTTTCAGGTACTTGAACTCTTTAGTGAGGAGGTCATATCCCTCTTGCGTAATCGGTTCCGTTGTCATTTTGTCTCCGTCAGCGGGGCCATGCCCTTCGCTTATGGTTCCGAAACTACAAAAGTGAGATTTCTCACTTTTGCTTAACGTTTCTCACTTATTAAAGCCTAAGATATAAAATGTGTTTTTACCTTCGACCTGCTGCAAAGCGACCTTGTATTTAGCCGCAAAATGGTTTATTTTTTCCATCGCCTCTTCTGTGCGTTCCGGGCTGGGTGCTTCGATCTTGATCTTGAAATAGTCTTCACTGTTGGACATTGCGACATGGGAGTCATCGACTTTCAGATGTTCATGCAGATCCAGCATGTGTTTTTGGATCTTCTCAAAAGATGTCGTGTTGTTGACAATTCTGTCAAACTGGTTTAAAAGTGCTTCATTAGGTGCATAACCGAGCTGTTTTAGCATCGCTTCGTTGTTCATTTCTGACCTTATATTTTTTTAGGATAATGATTCTAACATAGAATTTATTTACAATACCGAAGTGGCTGAATTCGGGTTAAAACGGTTCAAAGAGAAGGTGATATCTTCGTTTGACAGAGGCCTCTTTTACACAGGCTCTATACGCTTTTGCATACTTCTCAGCCTCTTCGCCCCGGCCATACATGTTGGCAAGTACCTTATTGACTTCACAGATATCGGTCGCTTTTAAATACCACTCCAACGCCTGCTGACGGTTGGCTCTTACACCTTGACCCTTCATGTAGAGTTCTGCCGCCATCTCTGCGCCTAATGCACTGCCGCCGTTTGCCGACTTTAATATAAGGTCAACACCCTGCTGTGTCCTGCGAAGGTTGCGAGGCCCGACAATATGCAGTTTTCCCATTTTTGCCATGGCCTCAAGATTGCCGAGGTTCGCGGCATCTCTATAGTACTCCAACGCAATATTGAGGGCGTTACCGGTTCGCGGAGCGACCAACAAGGTGTCAACCGTATAGTTACTGCGCCAGTATCCATCACCCATTATCTCCATCGCCTTGACATTGCCTTTTTGCGCCGCTCTTTTTGTTAAAAAGAGCCCTTTTTGCAGGTTGGGGTAGATGATCTTATCGTCAATATAGAGTTCCGCCACACGAAGATAATCCTCTGAAGACGCTTCGTTTCTGTTGGATGCAAGATCCTTGCTTACTGCCATCAAAGACTTGCTGATGTCACTTCTGGGTGCATTGATAAGGGCTATCGTAACACGTTCATATGCGGCTCTGTCTCTAGCCATGCTGAACAGTAAAACAGCGATGCCCAACTCCCCTTTACCCTCGTTTTTTACAGAGCGTTCCAGCCAGGTCTTTGCCTTTTTCGCATCGCCTTTTGCATAATAGAGAAGTCCAACGTCATACATGGCGGAGATGTTCCCTTTCATCGCATTGTTGCGTGCAATACTGATGGCACGGTTGACGTTACCCTTGTCAAATGACTCTTTCATGGAAGCGTAATCACTTCCAAAAAGCGAAAGAGCTGCCAAAAGTATAAATAAGATTTTCATGTTTTTCCCTCTGAGTACATATCTTAGTTATAATACAACAATTAATACAATATGGACAGATATTTACGTGAAAAACCTTTTAATACGACTGACTTTAGGACTTTATGAACAGGACATCAGCAGAGAAGAGATGGAGCATGTCCAGAAGTGGCTCTCTCAAGGCTACCTTGTAAAAGAGGAGAAGCTCTTTCGTCTGCCCTCCAAATATCGTGCGGGCACCATCATGATGACACAAGGTGCTGCCGGTTTTCTCCAGGTCGTCGGAGCCAATGTTCGCGACCTCTACATCGATGAACACTCATTAGCAAACGCCAAACACGGTGACCTGGTCATCGCCCAGCGTCTTTTGGGCAAACGCGGCGGCCCCAGTGCAAAAGTCGTTGAAGTCATCGGAAAAGCTGAGAGCTACAGCGTCGCTATCCTTAGCGTTAAAGATGGTCAAAAAGGGATGGTTGACATTCGCAACAACCACCCTGCAGGTGTCGAACTTACTGCTGAGGATCTTGCCAAATACGCCGAAGGCGACCTTGTCAAGGTCAACAACCAAAACGGTGTGATCATGGAGATGCTCGGCAACATCAGCGATCCGATGGTCGATGAGAAGATCGTACTCGCGCAGTTCAACAAACATGACGAGTTTGAAGAAGATGTCCTCGACCTGGCCAAGAGCTTTGACAAAAATGTGGACGCATCGCTATATCCTGATCGCAAAGACCTTCGAGACCTCCCGTTTTGTACCATCGACCCCGTCACGGCTAAAGACTTTGATGATGCTATCTGCTACCTTCCCGAAAAGAACATCCTCTACGTCGCCATTGCCGATGTCAGCTCTTATGTCGAGCCATTCGGCCCTATCGATGCCGAAGCGATCTACCGCAGTTTTTCGATCTACCTGCCGCACCGCTCCATCCCGATGCTGCCGCGCCAGCTCTCTGAGACACTCTGCTCGCTCCAGGCGCACGTGGACAGACTCGCCTTTGTCTTCGAGATGCACCTTGATGGACTAAAAGTCGTTCACACCGAACTTTACGAAGCCGTCATCCACTCAAAACGACGTTTCACCTATGAGGAAGTCGACCTCTTTTTTGAAGGTGAGCTGAGTGCAAAGAACAGTGACGAAGAGGTTGTCATGGCCTACCTGCCTAAACTGCGCGACCTCACCGACGCACTCAAAGAGGATCGTCTGAAGGTCGGTTACGACTTCCACTCTGAAGAGCTCTCCATGCAGCTCGACGAAGCGCAGAACCTTGTAGCGACCACTACAAGCGAAGAGACCCCTTCACACGCTCTCATCGAAGACTGTATGCTCCTGGCCAACAAAGCGGCAGCCGACCGCTACTCTCACGGGGTCTTTCGTATCCACGAGCAGTCAAGCCCGATGAAACTGCAGAGTCTCTATCAGGAGCTTGCCGGTATCGGACTTATTGTCGAGCCTAAAGAGTCTATGAAAGAGACCATCGACTTTATTCAGGCCGAAGCCGCCAAACGCGACCTTGTCAGCGAGGTCGACACCCTTATCATCCGCGCCCAGATGCAGGCGCGCTACGCACCCGACAATGTCGGTCACTTCGGTCTGGGGTTTGATGCCTACACCCACTTCACCTCCCCTATCCGCCGTTACTCGGACCTCATCGTCCACCGTCACCTGAAGGCTCTGCTTGCCAAAGACACAGAGGAGAGCTCTTACGTGCTTCGCAACATCGACGCACTCTGTTTCAGCATCAGCGAAAAAGAGCGTGAAGCCTCCGCCATTGAGATCCGTTTTATGCAGCGCAAGTTTGCACGATGGGCGAACGAACAAAAAGGCAACGAGTTTAAAGCCCGTGTCAACAGTACCGACCCTTTCTTCACCGCGCAGATACTGGAGCCTATTCAGGGTGCCGAGGTCAACCTCAGTGTGGACACCTCAGTCACCCTGTTTGACGACATCATCCTGCGTATCGACAATGTCGATCTTGCCTCGGCACGCATCAACGCCAGCCTGGTCAAAAAACTCGACCACGACCCGATGGAGCTGAGCTGATGTACCGCAAAGAGCTCGACAACCTCATACGAAACGGCAGTAAAGTACCGGCCGTTATGCTCTATGGCGACAGCCATTTTCTCATCGACTACTACCTGAAGATCTTCAGCAGTATCCCCGACGCCAATCTCCTGAGTCTCTATCATGACGAGTATGACTTTAACAGTGCCAAGGCCCACCTTTCACAAGGCTCGCTCTTTGGCGGACAGAACCTGCTCATCATCAAAAACGAGAAGAAGGTGCCGAAAAAAGACCTTGACACCCTGCTGGAGTTTGTCCAAAAGAACCCGGACAACACTTTTATCTACGCCTATTACGGCAGTGATATGAAGACCTCGGCCAAGGCCTTTAACAAAAAGTCGGGCGGCATCGAAGTGCGTATGTTCCCTCCCTTTGCAGGCGAGGCGAAGAACATGCTTATGCAGGAGGCGCAGCGTTTAGGCATGCAGCTTGACAGCTATGCGGCGACCCACCTCATCGAGTCACAAAACGGCGACCTTGGCCTTGCCTTTAACGAGCTCGACAAACTGCGGATCCTGGGCCGTCCTGTCTCCTCTAAAGATATCGATGCCCTTGTCTATGGTGTCGGCGAGGTCAAGATGGATCAATTCATCAACCACCTTCTTGCCAAAAAAGATTTTAAAGAGGAGCTGCAGCGCATCTTGGAGAGCGGTGAAGATGAGATCCGCATCGTCACCGCTGTCAGCTCGTTCGTGACGCAGCTCTACCTCTTTTATGCCCATATCAAGATCCACGGCATCGCAGACTCCAGGGCGATCCTCGGCTATAAACTGCCGCAGAAGATCGAGCAGGAGCGTGCACAGCAGAGCATCAGGTTTAAACAGCATCAGTACGACGCTATGTTGAACCTGCTGTTGGAAAATGAGTTAAAGATGAAGTCTGCCGGTGCCGTAGACAAAAGTGCCCTGCTTCTGGCAACGTTGATCAAGTTACAGAGTTATATTTAAAGGGCTATCTCTTTAAAAAGCGGTCTTCGCTCAACATCTTCATCCATACACCGCTGACTAAGCTCTTGAATATAGCGGTACTCCTCAGACGCGTCATCCTTACAATGCATCAACAGGTCGTCCAGCAGACAGCCGAATGCACGGACTTCGATCTTTTCAAAACCTCTGTTGTTCACATCATAAAAACTCGCTGCACCGAAGTCTCCGAAGTAGCAGTGTTGATCTTCTGTGTTAATGAGTATGTTGTGCGCATACAGGTCGCCATGCATCAGGCCTCTTGCATGCAGGTGTTCAGACGCTGAGACCATCGCTCTGGCAACACTGTAGATCGTCTCAAGTTCAAAGCGAGTTCCTTCGGCAAACGTATCGCGCGTGCAGGTCTCAAAGTCGGGTGCGAGGCCTAAGTTCTCATAGTGAGAGGGGATCAACTCCAGAACAAGTCCCAGCGGTTCAGTACCTTTGATCTTGGCATGCACACTGATAAGATGGGGATGCTCGCCTGTACTCATATAAGCGTTCATCTCATCATGGGCGTAGCCGTCACTTGTCACGGCGCCCTTAAAGAGTTTTACGGCGACCTCAGCCTCAGAGCTCTTGTCGTACCCCTTATAGATCTGCCCGGAAGCACCCTCACCTAAAAGCTCACTCATCTCCAGACTCTCATACGCCACTTCATCCAACACAGCATCAGGAGTGACCGAACAGGGGTTGCCTGAAAACGCAAGCCATGAGAGTTTCGGCAGTTGTAAAAGCCAGTCGGGTATCTCGGTGAGTCGGTTGGCAGAGAGTCGTATCAGCTCCAGGTTGCGGCACTGCGACATCTCTTGAGGCAGGGTCGTAAGCTGATTCCCCGCCACCGGAAACTTCCGCAATCGGCTGAGTTCACCCATAGAACGCGGCAGTACTTCGATCTTGTTGTCCGTCAAGATCAGCCAGCTGATACCCAGCGGCAAGATCTCTTCGTCAAACTGTTCGATCTGATTAGCCTTAAAACCTAGCATGTAGAGGTTCTCACAGTTTTTAAAAGCAGCAGGGAGTTTCGTAAAAAGGTTAAAAGAGAAAAAAGCGATCTTGAGCTTTTTCAGTCGGCTAAGGTCCGGGAGTTCGGAGAGTCTGTTATGACTCAGGTCCAAAATCTCCAAGGTACCTGCAAGCTCAAACACCTCACTGGGGAAACTCGTCAGCTCTTCTGAAAGACGAAGGCGTGTCAGGCCTTTTAATTTACCTGCTTTGAGGTCTGATAGGGTGTGCATCGTGCTCTTTTTTTAATGAATCTTATCAAAAGTGGGCTTCAAGTTTTTAGACTCCGTATGTATTTACTGAATCAATAAGAGACACTTTGACATTTGCAATTTCCACGCATATATAATAGTGATTGGTTTAACTTTTTAATTACTTCATATCATTAGTATGTCACTTTTACGATGCGGCATTTAGTGCCGCCCTGCATTACGCTTTAGCGTTTTATCTTCTTGCTAGCTCAAGAAGAAAACCTAACGAAAAAGAAGAAGAGCTATTACGGGTACAGTTACAATATAAAGTATCATATATTTGGAGTCACGAAACCCCTCCGGCTTCATCCACTGTACCAAGACGCAGTAATTAGTCGACAATACTCAACCTAAGTCAAAAGCGT
>JBDLJE010000044.1:0-19975 GCA_039714575.1 Campylobacterota bacterium | reverse complement strand
TCAAGGTTCATGACCTCGCCGCAGAAGAAGAGCCCCTTCATCTTCTTAGACTCCATAGTCTCAGGAACAATCTCCTTAAGAGTGACACCCCCACGAGTGATCATCGCCATCTTAAACCCATCATGACCATTGACAGTGAGAGGCGTCCATGCCAGCAGTTTAACAAGCTTGTCCCGGCTCTGACCACTCTGCTTGTTAAAGCCTATGGCCGGATCAGCATCGGCCAGTTTACACAGTTCGAGTGAAAGTGCTTCTGGCAGCAGCGTTTGAAGCAGGGTGAGGGTTGTGTGGTTTTGGTCTTTATAGATCTCATCTTTGATGTGCGTGCGGATCTGCTCTTCGTTCATCCCTTTGGTCAGGTTCATAAGCAGCGGGACTTCGTCAAACTTGCTCAGAAGAGGTGTGATCTCGCGGGAGAAGTCCAGGACTACGGGGCCGCGAACACCTGTTTTGGTAAAGATAAGATCGCCTTGGGCCTTTAGCTTTTTGTACTTTGGGAGGTTGACATACATCTGCACTTTGGGAATCGTGTCGGCGCGGCAGTTCTCGACCCAGCTCTCTTTTGTCTTAAGCGGCATCATGGCAGGGTGAAGCGGGGTGATCTTGTGTCCCACCTGTTTCGCCAACTCAAAACCGTCGCCTTCAGCGCCGAGCACAGGGTAGCCGAGGCCGCCTGTTGCCACGACAACATTGTCAGCAGAAAAGGTGCTTTTGGTGGTTTTGACACCGGTGACATGCTCCCCGCTGAAGAGCAGCTCTTCTACTTTTTGAGAACATTCGACACTGACACCAAGCCTCTTCATCTCATCTTCAAGTGCGGTGATGATGGTCTGGGAGGAGTGTGTTTTGGGAAAGACGCGAAAGCCGTCAGGAAAGTGGGACTCAACGCCTATCTCTGCAAAGAAAGTGATGAGGGCCTTATGGTCGAGTGCGTTAAGTGCAGGTGTCATAAAACGGCCCTCACGGCCAAAAGAGCGCATAAACTCTTCATTGGAGAGAGTGTTGGTCAGGTTACAGCGTCCGCCGCCTGTGGCCTTGAGTTTGGCCCCGATCTTGGAGAGCTTCTCTAACAGCAGAACATCTTTACCGAGACGTGCCGCCGTTATGGCTGCGATCATACCTGCCGCACCGCTGCCTATAACGATGACATCATTTTTTTTCATTGAGGCGTTCGATCCAGTAATCGGGGTGTCTATGATGATGTGCGATTGCAATGATCAAGAGAGTGTTCTCTTGAATAGAATATAAAATATTATAGGGAAATTTATGCATGATACATTTTCGAATCTCAGGTCGGAGAATAGACCATGCTTCAGGAAATACAGATACTCTTTTTAAAGACGTTCGTACCTCTTCTTTAAATTTTGTACCTAGACCGGGAAGTTCAAGGTTATAGTACTCTATAGCATCATTAAGTTCGAGCAGTGCAGTTGGAAGAAATTCAATTTTAGGAATCAAATATCTGCTCAAAAGAGATGGTTTTTACATTGTTACTTTTATAGTTTTGAAGACGTGCTTGTGCCTCTGCTGCCCAAACTTCATCTATAGCTTCATCAGGCTTATCAAGGCTTTTAAGGAGGCTCTCTATTACTAAATATCTCTCTTGTGGTTTAAGACGCAGTGCTTCTTCTAGTATTTTTGTATTACTCATAACCCCTCCTTTTCTATTCAAAATCAAATGTAAAAGCTTTTCAGCGTGATATTAAGGTCACTATGAATAATTATAGCGTATCTATAAAAACTATTTTTCTTCCTCTTTATCATCGTCCATAAACCGGTTTTGGCTGTTAGTGTTTTTAGCCGCCATGATGAACCAGGCAAAGATACTGATAACACTGATGACAGCAACTATTTCAAAGCCGATCATTCAACACGCTCCCAGAAGGTACCTTGAGCGGTGTCCATAATGCTGACACCGAAGGCCATGATCTCGTCACGCAGTGCATCTGACTTTTCAAAGTCTTTCGCTTTTTTCGCTTCGGTACGTGCTTCGACCAACTTGTCTATCTTGGTCTTAGTCTCAGCATCAAGACCGAACTGAAAGTACTCAAACGGGTTTTGAAGCCCAAAACCGAGCACTTTTTCGATGTAGGCAAGGTCGGCAGTCGTTTGACGTTTGATGAGTTTGTCTTTAGGGTTGGCATCCAGAGTTTCGTTGGCGTTGGCAACCATTTCATCGATGATAGAGAGCCCTAAAGAGACGTTGAGGTCGTCACTGAGCGCTTCCAGCAGTTTTGTCTGCATCTCTGTCTTCTCTTCGCCGATCTTCATGCCGAAGAGACGTTTTTTAAGACGGTAGAGCTTGTCCAGACGCTTTTTAGAGGCGAGCAGATCCTGTTCGTTGAAGTTGAAGTTGGCGCGGTAGTGGGTGCTTAACAGGTAGAAGCGCAGTACTTCACCGTCATAGACCTTGAGGGCATCTTTGATGAAGAAGCTGTTGCCAAGACTCTTGCTCATCTTCTCGCCGTCGATGTTGACAAAACCGTTGTGCATCCAGTAGTTGGCCAGTTCATGGTTGGACGAACAGCGGGTCTGTGCCGCTTCGTTCTCATGGTGAGGGAAGAGCAGGTCGGCGCCGCCGCCGTGGATGTCGATAGCATATTTGTCGTCACCGGCAAGGTGTTTTTCGATCATGGCCGAACACTCTGTATGCCAGCCCGGACGGCCGGCACCAAATGGTGACTCAAAGGTAATACTTTTATCGGCTACTGATTTCCACAGCGCAAAGTCGGCAGGGTTTTTCTTTGCACTTGAACTCTCTACACGCTCTTGACGATCGTCATCATTTTGCTTGTTGCCTGAGATACTGAGGTAGCTCTGGTCACTTTGAGTATCAAAGTAGACATCACCGTTTTCGATCTGGTAGGCATGGCCGTTGTCAAGGAGTTTCTGGATCAGCTCGAACATCGCTTCTAAAGACTCCGTCGCTTTCGGCTCAAGAGTAGGGCGTTCGATGCCGAGTGCAGACATGTCGTTATGGTACGCTTCTGTGAACTTGTCGGTGATGTCGTTGATGCCGACACCCTGCTCAGCGGCTTTTTTGATGATCTTGTCATCGATGTCGGTGATGTTTCTGGCGTAGACCACATTGTAGCTGTTTGCCTCTAGAACACGGCGGAGCAGGTCGAAGACAAGGGCGCTTTTGGCATGGCCGAGATGGGCGTCATCATAGACAGTCGGGCCGCAGACGTAGAGGGTCACACGCTCAGGGGAGAGAGGGATGAATTCCCGTTTTGTCTTTTTAACAGAGTCATATATAAACATAGTCTGGTATTCCTGCTTGTTGAGCGTAAGGTGCCCATGATTTGTAGGCGAATTATAGCATAGGGAGGAGTCTTAAGTGATATACGGGGCCAGTGCGTTTTTTAACAGAAAAAATATAAAGATAGTGAAGATCGAACCCACTGCTAAGTAGAGTGTGTTTTTAGACTTTAACATCTCTAAAAAGTTGTGAGTACCAAAGGCGCGGATGGTAAAGACAAAGCTTACAAAGCCTCCCAGCGTACTTGCCAATGCCAAGCCTGCCACACCCAGAGGTTGGATCAAGGCCAGGGCGAAGACAATGTAGACACCAAGTGAAAGGGTTGCTATCTTAGCGGCTTTCATCTGCATCTCTTGTGCGTATAACCAGAGGGCAAAAAGTTTTTGGATGCCAAATGGGAGAAGGCCGATCATATACATCTGCAGAACAATGGTGGTGTTTAACGTGTCTTGCGTCTCAAAAGCGCCACGTTCAAAAAGCAGCCAGATGATCTCGCGAGCAAAAATGACTCCTCCTATCGTGCTTGCAGAAAGTATAAATGCTAAAAACCAGAACGCTTTACGCAAGTAGGCTTTGGCATTTGTTTCATCCTGGTTGCGCAGGTAGCGTGCAATACGCGGGAAGAGGGCGATGGAGGTGGCAATAGCAAAAAGCGCAAGCGGCAGCTGAAAAATACGGTTGGCGTAGTAGAGGTACGAGATACTTCCTGTCGCTAGAAACGAGGCTAGAAAAGTGTCTAAAAAGGCAGAGACTTGCGCCGTTGAGTTCCCCCACATCGCCGGAAAGAAGTTGTTTCTAAAGCTTTTAATATCTTTTTTGATGACAGTGCTTTTGACTTTGACATATTTAAACCCGCCGTAAAGCAGTTTTGAGAGTCCCATCTTCTTTAAGGCAATAAGGTGTGCAACAAGTTGGGCAATACCGCCTATGACAACCCCATAGCTCAGGTAGTAGACCGTTTCGCTCTGTGTCTTGTCTTGACTGAGATAAAGTGCACCTATGAGTGAGAGGTTGAGCAAGGCAGTACTGAAAGCAGTCGTAGCAAAATGGTGTTTGTATTGCAGCATCCCGCTTAAAAAGGTCATGGAAAAGACAAGAGGAAGGTACCAAAAGTTGATCGCTACAAACGGCGCGGCTATCTCAATGGTCTCGTCACTAAAACCTACAGCGATCGCCTTGGTAAAGAGTTCCGGCAGAAGGTTGACCATAAGGGTAATAAGTAAAATAATACTTAAAAACACAAGAAAAAGATTGGCAGAAAAGACGGCTTTATGGGTGGTTCTGGCAAAGGCGGGAATAAATACTTGGGTAAAAGCACCTTCGGCAAAGATACGGCGAAAAAGGTTGGGCAGTTTAAAGGCAACAAAAAAGATGTCGCTGTAGATGTTGGCACCCAAGACAGAGGCGGTCATAAGATCACGAATAAATCCAAGTATACGTGAAAAAAGGATGCCAAAACTATTGGTAAAAATGTTCTTAAACATGAAGGTCCCGTGCTGGTTTACGTTATTTTAACCGATAATTGATTAAAATGTATCTTTAAAAAAAGAGACGGTTTTACAAGAGATCAAAAGTTGCTATCTGTAGAGCTGTTAACAAGGGCATAAATGATTGTTGGCATAGAGGGATCAATTGAACATAAAGAGCCGACCTTTGTGCATGTAAACACCAACGGACTGATCTATGAGGTCTTTATCTCACTTCACAGTTTCGGTGCCATTACGAGTGATCGTGTCAAACTGTACACTTCGCATATCATCCGTGAAGATGCCCAGCTGCTTTACGGCTTTATCGAAAAGAGTGAAAAAGTCCTGTTTGAGAGACTGATCAGGATTTCCGGTGTGGGACCTAAAGTCGGGATGGCGATCTGTTCGACCTTCTCGGCTTCACAGTTTGGCGAGGTGATAGCATTGGGTGACATTAACCGGCTTAAAAAAGTTCCGGGTATCGGTCCTAAAAGTGCAGGGCGCATACTGGTTGAACTGAACGGCTTTGATGCCATCTTGAGTGAGCAGGGCTCCATGGCAAATCCTGCGGCAAGTGAAGCGAGTCAGGCACTTGAATCACTGGGCTTTAAAAAAGAGCAGATATCCAAGGTGCTTAGCGGCTGTTCTGCGACCGACACGTCAGGCTTGGTAAAAGAAGCCCTTAAAAAATTACAAAAACTCTAAAGGACTATGTTGAAATTAGCAATACTATTCGGCGGTGCCAGTTATGAACATGAGATCAGCATCGTCAGTGCGATCACGATCATGGAGAAACTTCCTAATTTCAAATTGGAGTTTATCTTCTGTGACCAGGATCATTGTTTTTATAAAATAGGCAAGGGTGAGATGGTCGCAAAGACCTTTGCGACCGGTGCGCATAAAAAGCTGCCGCAGCTTTCACTCGACAACGGTGCCTTTGTTCAGAAGAAGATGTTCGCAAGTGAGCGTCTGGAGATGCCGGTACTCAACCTTGTTCACGGTGCAGACGGTGAAGACGGTACCATCGCCTCACTGCTTGAGTTCTATGACATCGAATATATCGGTCCCCGTCCAACGGCTTCGGTCTTCAGTTATGACAAGATGCATACCAAGTGGTTTGCCGACGCTATCGGTGTCAAGACGGTCGCGTATGAGAGCATGAATGTCGATGAGAGAAAAGCGGTCAAGACACCACTGCCGTTTATTATCAAACCGGCACGTCTTGGCAGCTCTATCGGTGTGAGTGTCATTAAAGAAGCGTCGCAGATAGAGTACGCTTTAGACGTCGCTTTTGAGTTTGATGACAACCTTATCATCGAGCCGTTCATCGAGGGCGTCAAAGAGTATAACCTTGCCGGCTATGGTGCCAATGGCGGTATACACTTCTCTATTGTCGAAGAGCCGCAGAAAAACGAGTTTCTGGATTTTGACAAAAAGTACCTTGACTTCTCACGCTCTTCAGCGGTAAGCGAGGCACAGATCGACAGTGAACTGGTCGCTGATCTTGAAAATACGTTTACGAAGGTCTATACCAACATGTTCGAAGGTGCACTTATCCGCTGTGACTTCTTTGTGGTTGAGGGCGAAGTGCTGCTTAACGAGATCAACCCGATCCCGGGTTCAATGGCGAATTACCTGTTTGCCGACTTTGAACATGTCATCAATACACTGCTGGCAAACCTGCCGCAACAGCGCCGTCCGCAAGTAAATTACCAATATATTCACTCTATCAATCAAGCAAAAGGGAAGTAATCGTGGCTATTAAATCGATTCAGTACAAACACCAGACATTTCAGATCTCTTATGATGTAGTCAATCCGGAGAAGAGCAAGGTTTTGATCTTTTTACACGGTTGGGGCTCTAACAAAGAGCTGATGAAGCAGTCGTTCGAGAAGACGATGGATGAGTTTTGTCATGTCTACATCGACCTTCCGGGTTTTGGCAACAGTACCTGCAGCCGTCCCTTGGTGACGGAAGACTATGCTAACATCATAGAGCTCTTTTTAGCGCAGATCAATGCCAACCAGGACCATATGATCCTGGGGCATTCGTTTGGCGGCAAGGTCGGACTGCTTCTGAACCCGCAGATCCTGGTCTTGGTAGGAAGTGCAGGCATCCCTGTGCCGAAGCCGTTTAAGATCAAGGTGAAAATTGCACTGTTTAAGCTGCTCAAATCGGTAGGATTGGCAAAACTCCGCTCGATATTTGTTGCCGAAGATGCGAAAAAGCTCTCCGAGATCATGTACCAGACCTTTAAGAACGTGGTCAATGAAGACCTTACGTCTGACTTCAAAGAGTACAGCGGCAAAGCGCTTCTGTGCTGGGGTAGAGAGGACACGGCAACACCGCTCTGGACAGCGAAGAAGATCAATGGACTGATCTCTGACTCCCGTCTGGTCGAGTATGAAGGTGATCACTACTTCTTTATGCAGCAAGCGGATGCTGTGGCCAAAGAGGTCGAGACGACCGTACTTCAAACGCTTCAACACTAGGGATCAGTGAGTGGATATTTTAGCATTTTCAATCAACACCGTCTTTGTGATGGCCCTGGGTTTTTACCTTATTACGAACCTTCAATGGTATGACTATAAGATAGAACGTGTGGTCTTAAAACACCACAAACCGCTCTGGCACTTCGGCCTTTTCATACTTCCGTTCATTCTTCACTATGTCATACCGCAATATTTTGTCGCAGTGTTGGCTCTCTATCTCCTGGCACTTGGGTTTTGGTACTACAGACTTGACAAAAAGCTGGTCTTTACCTGGCGGGTCAAACGTTTTTTGATCCTTCTTTTTGTACTGACGTTCTTTATCAACATGATCACTGTGATCAAAGAGTTTAACGATTTCTCATTCGTTTTTTTACCGCTGCTTTTGGCCTATATCGGCAGTAAAGGTGTAGAGAACTATATGTTTTTGGCCTACAAAAAAGAGGCGCAGAAGAAGCTGATGGACCGTAAAGAGCTCAAGGTCGTCTGTGTCACGGGAAGTTACGGCAAGACGAGTATGAAAAACTTCATCGCCCAGGTGCTCTCCAAAAAGTATAAGGTCTATGCAACACCGCGCAGTGTCAACACCATCGCCGGTCTGGTGCGTGACGTCAACATGGAGCTGCCGGACGACTGTGAGGTCTATGTCTGTGAAGCAGGTGCGCGTCTTCGCGGCGACATCTACACTATCGCCCAGTTCCTGCACCCGCATATTGCTGTTGTGGGCAAGGTCGGTCCTCAGCATCTGGAGTACTTTAAGACCATCGAGAATATCCGGCGTACCAAGCTTGAGATCATTCAGTCGGACCGTCTGGAAAAAGCTTTTGTCCACAGTGGTGTGACAGACGAGGTTCATGAAAAAGTCGAGTTTTTCGGTGACGCGGTGACGAATGTCGAAGCGACATTGGAAGGGCTCTCTTTTGACATGCAGCTACATGATGAAAACCTGCATCTTGAGACTAAGATATTGGGTTCTTTTAACGCTATCAACCTTGAAGCCTCGATCCTGGTTGCAGATGCTTTAGGCATGGAGAGTGAAGAGATAGTGCAGGGTGTAGGCGCTCTTGAGAGTGTCGAACATCGTCTTCAACGCATCGATGCCGGCGGCAAGATCATTTTGGATGACGGTTATAATGGCAACATCGATGGGATGCTGGAAGGTATTCGTCTTCTTTCGCTGCATCCGGGTCGTAAAGTGATCGTGACGCCGGGTCTTGTCGAGAGTACCGAGGAGCTGAACCTGGAGCTTGTAGAGGCGATCAACAAGGTGTGTGACATCGCCATTGTCACCGGACAGCTCAATGCCGAGCTCTTTAACAAAAACCTCTCCGTCGCCGAGAAGATCATGTTAGGTGACAAAAGTCAGCTGACCAAGGTCCTGGGCGAACGAACCAGAGCAGGGGACATCATCCTCTTCGCCAACGATGCACCTAACTTTATCTAATGATCGACGCGGTATTTGTTCTTAAAAAAGTAGTCGGTGAAGTGATGGGTCCGCTCTCTATCGGGCTGTTTATCGCCTTTGCAGGTCTGATCGCTTTATACATAGAACGGCTGCGTATCGCAAAACAGCTGCTTACCCTGGCCTTTGTCTGGATCGCGCTTGTCGGCTACGGTCCTGTCAGCGACATGCTGGTCAAACCGCTTGAACAGAAGTACCCGGCACTGATCGAAACTCCGGTGACTGTGAACTATATTCTGGTACTGGGCAATGGCCATAAAAGTGATGCAACTCTGCCTATATCAACGCAGGTCAGTTCAACCGCACTGACCCGCCTGAGTGAAGGCATGCGCCACTACTACCGTCTGCCTGATGCCAAGTTGATCGTTTCAGGATACAGCGGACTGCATGACCCCAACTCACACGCTTCGATGCAGAAGAAAATAGCGCTCTCTTTAGGTATGGATGAGGATGATATTTTGATGTTCGACAAAGCCAAAGATACGGTGGAAGAGGCGATGGCGATGAAAAAGGTGGTGGGTGCCGAGCCTTTTATTCTGGTGACAAGCGCTACCCATATGCCAAGAGCGTATAAGATCTTTACCTCTCTTGGGCTTAATCCTATTGCGGCACCGACCGACTATTATGCCGTCGGAGAGAGCGAGTGGCTGCATACACCGAACGGTGGCAGTCTAAAAGGCAGCGATCATGCTTTTCATGAGTATTACGGGTTGACCTGGGAGTGGATAAAAAGATGGTAAGACATACGTTCCATTTTTTAGAACAGTTCGTAAAGTGGGTGGGCTATGTCGCCGCCGCAGCGCTTGCTCTTTTGATTGTTCTGGTCGTTTATGATGCGCTGGTGCGCTATCTTTTCCAATCAGGCTCTATCGCCTTGCAGGAGCTGGAGTGGCATCTGTTTGACGTGGTGATCATGCTCGGTATCGCCTATACGCTGCAGCGTGCCTCACATGTCCGTGTAGACATCTTTTATGACCAATACTCAGAGAAGATGCGCCATATCGTCAACATCATCGGTGCCCTCTTTTTCATACTCCCGTTCTCACTGCTCATCATCTATGTCGGTTTTGACTTTGTCATGCTCAGTTTTGAGCAGCTGGAAGCCTCGTCCGATCCGGGAGGGCTCCCGTACCGTTTCGTTGTCAAGTCACTGCTTCCGATCGCTTTTGTTCTGTTGATCGTTCAGACACTGAGCGAAGTCTATAAAGAGTTCCTGCAGTTAAAGGAGCTCCCATGATAGCGATGGGTATGTTCCTCTTTGCTTTGGTGCTGCTGCTAGTCGGTGTTCCTGTTGCCTTTGTCTTTGGCGGGGTCGCTCTCTTGTTCGCTCTGTTCATCCCTGAACTAGGTATGGAGATCTTCAACCTTCTGCCGTTCAGGATCTTCGGGATCATGAGTAACTCCACCTTGATGGCGGTGCCGCTCTTTATCGCAATGGGTCTGGTGATGGAGAAGTCTCAGATGGCTGAAAAACTTCTGCTCTCGATGAGCCGTGCTTTTAGAAGTGTCCGCGGTGGACTTGCTATCAGTGTGGTCCTGGTCGGTGCTCTCTTGGCAGCTTCGACAGGGATCGTCAGTGCCTCAGTCGTTATGCTCAGTGTTATTGCTCTGCCATTGATGTTAAAAGCCGGTTACGATAAAGGATTGGCCTCAGGTACAGTTGCTGCCAGCGGTACCTTAGGACAGATCATCCCACCATCAATCATTCTTATTATCTTGGGTGATGTGATGAGTGTGAGCGTCGGTGAGCTTTTTATGGGGGCGGTACTTCCCGGACTTCTGTTGGTCGGCCTCTATATCGCCTATATTGTCACTATCTCGTTGATCAACCCGTCAATGGCGCCCTCGAGTGACGAGATAGAGCCCATAGGCTTCTTTGAACTGCTGCGTTCCATCTTGCCGCCGCTGCTTCTTATGGCGGCCGTGCTTGGTTCTATCTTTGCAGGTATTGCATCACCTACAGAGTCGGCTGCTTTTGGTGTGTTCGGTGCTCTGCTTTTAAGTGCTGTCAACAGAACACTCGATGTTCCAATGATGCGCTACGCTCTGCTTGAGACGGTAAAACTGAGCGGTATGATCTTTATGATCCTTATCGGTGCAACAGCTTTCAGCCTGGTCTTTAACGAACTCGGCGGTACCGATATGGTGCTGGAGTTTTTCAGTGAAGATATCGGCAATGTCTGGATCTTTATCGCAGTTTCAATGGTCGCGATCTTTATACTGGGCTTTTTTATCGATTTTATTGAGATCTCGTTTATCATCGTACCGATCCTGGTGCCGGTGATGAATGCTTTCGGGATCGACCCTGTCTGGTTCGCTGTCTTGATCGCAATGAACCTGCAGGCCTCATTTTTGACACCGCCGTTCGGTCTGGCGCTCTTCTTTTTGAAAGGGGCCGCGCAAAAGAGCATTACGACGATAGAGATCTACAGAGGGATCATCCCGTTTATAGGGCTGCAACTTTTAGCACTAGGTTTTGTACTGCTCTTCCCGGATCTTGTGTTTGCCTTCTTATAACCAGGCAGTATACGTTTGATCTAGTATTGGACTTTGATCTCGATACGTTTGTTGAATTTATCTGCAACGGGGTCTTGACTGTCTGCCATTGGTTCGCTCTCACCACGTCCTTCGACAGTGATACGTTCTGGTGAAACACCATGCTCGACAAACAGATCTTTTACCGTACTTGCACGTTTTAAAGAGAGTTCTTGATTAAAGGCACGGCGTCCTTTAGTGTCTGTGTGACCAATGATCTTGATCAGGCTTTTTTGTGCCCTGAGCTCATTTGCATAGCCCTTGAGAACTGTTTTAGACTCCTCATCCAATTCGTAGCTTCTAAAGAGGTACGGTATAAAGAGAGTCATTGAGTCTAAACGCCCGTTTGTATCTCTAATACTCACTTCACTGTTGGAAGATTTTGTCTGTGTCAGGTTGTGATCTTCTTTGGAGATCGTAACCGGCGGTGTTGTCACGATGATAGCTTGATCAGGTTCCGTTTTAAGAGGTTCAGATGTCTGTGTTGAAGCAGCAGGTACATTGTCTTCATAACCAAATGAAAAGTTCAGACCGCCAAAGACCAGAATGTTGCTTTCGTGAAAATCGTGCCAGGTCACAAGGGTCTCGAATTTAATGGAAAATTGCTCTTTGATGTTTAATTTCAGTCCGGCACCGGTACTCATTAAAAAGGAGTCTGTATTGACCAAGGCGTTGTTACTGATGGACTGATAACCGGCACCTGCTTTTAAAAAAGGGGTCAAAAGAGCGGTGTATTCGACATCATAGACGCCATTGAACATCAGTGTGTGTGCACTTACCGTGGCATCTGATTCATGGAGGCCGATCTTGGGTGAATAGACATAAGAGAGTTCCGGTTTGATAAAAAAGTCAATATCGTTGTATTGAAGCTGCAGACCATAGGCCAGACTGCTGTTCATCCCTGTAGATTTGCCGTTTTCCATTACGCCGAGAACAGAGGAGACCTCGTAAAGGTACATCTGTTCACCGTAAAGCGTGGCAATACAAGAGAGACTTAGCAGAAGTTTTCGCATAGATTAAAGCAACTTTTTTAATAAAGTATAGCTAAAAGAAGGCATTTTTAGGAGTGTCCAGAGAATAATTACAAAAAATTATAGTTGATTGTGTAATTTTGTAAGAGCTGAAAAAGAGGGCTGTTGATGTCTATAAAAAAGATAGGTTGAGCACTGCTGTCAGGGTGCTTAGCGCTCTTGAACGATCACAACAACACGCCGGTTTTTCTCTCTGCCGTCAGCGGTGTCGTTGGTCGCTGTCGGTGTGACCTCGCCCTGGCCATCGATACTGATACGTGCAGGATCAACACCGTTGGCGATAAATCGTTCTCGTACAGCAACAGCACGTTTGAGTGCGAGTGTTGCATTGAAGCTTCGCGGGCCTTTTGAGTCGGTATGGCCGACAATAAGGATGTGTTTGTCTATGTTGTCCGCACTGTTAAGCTCATGTGAATATTTTTTGATCGACTCGGTTGAAACGTCTGTGAGGTTGGATTTGGCAAATACAAAGTCAATATAGAGGGGTTTAAGCTCTTTTTTCATGATGACTACAGGTGCGACAACAGGACAGGGTTCACACACTTTTTCCGGACACGGTTCACATGTTTTTTCCGGAGGCGGTGCAACATATTTACGGCCGAATGCAAAACTGATACCGCCGGCAGCTACGAGGTTGAACTCTTCTGTGTTAAATTGGGTCAGCACCTGGAACTTGAGTGCAAGACGATCTGTCAGATGCAGCTTGACACCTGCACCTGTGTCCAGATAAGCACTGCTGGACGGAGATCCGGGAATATTTGCATAACTTGTATAACCGAGACCGGCTTTGACATAAGGGGTTATAAGCTCAGAATATGCGATCTCGTAAACGCCGTTTGCCATAATAGACGAATATCGTGTGTCCTGTGCCTCTGTATGTGCGTAGAGTGAGATGTCCTGAGAATAGACAAACTCAATTTCAGGTTTAATGGGAAAGTCCAAACCGTTATACTGGAACTGGAGTCCATAGGCGAGGCTTCTGCCTACGTTTTGGGTAAAACCGTTTTCTGAATTACCCGCTAAAAATGTTATTTCGTTGACGTAGTCAACGTTTTTCTGCTCTGCATAGAGCGATAAAGATAATAGAATTATAAGAAAAAATCTGTTCATTATTATGCTTTTTGATACCTATATATAGTATTGGGAATTATAACTTAAATATGTCATAGGTGCATACAAAAGGTCTGTTTTCTGTTAACAGTTGATAAGTTTGTTATACTTTGGGACTACAACATCTATAAAGGCAGGTCATGTTTGATGAAAAAGAGATACTGTATGCGCCTTGGCGCAATGATTATGTGACCGGTGAGAAGATAGAGGGGTGCGTTTTTTGTCATATCGGTACACATGCAGACGATGATGCGGAGCTTCATGTTCTGTACCGCGATGAACACTGCTTTGTCGTTATGAACCGTTACCCGTATACGCCGGGTCATTTTATGATCATTCCTCACCATCATACCGACAAACTCGAAGAGCTGGAGAGTGAGGTGTGGCTGCATATGAGCGACTTGGCGCAAAAGGGTGTGCGGCTTCTAAAAGAGTGTTTTAACGCGCAGGGCGTCAACATCGGTATGAACCTTGGCAGTGCGGCAGGAGCGGGGATAGCCGACCATATACACCTGCACCTTGTACCGCGTTGGAGAGGCGATACCAACTTTATCACCTCTATCGGCGAGACAAGGGTCTATTCAACCGATTTTGAGAAGATCTACCGAAAGATCCTCTCTGAGATACCAAACTATTTTAACAATGATCAAAGGATATAAATGAGTGTATTACTTGAGTTTGCCATGTTCCCGACAAGCGGTGATTGCCGTGACAGTGCGTCTGTTTCCAAATATGTGAGCCGTATCATCGACATGATCGACCAGAGCGGTGCGGCGTATCAGCTTACCCCGATGGGTACCATCGTCGAGACAGAGACGATGCGTGAGGCCCTGGATATAATTGAAAAGTCGTATGAGGCTTTAGGTGATTGTGAACGTGTCTATTCGTCTCTGAAGTTTGACATCCGCAAAGGCAAGTCTAACCGTCTTAAGACAAAGATCGCTTCGGTTGAGCGTGAAATAGGACGCGAAGTCCGGAAATAACAGAGTTATTGCTCTTTGTCACCTCTGTTTTTTTTACTTTTAAGAACAAAGTAAAAGACAAAGAGAAGTACGATAATAAGTATCATATTGATAGAGGATGAGAGAAAATCAAGAGGTGGCATAATCGACCTTGTTTAATTAATTAGTGAATTGTAGCATTTAAAACTTGGGAACTAGAAGAAAGCCAACTTTTAGGGCTATTTTTTCTTTAATCAAGGCGGAATGTGACGAAGCATACTGAAGTATGTGAGTTACATGACAACGAAGATCAGCACTAAAGTGCAATACAGCGAACAACTAAATTGTGAGTCGTGATAAAGGAAAAAGAGTCATAAAAGTGGATGGGGTAGAGGGATTCGAACCCCCGAATGCCAGTACCAAAAACTGGTGCCTTACCGCTTGGCGATACCCCAACATGTAGTTTTAGAAGTAATTAATTGGTTGCGGAAACAGGATTTGAACCTGTGACCTTCGGGTTATGAGCCCGACGAGCTACCGAACTGCTCTATTCCGCGGCATTTAAAACCTAAACAGATGTTTAAGAGGCCGGAAGTATAGACAAAATGTTCTTATTTGTCAAGATGTTATTACAAAACAATTTAAATTTGGACTACTTATCTTAATTGATAAGGATTTATGATGAAACTCACTATAATCGTTTCTAATTTAATAAACAGTATTGAGAGAGATAAATGACACCTATTCAACGCGTAGTAGAAGCGATCGAAGAGATCAAAAAAGGGAATATGATCATCATGTGTGATGATGAGGACAGAGAGAACGAGGGCGACCTTGTTTACGCTTCGGTCTTTTCGACGCCGGAGCATGTCAACTTTATGGCGATGGAAGCTCGCGGACTTATCTGTGTCACGGTTGATCAAGCGCCGGCACAAAAACTGAAACTTAACCCAATGGTCAGTAATAACGACTCCTCTTATGAGACGGCTTTTACAGTCTCTGTTGACGCCAAAGATGCTTTGACCGGTATCTCTGCAGTCGAACGCGACATGACGATCAAGATCCTTGCCAATCCGACAAGCAGTGCTGATGAACTGGTACGTCCCGGACATATCTTTCCGTTGATCGCTAAAGAGGGCGGTACGCTTGTGCGCACAGGCCATACGGAGGGGAGTGTCGATATCTGTAAACTCGCAGGGTTGACAGGCTCAGGGGTTATCTGTGAGATCATCAAAGATGACGGCGAGATGGCGCGTCGTGACGACCTGGACATCTTTGCTGAAAAGCATAACCTCAAGACAGTTTTTATCTCCGACATCGTCGAGTACCGCCTCGCTAACGAGATACTGGTTGTGCAAAAAGAGCAGAGCGAGATAGACTTTTTCGGGATGAAAGCGGTAAAGAGCAGTTTCCAAGACCACGAAGGTGTTGAACATACTGCCGTCAGTTTCCACCATGTAGGTGAGACAGCCAACGTAAAAGTACATAATGTCGTACCCGACATTGAGCTGCTTTTTAATGAGAACAAGTATAAACAGCTGGTCGGTTCGATCGACTATCTAAAACAGAACGGCGGCGTCCTGCTCTTTATCAACAACCCTGAGGGAAACCACAGCTCGATCAAAGAGTTTGGTGTCGGTGCACAGATCTTAAAGCTGATGGGCATTAGTCATATGCGTCTCTTAAGCAGTATTGCCGTACCGGAGCTGGTAGGATTAAGCGGTTTTGGTCTGGATGTTATAGAGACTATTGATCCGGCCTAGTGCCAATGAGAGAGAAAGATGATAAAAGCGGTAAAGAAACTCTTTAGTAACACGCCAAAAGATATCTTTCAGGTCACAATAGATATTCATTCGCATCTCATTCCCGGCATTGACGACGGTTCCAAGAACATGGAGCAGTCTATTGAGATGATCGAGACCTTTATGGCTCTCGGTTACACCAAACTGATCACCACGCCGCATATTATGAGCCACCGTTATCCTAACACCAGAGCTGTTTTGGAAGAGGGCTTGTATGCACTTCAAAAAGAGCTGCGCAAGCGTGAGCTGGAGATAGCGATAGAGGTCGCTTCCGAGTACTATCTTGATGAGACGGTCATGGAACTGGTCGAACAGCGCGACATCTTGACCTTCGGCAAGAGCTACATGCTGTTTGAGATGTCGTACGTTCAACCGCTTCACCATCTTAAAGAGATGCTCTTTGAGATAAAAGTGGCGGGGTATACGCCGGTACTTGCCCATCCGGAGCGCTACATCTACATGCATGAGGATTTCAGCAAGTATGAACGTCTCAAAGAGATGGGTGTGCTGTTTCAGGTCAACATCCCCTCTCTCGGCGGCTACTACTCGAAACCTGTTCAAAAAGTGGCAAAACGTATAGCTGAGGCGGGTATGATCGATTTTATAGGGTCTGATGCCCATAAGATGGCGCATCTTGATGCACTGAAAGAGGTACGTTCCAAAAAGACATACGCGAAGCTCTTTGAAAACAATACTATTTTAAACAATACACTTTAAGGCTTATAATGACACTGAAACGACTTTTTCTTATAACACTTTTTTCTATTAGTACACTGCTAGCCGGGTCCGTCAAATCACCGACTTTGGATGAGAAGATCGCCTCATTAGTGGTGCTTGGTTTTCACGGTACAGCGGTGACAGATAAAAACATGATCGTTAAAGAGATCAAGCAGGGTCTTGGCGGTGTTATCTTTTTTGATCAAGACCCGATGAACAAGATGAAGCGAAAGAACATTGTCAATGCTCAGCAGTTGACAAAGCTCAGCAGAGACCTTCAAGCAGTCAGTGATGCTAAACTTTTGATCTGTGTGGATGAAGAGGGCGGAAAGGTCGCCCGCCTGAAAGCTAAAGATGGTTTTGAGACTTTCCCATCGGCGCAGGATGTTGCCAAAGGTGAAGGAACAGAGGCCCGACAGCATTATGATGCCATGGCTAAGATGCTGGCGCAAAACGGGGTGAACACGAACTTTGCTCCGAGTGTGGATCTGCTTTTTGATTATAACCCTATTATTGCGGGTAAAAAACGTGCCTATTCGAGTGATCCGAAAGTGGTCAGTAAGTATGCTTCTATTTTTATTGAAGAGCATCGTAAAAACCATGTTGTGACAGTCATTAAACACTTTCCGGGACATGGATCGTCCAAGGCGGACTCACATAAAGGTTTTACGGATGTGACCAACACCTGGACATCAAAAGAGCTGGAGCCTTTTCAGAACATGATCGAAGCACAAAAAGTAGACATGATCATGACGGCGCACATCTTCAACAAAAATCTGGACACTCTGTATCCTGCGACACTTTCCTATAAGGTCAACACGGAGCTTCTTCGAAACCAGATGCACTACGAAGGTGTTATCATCACGGATGACCTTCAGATGGCTGCCATACACAAACATTATACGTTGAAAGAGACGGTTACACTGGCACTGAACTCCGGTGTGGACATATTGCTGTTTGCCAACCAGTTGGCAACGCCTTTACGGTTAGAGACAATTATCGATGTGGTCAAATCACAGATAAAAGCCGGAAAGATCAAAGAAGAGCGTGTTGATGAGTCGTATGCACGTGTGCAGAAGTTAAAAGAGAGGCTTTAAAGCGCTTTTAACAGCTCTCTGGTTATCTCGTCAGCTATCTTTTTTGAGAATGCATCCAGATGTGACCGGACACTCTGCTCTTTTACTGTCTCATCTGCACATTCGTCCCATCTTGTCTCTTTCGATATATGGCTATGTAAGAGTGTGCTCATAGTGGCGAGTTCAACCATCTTGACCTGAGTCGATATCGAAGTGGCATGACTTCTGCAAGTCACTTTGATCTGCCAGCACTGCTCTTGACGGCACTTTGTCTTAGTGTGTTGATACTCTTGCATCTGATGGACAGGGCTCTTAAAGGTACCAAAGAGGACGGTTTGTGCTTTTAAGCGTTTGCCTGTCTCAATGGCCGTTTTTTCATCTGTGACACTAAAGTTGTCGGCTTTTAATGAACCTTTTATCTCTTCGGGACTGACGACGTAGAGTCTTGACTCTTTTGTCAGACTCTCACGGATCTTACGCGTAAGATAAGCGGAGCTGTTTTGAAAAGGGATGACAGCGATAATATGTCTCTTTTTATCGTGTTGTGCGATCTCAAGGCTGGATGAATAGCTGCAAGCAGATATAAAAAACAGAATGGCCAGTAAAATGATGTATCTCATGCGGTAATCTAACATAAATCCACTTTCTTTCAAGCTTTTGTTACTTTAATAATACTTCTATAGTTTGGTTTTGATGCTAAAGATCACTATGATAATCCGACAGCTAAAGTCAAAAGAGAACAGGTTAACTGTAAAGATCAAAGATAGTGCAAAATATTTCAATTAATAATAATTATTATTTAAATAATTATATTGTATAATGCAAACTAACCGAAATGGAGATGTGAAATGGCAAAAGAAGAGAACAAACAATTGGACAACCTTGGAAACCTGGATCAGGTTCGTGAAATTATTTTTGGAACACAGACCAGAGTATTTGAAGAAGAGATCAGCAAACTGGAATCAAACATGGAAAAGATCTCTTCGAAGCTTCTTGACAGTATAGAGGCTTTGGAGACGACCCTGCGTTCAGAGCAGGCCTCTGCGACTCAAATAGTTGAACAGAAAGTAAAAAACTTGCTCATATCAACACAAGATGAAAGCAGTGAGTTCAAAGAGCAGCTTGTTAAGCATGAGAAGAAGTTTAATAGAAGTCTGGAGATGATGAAAGATGATATTGAAGTGCAGATCGATACATTGAAAAATGAGCATAACAGCACTAAGAGCTCTACCAAAAAAGAGTTGAACTCTCTTCAGGAAAAACTAAATGATTTTGTTGCTCAACAGATAGAAAATTTAAATGATGCAAAGGTCTCAAAGGATGATTTTTCTGCGATGCTGCTTGACATGGCTATGAAAATCAAAGGTACTAATATACAAGATAGTCTTGACCATGTAATTCAAGAGCAAGAAGTTAGTAAATAGACTTTTTATGAACGATTATACAAGGCTTAGAACACTTCTTTTAGATCAAGAACAACAGCAGATCTCTAAGCTTAAGGTTGAGCTGGAAGCTCTACTTGAAGAGAGTCGTGATCCAGAACAGATTATTGAAAAGATCGCACCGCTTATCAGCGGGATCTTCTCCCAGACTCTACAGGAGAACAGAGAAGAGTTCGTAGAGATATTTTCACCCATTATCGGTGACCTGCTTAAAAGTATGATCAAAAACTCTTCTGCTGAAATAGCCAGCGTTATCGCTCCTATCATGGGTAAAGCGATCAGTGAACAAGTTAAAAATGAACGAGACGAGATCGTTGATGCACTGTATCCTGTTATGGGTAATATGATAAGTAAATTTGTTAGTGAGTCGTTTAAAGAGATGATGTTAGAGATCAACCAAAAGGTTCAATCTACCTTCTCGTTTGAAACCTTGAAAAGAAAGATCACAGCGAAGGTAACGGGTGTTTCAGAGACAGAGCTGCTGTTAAAAGACGTATCGTCTTCTTATGTCATACAAAATATATTTTTAATTCATAAAGAGACAGGTATTTTGATCAGTGAAAGAAGCCTGCCTACCAAAGCTGCTGTAGAGCCGGAGATGGTTGCTTCTATGTTAACAGCGATTAGAAGTTTTGCAAATGA
>JBDLJE010000043.1:0-20548 GCA_039714575.1 Campylobacterota bacterium | reverse complement strand
AAAGCCAACTGCTTGGCTTTTCGGCGAGCGAAACCGTAGGTGATGTGCAACGCACCACCGAAGGCTTGGACATTAATAAAAAAAGCGATAGCTTTTCACCCTACGAAACCACTGCTTGGCTTTTCGGCGAGCGTGACCAAAGGAAATCCCTTCAGGGAAAATCAGAGTCGATGATATGCCATAGAGAAATATCCTGAAATGGATATTTTCTTTGGATAAAGTAAGAGGGATAGTCCCCCTTTTACCGACGCCGGCTTGGACATAAATACAAAACTGAAAGCTCTCCTTTCAGAGACGTTCTTTAAGAGTATCACAGCCTAAATACTATAATATAAATTAATGAAGACAATCGAATCCTATATCTTTTTACGCAAACAGATCCCCGTAATGATCGTGCTTTCGCTTGCACCCGGTTTGGGTTACATTTTTTTAGGATGGCTCAACGGTGTTGTCACCCCTGCACTTATCTGGTATGCTCTGATCCTCGGTGTCTCAGTCTGGGGGTACCGCCTTTACAAAAGCTACCACCCTAACAGAATGAACACGACTGAGACAAAAGAGTGGTATACTAAAATATCTAACTTTTTTCTGCTTATTTTTTCTCTTTGGACCCTGATCTTTGTTCTCTATGTTACCGAAGAGCGCGGCCATATGAACTATATAGCCATCTTTACACAGATCGGAGCTGCTGTAGTGGCTTCGACACTGCTTGCATCGGACAAACGTCTGTTCGCCTTGACACTGATGTTCCTGATGTTCCCGCTTGCCATCTTTTTCTCTCTTATCGGAGAGTTCTACGGTTATATACTCGCACTCTTTTCACTTGTCTTGTTCGGTGTACTTATCTACGCCTCTTCAAGCAACTTAAAACTGTTGGAAAAAAGCAGCTATCAAGCTGCACACGACCACCTTACAGGCCTCTATAATCGTCGTTACTTCATCAGTTACCTGGAACAGAAAGTCAAAAACCTTTCCCACTCTAGAAACTACTCTTTTATGATGTTGATCGATCTCGACCATTTTAAGACCATCAACGACTCTCTTGGGCATGATGTTGGGGACGAACTCCTGAAAAATGTCTCTGAGCGACTGCAACGCCATATCGGAGAGGACCAGCTCCTTGCCAGACTAGGCGGCGATGAGTTCGTTATCGTCTCTCATGAGGTTGAGACCAGAGAGGAAGCACTCGATGAAGCCGTCGTCCTTGCCAAACAACTTTTAAGCCAGCTAAAAGAGACCTTTATTGTCGACATACATCATCTCTATATCAGTGCAAGCATCGGAGTAGAGATCATTGAGAAAAACACATCGAGCGCCAACCGTCTCATCAAAGAAGCCGACATTGCGATGTATGAGGTCAAAGCACAGGGGCGTGACGGTGTCATCATCTTTAACGACGAACTTGCCAAACGGATAGAGAGCCACCTGCAGATCGAACGCCATCTGCACGTCGCTCTGCAAAACAGAGAGATGAGCCTTGTCTACCAGCCCCAGTTTAATGAACATAAAAAGATAATCGGTTGTGAGGTACTTGTACGTTGGCATAATGAGACCCTGGGTACGGTCGGTCCCGACAAGTTCATTCCTGTTGCAGAACAGACCGGTGTCATCGTTGAATTAGGCCGCTTTATTTTAGAAGAGTCATTTAAGACCTTCTCATCATGGACGGACAAGGGTATTGTACTCGAACAGTTCTCTATCAACATCAGCGTACGCCAGCTTTTTCACAGCAGCTTTGTCGAAGAGGTCCAGGAGCTTACTGAGAGACACCTCTCCCCTGAGCTCTCAGAAAAATTGATCTTTGAGATCACTGAAACGGTACTTGTCGAAGATATTGACAGGGTTGTTGAGATCATGAAGCGTCTATCGCATCTCAACATTGACTTTTCAATGGATGACTTCGGTACAGGATACTCTTCGTTGAGCTATCTTAAAGCGATGCCGATCTCCGAACTCAAGATCGACCGGAGTTTTATAGCAAACCTCGGAAAAGACAGTTCTGACCAGGCCATGATCAAAACTATTTTAAACATGGCCAAGATATTCAACCTCAAAGTCGTTGCAGAGGGGGTTGAGACAGTTGAGCAGCTCTCTTTTCTTCATGAGAACAACTGTCATATTTTCCAAGGCTACTACTTTTCCAAGCCGTTGACATATGACAACTTTGAAAGTTTTTACAATAGAACCCTCTGAACAGATCAGATATTCTCAGAGGGTTTAACAATATTGAAGAATATCTAAAATCTTTCTGTTGTATAATTTCACACTAATATTAAAGAGGGTTATATATGTCAGTTCAATGTATCGATGCAGAGTACAAAGGTGAAGAGCGTTACACAAAAATATCGTTAGCGTATTCAAATGAAGAGCAACTGGCAGAGATCAACGCTGCTTTAGAGACAGCCTTGAAAGGTTGCGAGCTAGACCACAACAGTTACACTTGTGACATCTCGAACGGTCGTAAAGTAATTGTAACTGAGTTCCATGATGATTATGACCGTGAAGGCGGAAAGGTCCTGGAAAAACTGATGAAGATCCTTGACATCAAAGAGTGTCAAAACTAATAACCAGCGTTATTAGAGACTCCCCCTATGATAGGAATTGATCTTATAAAAATCGATCGGATGAAAAAACTGATCGAAAAATACGATAATAAGTTTTTAGAGAAGTTCCTCTCACCCCAAGAGATCCTGCTTGTCAAGAACCATCGTACGGCAGCCGGTTTCTGGGCAGCTAAAGAGGCTGCTTCAAAAGCGTTGGGGTGCGGGATCGGTGCAGAGTGCGGTTTTCACGACATCACCATCACAAAGACAGCTAAAGGCGCACCGCTTTTAGACCTCTCGACAAAAGTCAAACAACACTTTAACATTCAAACGTCAGCTCTCTCCATCACCCATGACGGTGACTACGCTATTGCTGTTGTGACCCACGAAAAAATATAAATCTTCCACAATCTCTATCTACTCTTTTTTATCAACAGATTACACAGATTCAGCAGATTAGTTTAGAGCTAAAGACTCACCCGCCGCCGACAAAGTCTAAAAGTTCCAACTTGTCACCGTCAACAAGCTTATGAGCACCCCATTGGTCCTGTTTAACGATCTCCATGTTCACAGCTGCTGCCATCACCTTGCCTTCTAAGTCAAGCTTTTTTAAAAGGTCAAGCAGTGTTGCACCCTCTTCTATCGTTCTCTCGTTTCCATTTACTATAATTGTCATCTTTATATCCATACTGTTTATTATCTACGTATTGTAACTTGCTAGTTTGTATCTATGCTAAACCGGCACTGCCTACCTAATATCTTTAAGATTAGGCGCGATTGCATGTTCGTCTATATAGGTCTGCAAACTCCCTTTCTCGTTCATACTCTTAATCCATTTTTGAAGACCGTTACGCTGATGCTGTAGCTGCATTTTAGGCACACCCATCCCACAGCTGCTCTCCACAGCATAGATATGAAGTCTGACAATACGGCGTACCATCTTCTCCTCCTCATCAAAAAGACTCAAATACTCCGAAAAACCGGCATGTTCCTTCTCGATGAGTTCACCCTTGCAAAAGAGTCTAAGTATCTTGGCAGCACCCTTAAAGGCATTGAAGACGACTGTCACTTCACCCCCGTCACGGATGTCTCTTGCCGTTCGATCACCACTGCCCGGATAATCTAGAAAGATCATCATGTTTGCATCAATGACGCGCGCACATTCAAATCCTCTAGGAGAGAGGTTGACCTCTTGTCCGCTGGCTGAGGCGATGTAGAAAAGCGGTTGATCATTTATAAAGTTCATATCTTCCGGTGTTAGACTTGCGTACTGTTTTCCCATTCTTTTACTCTTTGTCAACAGTGTTTGAAAGGTCACATGAAGCAGTAGACTCTTCACCTCTTATCCAAGAGTAGAGACGGCTCAACCATGAGCTAAGACACAACACTACTGTTTCCTGAAGCGTATCATCTTAAAACGCTCTCCAAGAAAGTCCGGCAAGATAAGTGTTTTGACCTTTTCAAGCTCTTGTTTGTAGATATTCTCCTCAACATGTGCCTGTAGCATCTCCAGAAGCTCCAAGATCCCGAAATTGATCAGAGCCGTCATCTGAGCCTTAAGTTCGACAAAGGTGACACCAGCCTCTTCATAAGCATCTTTGACATGCTCAAAGGTAACATCGTAGGTGATGTCCGTTGTGCCGAAGGCCTCTTGACGGTTCAGCTCTTCATCGAAGAACGGATAGACCTTGTGTTTGTCGTAGACACGCAGAGAGAAGTCGGGACGTGCCATCATCTCACCGTAGTCAAAACTCATAAACTCAAAGGTCTTGGCCGCTCCGGCCATCTCTTTGGCAAACGCTTCATAACCGACTGCGATCTCGCCACGGTCTTTGTGGTACTTGGCCGCTTTTTCACTGACCCACTCATTATCCACATCGAACTCGACATTGCCGTCCTCTTCAACACGCCCTGTCTTGCCCTTGAAAAAGAGCTCGCAGGGAAAGGCATCGAAGATCTCGTTGGCAATAAAGAAAGCATTATCCACACTGAGTTCACTCAGACTTTTGACGTGAGATAGCTTTACAGCGTCGCCAAAGCATTCATCCAAATACTTTTTCTGCTGCTGCTGGAGTGCATCAAAACGCTCTACAATGACAAAGTTAAAGCTCTGCAGCAGTTCCGGTCGCAGTGTGTAAATGAACTCAATAACATCGGCGGTAAAATAACCGTGATGCGCACCGATCTCACAGATCGTCGCATCCTTGTTTAAAAAGCCCTCATCCACAAGTGAGATGATGTGTTTGGCGATCGTTCCGCCAAAGAACTTTGAGGTCGAGACGGCGGTATAGAAGTCACCCTCTTTACCGATCGTCTTGTAGGTCGCGTAGTACCCCTGCTCTCCATAGAGCCACTCCGTCATATAACTACTGAACGTCACTGCTCATCTTTTCATAAAGGGTCAACAGCTCTAACTGTTTATCGATCTCATAGATCTGTTTGTTGATCTTCTGGATCTCCATTGAGTTTGAGAGGATGTCGACATCGTATTGTGTTTTATACCCTGCTCTGAACAGCTCTTTTGTGTCGACAAGCAGTGTTGCATAAAGATTTCTGTTCTCTTCAGAAAGAGCGATCTTTTTGTCGTAATTGGTGAGATTTTGCATAACCTGGTCAAAAAGGAGTTTGAGTTCACGCTTTTTATCGTCGATGACGACCTGCGATTTTAGATATTCGACTTTTGCTGCCTGAAAGTCATTATACGAGTTGACATCCAGCGGCATTGATGCAGCGACTCCATAACGGTAATAGTCCACTTCATAACCCCTACTCTCCGGAAAGCTTGGATTAAAGACTGAGTTACTGTTCTTTTCCCAATTATACGAAGCCTGAAGTCTTACTTCAGGCAGGTATTTTACCAGTGTCACATTTTTATAAAGTCGATTTTTCTCACTTTCGCTCTCTGCAAGTTTCATATCAATATTTTGTTCCAGGAACTTCTCTTCATCAACGATTGCCAAGAAAGGTATCTTTGCTGTTTTAGGGTCTAGATCACTTAACTTTTTAAACTGTGATATAAGCTGTGAATCACGTGTCTCCAGATCGAAAAGCGTTTGTTTGACCAGGTTTAACTCAATGATCGCATTGTTCAAAAAACCTGAATCAAGTTGACCGTTAAGGTACTGCTCTCGTTTTTGTTCAAGGTTGATGTCTGAGTTCGATATTTGAAGATGCTGCTTTTTAATTGTCAGTTCAGACTGTTTAACCTGCATCAACAAATCAACAGTCTGCTTGATCATGATCCGTTTTTGCTGATCTATGCTGTAGTTCGCAAACTCGCGTGAAGCAGTGGCGAAATTGACACCGAAAATGATCCCGCCGCTTTGAAAGATAGGCTGGTCTACAGCTATGGCCGCACTTTGGTTCTCTGTGTCACTAAACCTGTTCGCACGGCTGAAACTGTACTGAAGCATAACCGGTCTGATCCACGAGTCGCGCAGTTTTGAGCTCTCCTGATCCGTCTTCTCATACTCATAACCAAACTGCTTGCGCTTGAGTTCAGAGAGGTAGTCGTCCAGTGAACCTGTTTGGCGCAGTTCATTACTCATCTGCTGGTCATCAAAAAGGACCGTTGCATTAGCATCATTAAGGTTCTGTTCTCGGCTAAGATTAGCATCGTCTGCCGCCAAGATGACGGCCAGAACAACACTAAAGGCTGCTGATAGCTTTTTCAAGTCGTTTAAAGCCCTCATCCATCTCTTCCTTTGTAATTGTTAGCGGTGGTAAGAACCGCAGTGTATTACGACCTGCACGCAGTACCATCACACCGTTTTCACGTGCCAGGTCTATAAGTCTTGCTAACGTGTCGCTGTCGTTCATACGAAGTCCGCGCATCAAACCGAAACCGACCGCCTCGCTGAAAAGGTCGCTGTGTGCTTTCTGCATCTCTTCCAGCTTTTGGGAGAAATCGATGATCATCTCGTCAAGCGCCCCGCTCTCTTTATAGTGGTTAAGAAAGTCCACCACAGTCATCGCGGCCGTACTTGAGAGGTAGTTCCCACCGAAGGTAGAGCCATGGTCTCCCGCCTGCAGCACATCTTTTTTAGCACTCATAACGACACCGATAGGCACACCGCCGCCAAGACCTTTTGCCAAAGTGATGATGTCGGGTTCTATGTCATAGAGTTGTGAAGCCGTAAACTCGCCGGTACGGTAGACACCTGTCTGCACCTCATCAACGATAAGAAGCACATCTCTCTCTTTCAAAAATGCAGCCAGTTTTTGCACCTTATCTTTGTCAACAGGTTGAACCCCGCCTTCACCTTGAATAAGTTCGATCATAACCGCTACCGTATGGTCATCTACCTGTCCAGCGATATCATCGATACTGTCAGCGTAAACAAAACCGTCGGGGAACGGACCGAAGTAGTTGTGCATCGCCTCTTGACCCGTCGCTTTGACCGTTGTGATGGTACGACCGTGGAACGAGTGTTTAAGCGTGATGATCTTATAGCGTTTCATCTCACCGTTGACCTCACCGTATTTTCGTGCGATCTTTATGGCACCTTCATTGGCTTCGGCTCCCGAGTTGCCAAAGAAGCAGTTCATGTCATAACCGCTGGCCTCTACGATCTTTTTCGCCGCACGCTCCTGCGGCTCGATGTAGTAGAGGTTCGAGATATGGATGATCTTCTTTGCCTGATCAGCCAATGTGCGGGCTAGGACATTGTCACCGTGGCCGATACTGACCACACCGATACCCGAAGTAAAGTCGATGTAGTCACGTCCTTCGCCGTCCATCAAAGTTGCATTATCGCCTGAAACGAACTCAATGTTCGCTCGTGCATAGGTTGGCATTACATAGGAATTTTTTAACATTTTTTGACCTTTACTTTATTTTCTTGATACGCGGCATTTTTGCCCTCATAACTTAGTCTGCTGCCGGTTAGAACGTTGACACCTGCTGTTCCTGAATAGATCAAAACACAGTCGTCACGCAGACGTTCATCTATGGCTGCCTCTAACTCCAGTTCGCCGTTTTCAGAACTGATACGAACGCGTTCGCCTGCACTAAAACCAAGACTGGCGTTCATATAGACCTGCGTTTCTCTGTTAAACTGCGAGTTCAGGCTTCTTTCGCTCTTTACAGTGAGTAAGAACAGACCTTCACCGCTGTCCGCTGCAAGCTCATACTCCTCTAAGAAACAGAACTCATCATCATCCGTCTCAAAACCGTCACTGTACGGAACCTCTTCTCTCCCTTTGACAACAATATCAGACTCTCTGCTCTCTCCAAAGGCCTGGAAATGTTCCAAGCAGGTCAGTTCACTGTCTATGTCAATATCAAAGGCGTTACACAATCTTGCAGCAAGGTCGTATTCAGTGATACCAGTCTCACTCTCAACAACCTTCGGCATATCTAAAAGCCCCGGGTGCCCGTATGAGCTGCGGATGTCGTTCTTCTCTAAAAAGCTCTTTGCCGGTATGACCAGGTCGGCCGCTTCTGAAGTCTCATTCTCATAGAGACCGAAATAGACCGTAAATGGGGTTTTTTCTATTGAGGCACGGACTCTGTTGGTATCGGGCATCTGGTTCAGAGGGTTTGAGCCCTGGATAAAAGCCATCTCAAAACGGCCAAAATCAACATTGCCGACTGCAACCGGCTTTGTCTTGGCTTTTGTACTGAATGGAGAGGTAATCCCCTCTTTTGAGCTGCCCAAGAAGTTCACACCGCACCCCTCTTTGCCAAAAAGACCCAAGATAGCGCCAAGACCATCGATAGCACGCATCACATCGGCACCGTGACGATACTTCTGTATACCGACACCGGCCAAGATCACCGTACGCTTTCCTTTGATGAGTTCAAGGATCTTGCCCAGGTCTCCCAAGGTCACATCGATACTCTCCAAGACAGCTTTAATACGCACCGTCTGTGTCAACTCATAGAACTCCTCATGCTCTGTTGCATGTTCCTCTAAAAAGTCCTCGTCTTCCAAGCCGTTGATAATCGCAAAACGGCTCAACATCAAGGCCAGGTAGAGATCACCCTTGGGTTTGATCTGAATATAGTGGTCCGCATTCTCAGCCATCTTTGTCTTGACAGGGTCGATGACGATGATCGTCTTCTCTTTCAAAAACGGCAACAGGTGGGAGTTGGTCGTATGGATGTTGCGTCCCCAGACGATCACCACCTCCGACTTTGCGATCTGCTCCGGTGAAAGAAGCTTATTATGACCGCGTCCTTCAATAATGCCCGCCTCACCGGCACCGTCGCAAAGTGAGCCATCCGTCAATGTTGCACCAAAGTTCGCAAAAAAGTGGTCCGTCACCTCTTGCATCAGTCCGAAGTTTCCATGACCGCGGTAGTGAAGCACTTGCGAAGGGTCAGAGACCCGGGCACACCTCTCTTGCAATATCTGCATCGCCTCATCCATCGAAACGGCTTTACCTTGATAACGCGGCATAGTAATGCGTTCATGTTTTTCATAGTGGTTAAGATGCGGACAGAGGTAGCCGTGCGTGTAGGTGTCTTTACGACCCTTTAATGTGCCATCGGTCACATCGATGCTACAGGCATCAAAACAGTCTAACGGACACGCTGTTGTCTGACTCACTTGAGCTCCACCTTCATTAACTCCGAGAAATACTTCGGTGCCTTGATAATGATCTCTGCTTTGTAACTTGACAAATGTTTGGCATCGGCGATATCCCATAGACGGTCAATCTTGTAGTCTGTTTTTTTACCGTTAAGGTAGACCGCTTTGCTTTTGGCACCTTGCATGTCTTTTGTATTCAGAAAGATCGTAAGTTTCGCTTTTGAGATGTCAGCCACTTTTGAAAGTTCCATTCCCGGGTTGACCACCTGTCCCTCTTTGACACTCAAGGCATAAAGAACAAACCCTTTGGCACTCAGTGATTTATCGGTGATGCTTTTGCGCAGCTGTGCGGCTCTAAGATTGAGGTCGTTGATCTGTACTTTTAGGTTGTCCACCTCTTTTTGCGTCGATATCAGTGTGTTCTGCGTCCCGATAAGGTCATACAGTTCCCGGTCTTTTTCGATCACCGACTTCGTCTTGAGCCCTTTGATGTTCTCATAGTTCTTCTGCTTTTTAGAGAGGACCTCTTCATAGTTTCTCTGCATCGCTTCATTAAGCTTCAAGGTGTTTTTTAACAGCGCTATCTTCTTGTTGACGTTATTGAGTTCGATGCGGTCAAGTTTGTCGTCGATCTTGACGTAAGCCTTTTTATCGAGGACTTTTCCCTCTTTTTTCTCATCGGCAAAGGTGACCTGCCCGGAGACATTTGATGAGATGGTCAAGACTTCATACGGCTCAACCTTGGAGTAGTACTCTTTCGCTAAAAGTACCACCGGCATCAGTAGTAAAAGTGTTAATATTTTTTTCATCTATATACCTTCTATTTCAAGTTCTTATTTTAGCAAAGTTGATTTAACCCTGCCCTAACGTTTCCGCTAATCCTTGATCTTGTTGACCATCGCATAGAGCGTCGGCAGGTAGAACAGGTTCATCACCGTTCCCCAGATAAGTCCAAAACCGAGCGAGATCGCCAGCGGCTGCATGATCACTGCCTGCCCGCTGGCAAAGAACATCAAGGTCGAAAGGCCGACAAAGGTGGTGATCGTCGTAATGACAATAGGACGAAGACGCAGCTTAGCCCGGTAGTAGAACTCCTCGGCTTTACGGGTACCGTGCAGAAAATCGAGCATGATAATGCCGTCATTGATGACAACTCCGGCAAGACCCAAAAGACCGATAACAGACGGCATTGTCATGTGCATGCCCATGATCTTGTGACCCAGCAGTGCTCCGAAGATCGAAAACGGTATAACGGAGAGTATCATCAAGGCATACTTGATCTTCGGAAAGATCAGCAGCAGCAGGATCAGCATAATGAAAAGCGCAAAGACGGCCGCCGTCAGCATGTCGTTTTTAAGCTGCTGGTTTTTCTCTTTTTCACCCAGGATCTCTATGCGAATCCCCTCGTTTTGGATCTCTTGGATCGTTGGATCGATGATCTCCAGAACTTCTGAAGCCGTAATGACGCTCTTGTTCACATTGGCGCTCACCGTCTTGACCACATCGCCGTTCTCTTTTTCAATGATCTCATAATCCTGGATCTTAATGAACTCTGCCACATCTTCAAGCTTGACAAAACGTCCGTCACGCAGCGGTATCTCAAACTCGTTGAGCGTACTCAGGCTGTCTTTTTGGGCATATTCTGTCGTTATGTCGACCACCCCGTCACCGCCAAAAGTCTGCGCTTTTCGGCTCCCCAGAAAATAGCCGCTGAGGACCTGTGCCACCGCCCCCTCAGAGAGACCCAGCTGCTCACCGTACGCGTTGAGCTTGATCTTGTACTCCATCTTGCCCAGTCGGATGTTGTTAATAACATCTTTAACCCCGTCAACAGCATTTAAACGCGTCTCAAGCAGTGCGATGGCGTTTTGTATCTTTTCACCGTCACTGCCTATGAGATTAAGCTCAATATCGGTCTTGACGATCCCCGCCTTTTGCTGCATCACTGCCAATTCGTCGATGCCGTACTGCTCTTTCAACGGGGCGATCAAGGTACGGATACGATCTGCAATTTCAGCTGATGGTATATCACGGATCTTCTCAGGCGGGTTAAACTCAAACGAAAGATCCAGCACCGGGTTGACATAGCGGTTGACCCAGTTTTGCGGTACCTGCTGCTCAAGCTCTAATGAGATGTAAAAAAGATTTGTCCCCGTGTCCCAAGAGTTGGAGAGGCTTCGGCGCTTACCGCTGAGCATAGAGACACTTTTGATGTAGAGCTCCTCTTTCTTTGCCAGGATCACCTTCTCGATCTCATTGGCGATCTTATACGTTGTCTCAAGGTTGGTGTTGATGTTCATCTTACCCGTAATGTTCATCGTCCGTCCGTCAAAAGGCGGAAAAAGCTGAAAATGCATCGTTTTAAGCGTCCCCACCGTCAAAAGCGGTACCACGATAAAGAACAGGGCCAAGGTGAGCTTTTTATGGTGGATCAGCTTATGCAAGACTGTCTCGTAGCGTCTCGTCAGCGGCGACCAGTCGAGTGACTTGCTGCCCCGCTTCAACAGCTCTTTGGCATGCAGCGGCAAAAAGAAAAAACTCTCTATCAGTGAACCCATCAAGACCATCACAACCACAATAGGGATCAAGACGATAAACATCCCCATCTCCCCGCTGAGCATAAACATCGGCAAGAAGGCAGCAACGGTTGTCAGTGTGGCCAACGTGATCGGCAAGATCACCTCTTTCACCCCGACAATAGCCGCTTCTGCCGGTTCCATCCCCTCATCAATATGACGCTGAATGTTCTCAGAGACCACCACCGCGTCATCAACAGCGATACCCACGACCAGCAGTGCCCCGATCAGCGAGACCATGTTGAGCGAATACCCTCCCGCATAGATAAACATCAACCCGATAATAAAAGCGAACGGCACTCCAAGTGTCACCACTATCGCCGTGTTACGGTTGATCAGAAGGTACATCGTAAAAAAGATAAGAATCAGCCCGAACGTCAGGTTGGCAATGATGATGCTTAGACGTTCGTCAATCGGCTCAGAGGAGTCTTGAAAGAAGTTGAAAGCAAGTTCAGGATATTGCGGTCGGATCGTCTGTTCAACATACTCTCGCAGCTTTTTGGAGAGCGCGATAGAGTTGCCCTCCGTCTCTTTTGAGATCTTCATCACAAGGTTGTATTCGCCGTTAAAGGTCGAAAGCGTGACATCCTGAGGATGATAAAAGCGGATAGAACCGATATCTTTGAGATAGAGCTGTTTACCGCCGATCTCAAGCAGGCTGTTCTCCCACTCCTGTATGTCAGCCTTCCCGTTGGCCGTAGAGATATAAATAAAGTTGTCCACATCGTCGATATCCCCGACAGGATAGATGTACGAAAGGTTTTGAATAGCCCCTAAAACGTCGCTGGCGCTTAGTCCATACGCTTTCAGCGCATGGTCGTCGATCTTGATCTCCAACTTCTGATCAGAGTCGCCGTAGATCAGGACTTCAGAGATGTTGGGTATCTGCGAGATCTTGCTTTTTACGCGTTTAGCCTGCTCCAGCAGTGTCTCGAAGTCGGCCGTTTTTGACGCCACTGAGAGTTTTATGAGGTCGCGGTTTTTGTCCAGCACTGTCGCTACCGGTTCGTTCATATCGGGCGGAATGTTCTGACCAACGTTGGCAAGCCTGTCTTTGACCTTGTTCAAGACCTCATAGCTGTCGGCATTGTCATCAAGTGTCAAGATAATAGAGAAGCGTCCGGGACGGATGACACTCTCGATCTTACTGACCCCGCTGACCGAACTGACATCGTCTTCGATATCACGCACGACCATCTTGTCAAGAGTGTTTGCACTCGCCCCTGCGTAGGAACCTGAAACCAGTACCTTGTTCAGAGTAACATCAGGAAAGATCTCTTTTGGTATCTTGATGTAAGAGAGCACCCCCGCCATCAGCAAAACGGCTAAAAGCATATGGTTCAAAGAGGTGTTGTTAATAAAATATTTGATGATCTTTGTCATTAAAATTCCAGTTGATTAATAGTAGATTGTAACTAATGAACGTTAACTCTGTGTTAAAACAGGGTACACCCCCCCCCCATGGTGCTTACTTGCTGCTGTCTTTTTTTAACAGATAAAAGAACTCATCTCTGTTATGGTAACCGGCAACACTCGCATAACTCTGCTCACTTTTATAATCTATAAAATGTACAACAGGTGAAAAAGCTTTGTTGAAACGCTTTGGAAAAGGGTCTTTGTCTTTATTGATGATCAGTGGAATGTATTTTTTATGGATCAACGTGTTGACATCTTTTTTTAGAAGCACACGGTCTTCAAACTTCAGACACCACGGACAGTAGTTCGAGACGATCACAAGCATGATATTTTTTTTCTCTTTTTTAGCACGTTTGAGCGCTGCATCATAGTTGGTCTCATACCCTATCGTTGCCGCAAAGCTCTTTTTTTCTACAGCTACTTTAACTATGACCTTGTTCTCTTCTTGGTATTGGGCTGCGAAACGCATAAAGAGCGTGTCTAACGCATCTTCTAGATTGTCTTCAAACCGCTCATCGAAAGCAAAATGCTGTTTGTCTGCATATGTGATCGCAAATACTTTTTCTTTATCGTCGAGACGATGCACCTGCTCACTGATGATAAGTCTGATATCAATGACTATTTCTTCACCGACATACTTCTCGTTGACAAGTACAGCAAGTGACCGTGTTCCATACTCACTGGTATCTATGTTGAGTTCTTCTGTTGTCTCTAGTAGCTGCTCTAAAATGACAGTTTTGTACGTTTTAGGGATTTTTTTACCACTCATATCCACAACTGGATACACTTTGTTGATGCCTGAAAGTGTAAACATTGTGTCTGCTGTCAGCAGTGTACTCAGCGAAAGCAGAAGAGATAAGATAGAGGTTATGTTTTTCATCGATTAGTCCTGTAATAAGTGATGAGATTGTAGCCTATACATGTTAACCAGACTCTTGTTTAGATACTGCAGCTTTTGTTGATATAGTTCTTGACATACCAGTTCCCTGCAAAACCGCCTGTCGTCACAACAACCAGATAGAGCCATCCAGAGAGAGAAAACTCGGCTATAGGTGTGTAGAGTGCACCCACGTTACAGCCATTGGAGAGACGTGTTCCAAAGCCCATGATAAAACCGCCAAAGGCGTAGAGCATAAAGTCTTTACCCGTTATGCTGAGACCTGCTTTGAATTTGGCTTTAAAGCGACCTGCAATAAGCAGGTACAAGATCGCTCCCAAGATAATGGCAAAGTTCTGAATACTCGTTCCATGTTCAAGCAGAGGTGTTGTAAAAAGAGAAAGCGGTCGGTGCGTAAAGTCTGCCAAGGTCTGAGCCTCAACACCAAAAAGCATCAACAGTTTTGCGAACCAGAGTCCAAAGGCTGAAGAGGCACTCCACCCCTTCTCATAGAGCCAAAGCAGCGAAGCGAAAAGAAGCGCAATAATAACAACGCTTACACGCATGTTCCATGGCTGAACAAAGATCTTTTCATAGGTTGTGACACTTTTTTGTTCCTGCTTTTCTAAAACGATATGGTTCTTTTCATTGTAATACTGCTCATACTTACGTGCAGCCATAATAACCAGAGTTGCCAAAAGTGCTGTTACCATAATAGCGCCAAGATAGCCGTTGACACCATCAAACAAAAACAGATCGGGAAGAAACACCCCGCCTTGAAAAAGTTCTCCCCTTGTCGTTGAGACCCAGGACTCTTTTACAAAAGCACTTGTCGCCTGTGTACTGAAACCAAGAAAAACCCCAAACGAGAGAAAAAAGATACTGACAAAAGCACGTGAGAAACCTGAACCGACATCCGTCAACGAACCGGTTGCACAACATGAAGTAAACGCCATACCAAACCCAAACATCAGTCCACCTGCGATCAGACCAAGGTTGATAGGGTAGATGTTGAGACGGTAAGCCGCTTCATTTTCATAAATAAAAAAGGCAGTAAACACCGCCGTGATAACAAACATAATAAGCAGTGCAGAAGCCAAGGTCGATGAGCCCGTACGGCTTAAGCGGTTGACACTTCCCGCAAACCCCATCGATGCACGGGCTAATGCATAACCAAATCCCAGTCCTATAAGAAGTCTGTAAAAAAGCTCCATCGATGCCAAGTTCATAGCACCCAGCACAATGACAAGAGCTAAAAGCCCCAGACCTAAAAAACTCTGATTTTTATACATACTTTTTCTTTAACATTTTTTGAGTCTAAATTATAACATTCTCTATGAGCAAACATGTCCACAATATTACTTTGATCAAGATGAGAGTCAGACTTTATTCATAAATATACAAGAGTTGTTTAAAATCTACTATCTTTCCCTCTTTGACTTTCACACCCTCTTCGTTAAGCAGTCTGATCTTAGTCGCAACACCGCCCTCACCCGAGTAGTTACCGATTTTTCCGCTGACGGGGACAACACGATGGCATGGGGTTTTAGGTGCATTGGGGTTTTTACCGACAGCCGTACCGACAGCACGCACCGCTTTAGTACCCAGGTACTTTGCTATAGCACCGTACGTGGTGACAGAGCCTTTTGGTATCTTTTCCAAGGCTCTGTAGACCTCTTCTTGAAAAGGGGTCACAACGCTACTGGAACTGCTCTTTGAGCACTTTTAGTGCCCGGCGAAGGTTACGCATGTGTCCTGCGATCACCGATGGGTCATTCGCCGTTTTCATATAGGTGTTAAAGTCGATCAGCACATCGGCAATACCGCCTGTTCCCAGGTTGATAGCTGAACCTTTGATCATATGCGAGACATCTTCTATTTTTTTGTTGTCTTGCCTGCTTACAGCCTCTTCAAGACCCGGCATCTCGACTTCGACCTGGTGTATGAGGTCAACAATAAAGTCGTCGGCCTCATCTTTTGAGAGACCGAACTCTTCCATTGTACGGGTATTGTCAAAGACCGGGTAGTCATAGGCCTCTTCTTCAGCTTCTACTTCTACCTGCAGCGCTTCGACAACCGGCTCTTCTATAACTTCCGTTACACGTTCTTCAAAAACAGGTCTCTCTGGTTCAACAGGAACTTCAACTCTCTCTTGAACGGGTTCTGGTTCTTCTTGAATAAACGACTCATCGACCGCTGAAGGCACCTCTTCTTGCACTGGTTCAATAACCGGAGGTTCTGTCTCTGCCGTAAAGGTCTCTTCAACTTCTTGCGTTCTCTTCTCTTGCGGCTCAATGACTTCGTCTGCTTTAGAGACCTCTTCAACTGCAACCGGCGGCTTTTCAATGACCTTCGCGGCTCTCTTTTCTGCCTTTGGCTTTTTACGCTGTTTTTCAGGTTTTTCTTTTTGCTCTTTTTTCGCACTTCGTAAGGACATACCGGTAGAAGTTCTTGTTGTAGAGACAAGAACAACAAGAAGAAAGATGATAAACAGAATAATTGAGATAAAAGCCAACCAGAACATACACACTCCTATACTATTACAAATATCATAATATATTATTAATATACAATTATCATAATATAAATCTATGTTTTAAAAACTTAAGTGACTGATAACTAATCTGTTTTTGCGGTAAAAAGGTAACAAAGGAGAAAACAAGAGAGAAGAGACGGTGGGTTAGCACCATCTTGATAATAAAGTATTACGATCCGAAGATAGAGATCATAACACCTGCTGCAACAGCCGAACCGATAACACCGGCAACGTTAGGACCCATAGCATGCATTAGAAGCATATTTGAGCGGTCATATTCCATACCGACCTTGTTAGAGACACGCGCCGCCATAGGAACCGCAGAGACACCTGCAGAACCGATAAGCGGGTTGACCTTTGTTCCAGGGAACAGGTTCATGATCTTCGCCATGATAACACCGGCTGCCGTACCTGCAGAGAATGCAACAAGACCAAGAATCAAGATCGCCAAAGTATCCACTACCAGGAACTGATCTGCTGCCAGTTTTGAACCGACACCAAGACCCAGGAAGATCGTCACGATGTTGATAAGGGCATTTTGAAGCGTATCATTAAGACGTTCAACCACACCCGACTCTTTTAAGAAGTTACCGAACATAAAGGCACCGATCAGCGGCGTCGAGGCCGGAAGGACCATAATAGCAAGAGTAAGGACCATAATAGGGAAGACAAGTTTCTCTAAACGGCTGACGTGACGGAGTGTCACCATCTTGATCTTACGCTCTTTCTCATTTGTCAACGCCTTCATGATCGGAGGCTGGATAATAGGCACCAAGGCCATATATGAGTATGACGCAACCGCGATCGCACCTAAGAGTTCCGGTGCCAGTTTAGTTGCAATAAAGATCGAGGTCGGACCATCAGCCCCGCCGATGATCGAGATCGCAGCTGCTTGCTGAAGTGTAAAGCTAAACAGGTCTGTGTACTGTGAAAGTGCCACTGCACCAACCAATGTACTGAAGATACCAAACTGTGCAGCTCCGCCGAGGAGTGCTGTTTTAGGGTTGGAGAGAAGCGGACCGAAATCGGTCATCGCCCCAACACCCATAAAGATAATGATCGGGAACATCTCGTTGGCCAGACCCATGTTGTAGATAACACCCAGGAATCCGTGATCTCCTGCGATGTTAGCCACCGGAATGTTGGCTAAGAGACCACCAAAGGCGATCGGCAAGAGCAGCAACGGTTCATACCCTTTGGCAATCGCCAGGTAGAAGAGCACAAAAGTGATCAAGATCATCAAGACACGGCCCCACGACTTGTGGAAATCACTCATCGCTTCACCATGTGAACTAAGTTCATCTGGATCAGGGTACAAGATGGCACTGACACCGGTTGACTTCAAAAAGCTCATCGTCATCTCACCGAATGTCTGAGACTGGTAGGTCTCTTCTTTGAATGTGCTTGAAGCCGCACCGTCTGCCGCAGGTTCATGTGCAGCAGATGCATGAAGCGAGAGGCTAAAAAGCATGATCGCAAAAAGTTTAAGGACTAAAAACTTCATCTGCTTATCCAATAACTGCTACTAGTTGACCTTCAACCACTTTGTCATTGACCGCAACATTGATTGATTTGATCACGCCGCCTTTAGGGGCAACAACGTCGATCTCCATTTTCATAGACTCTAGGATCATAATAACGTCACCTTCAGCAACACTCTGACCCGGATTGGCAACGATCTTCCAGACTGCACCCGGAAGAAGTGCTTTAATGTCGATTCCAACACCAGTTGCTGTGTCTGCAGGTGCTGCTGTCTCACCGCTTGCTGCTACGACCTGGATGTCGCCTGAACCTTCTGCTACCTGCACACTGAATTGCTGACCGTCTACTACGACTGTATAGTTACCTGCTGCCATTGATGTTTCCTCTGTTTGAATATCTGAATTTTTACGTACGTTTACTTCTGCTTCGCCTTTAAGGAATGCGATACCTTTTTCCTGACATGCTGCTGCGATGAAGATGTTCTCTTCACTCGTCTCGATGCCCTCTTCTTTCAAGATGTTTTCCCAGTGTCCCAACGACTTGGTCGGGTCTGCATCTGTAAGTTCAAGAACCTTCTTGGTCGTCGGTTCAAGGTCCATCTTCTCAGAAGCGATCTTTACGATCTCAGGATCCGGTGCAACAGGTGTCTTACCGAAGTAACCCAGTACCATCTTTCCGTAACCCGGAGCAATAGCTTTCCAAGGGCCCTGCATCACATTGTTAAGCGCCTGCTGGAAGTAGAACTGTGAAACAGGCGTTACAGACGTACCGTAACCGCCGCGTTCAACCACCTCACGCATCGCATCGATGACGTCAGGGAAACGCTCAAGGATGCCGTTGTCGCGCATCATCTGCGTATTTGCTGTCAACGCACCACCCGGCATCGGCGAGAATGGGATCAGTGGAGAGACCATTGTCGCTTCAGGCGGCATAAAGTAATCTTCTAAAGAGGCTTGAACCTCTTTCTCATAGGTAAGGATCTTATCGATCTCCAGACCGCCAAGGTCATAGTCCATACCTTTAGTCGCATGAAGCATCGTAAGGATGTCCGGCTGTGACGTACCGCCTGAAACCGGTGCTGCTGCCATATCGATGCCGTCAATACCTGCGTCAAGTGCCGCCATGTAAGCTGATACAGAGACACCTGCCGTCTCATGGGTATGAAGACGAAGGTGTGTGTCTTCCGGCACAAGACCGCGAGCCATCTTGATCGTCTCATAGACTTTTTTCGGGCTAGATGTACCTGAAGCGTCTTTGAAACAGATAGAGTCATAAGGGATACCGCTGTCCAGGATCTCACGAAGTGTCTTCTCATAAAAGCCGACATCGTGTGCACCGTGACATCCAGGTGGAAGGTCCATCATCGTTACAACGACTTCGTGTTTAAGACCGTGGTGGCTGATACGCTCACCTGAGTACTTAAGGTTCTCAACATCGTTCAATGCATCGAAGTTACGGATCGTTGTCGTACCGTGTTTTTTAAACAGTTTTGCGTGCATGTCGATCAGTTCGCGTGAACCTGTGTCGAGCATAACGGTGTTAACACCACGTGCAAGTGTCTGAAGGTTTGCATCCGGTCCAACTATCTCACGGAAACGGTCCATCATCGTAAATGCATCTTCATTCAAATAGAAGTAAAGTGACTGAAAACGCGCCCCTCCACCAAATTCAAAGTGTGTGATCCCTGCCTCTTTCGCTGCTTCTACTGCAGGGAAAAAGTCGTCCATCAATACACGACCGCCGAAGACAGATTGGAATCCGTCACGGAAAGTCGTGTCCATAATGTCAATAAACTTCTTAGCCATTTTTATCCTTGTTTAGTTGCTTGTCTGTGGTGCATGATCGCAGCAGTGATCGCTGCGACCTTTTTTGCGTTGTTGTCCATGGCCGGTGATGTATTGTTCTCCACATCATTGGGCTCTGGAAAAAAACGGTGTACGATCTTGGACATGACGTTCATCAAAATGATCAAGATAACAAGGAACGAGAAAACTGTTCCCATCCCAAGCATCATGATCTTCAAGCCTTCAAATACATAATTAACTTCCATATTTGGCCTTTCACTGAATTTTGCTTATATTAGTACAAAGCCCTTTAAACTATTACATGCTTGGATTAAAGCCTTTTGTTAATTGTTTAAATGTTACTTTCTAACGCTATTTCAGAAGGGGTTATGTGGCCATCTGTTGATTAATATTAATCTTCTCTTATGTCATAAAACAGAGAACTTCATAAATAATAATTTGAGCATCATTTAGTTAAAATTACTATAGGGCACCTCTAAAAACCCTAGTTATCCTCAGAGGCAAAAAGAGAGATGAGGTTGTGCATAACTTTTTTGAGTCATAGCCAAAGCTACGACGATGAAAAATTCTGTGCAAGATCGCTCTCTTTTTACCTCCCATAGGGCGATAGAGAGAAACACACACTCCGCGTTGCCCCTTTTTGACTTAGCTGCGGCTAGGTCTTCAAAGGATCGCCTTGATTGTGTGTTTCTCTCTATCGCTGAGGATGACTAGGATTTTTAGAGGTGCCCTATACAAATTTATATTGGAGACCTTAATGATCGCAGGAATGTATGA